>JAUIMJ010000090.1 GCA_030433295.1 bacterium | reverse complement strand
GATACAAAATTCTCAATCCGCTACTATTGTATTCTGCGTTTTTCTGCTGGCCTTCGCCCTCGTGCCCACGGTCCTCTGGCTCGTCTACACCCTTTACGTGGCCAGCCTTATCGCAGGATATTCCCTCAGCACTTCAACGCCTTCTCCCTCTTTGCGTTTTGCTCCCCCTTCGCGGACAGTGGTATTGTTTACTGCCTTGCTCTTTCTCAACGGAATGAGCCCTCACCTGGGTCTAAAAACCGAACTGTCTCTATCCATGTTCAGCAATTTGCGTACTGAGTTCGACGCAAACCATCTGCTTGTACCCGGTTCATTTCGATGGTTTCATGGCTATCAGGACCCCGTTGTCCTCCTCGAAAGCTCAGAAGAAAGCCTTCTGCGCGATTTTGAAGTGTATCAGGGATATGCACATGCACACTTCGATTTTGAGATGCTGAAACGGGAGGCTATCGACCGGCTTGCACACGAGGGCAAAAGCGGCACGCTGACTATTCTCTACCGTCTCGGAGAAAGGGAAATTGTTGCAACATACCCGATAGAGAAGAGCGGTGTGGCAGATCGAGCCGGCAGATATCTGCTAAAAAAGCTCTTACCCTTTCGAAAAATACATCTCAGTAGCCCGACACCCTGTAACCACTAAGCTTTCTTTCACGGTCTGCACATAGTGCCGTGGCCCTTACAGATAGCGCACGGACTCCAGGAATAGGCCGCAGGCCGGGGCGGTCTGTCCAATGTCGTCTCGGGCTCCTCCGCTGAGTAGTTTCTCGACACTGGAAAGCGTGCGTTTTCCGGCACCCACTTCATACAGGGTACCGGCAATACTGCGTACCATATGCTTCAGAAAGCCCTTACCCATGATGCGATAATGCAGGAGGGAGTTATCACCCGCCTCCAGGGCACTCGATTCGATACTGCGAATCGTCGTGGCTGCACAGCCATCCGCGGCCTGAAAGGCAGAAAAATCATGAGTTCCGACAAACAGTGCAGCAGCCTCCTTCATGCGTGGGACATCGACTGCCGGACGTATCCACCACACAAGACCGTCCTCATAGGTTGGAGCCGCATCTCTCAACAGAAAGTCATAGCGATAGCATTTGATGTGGGCCGCGTGACGCGCACTGAAAGAATCCTCTACTACCTCTGCCGCAAGAACTGACACACCTCGCCGGGTAATGCCATTTAGGGAACGCTTAAGATATCCGCAATCAAGAGGGACGGTGTCAGGCCAGGAAAAACTGGCGACCTGTGCAACAGCATGGACACCGGCATCAGTACGACCGCTGCCGGTCACATGAATGGGATCACTCGGATCCGCGCCTCCTTGTTTTTTACTTTCAGAGGCGAAGAGAATAGCCAGCGCTCGCTCCAATTCGCCCTGTACGGTGCATTGCCCTGGCTGAATCTGCCAGCCCGAGAACTTCGCGCCATCGTATGCAAGCGTCAACTTAATTCGCACGGGCCTAACTGCTTGCCTCTTACCCTTTACGCGCGGTCACAAGCAATTCTGCGATTTGCACCGCATTGAGTGCCGCCCCTTTTCGCAAATTATCCGCCACGACCCACATATTGAGCCCGTTTTCGATAGACTCATCTTCTCGAATACGACCCACAAAGGTGGCGTCCGTCCCCGCTACCGTCTTAGCCATCGGATAGAGGTTCTCTGACGGCTCATCAGCGACGACGACCCCCGGACTTGAACGCAGAATATCCTTCGCCTCATCAGCTGACAGATGCTTTTCTGTTTCAATGTTTACCGACTCACCATGCGACAAGAATACGGGTACGCGCACCGCGGTACAGGTGACGGGAAGGTCCGGAAGATCAAGTATCTTTCGAGTCTCGTGAACAACCTTCATCTCCTCTTTGGTGTAGCCGTTTTCAAGAAATACATCACAATGAGGAATACAGTTAAAGGCAATCTGATGGCTGAATGTCTCACTGACTATCTCCCCCTGGTTGTACACAGCAAGGGTCTGGTTCCACAGCTCATCCATACCAGTCCGGCCAGCACCAGATACGCTCTGATAGGTGGACACAATGAGTCGCTTGAGACCTGCCGCGTCCGAGAGCGGCTTGAGAGCCACGACGAGCTGAATTGTCGAGCAGTTCGGGTTTGCGATAATACCACCCCTCGGGTGCTCCGAGAGGTAGGCTTCGAGCGATTTTGCATTAACTTCGGGAACGATCAATGGCACCCGCTCATCCATGCGAAAGAAGGATGAATTATCAATCACCATCGTCCCCGCCTCGGCCGCGATTGGTCCGAACTTTTCGCTGCATGATCCGCCGGCAGAGAAGAGGGCAATATCAACACCCTTGAACGAACTCTCTGTCAGTTCCTCAACGGTAAGGGAGGCGGAACCAAATTCAATGATTTCCCCGGCAGATCGCTCACTCGCGAGCAGCTTTAGGTCGCGACAGGGAACCTGTCGTTCATGGAGAATACTCACCATCTCCCGGCCAACCGCACCCGTCGCCCCAACAACAGCAATCACCGGCCCATCTTCGGTAAACTCTTCAGTATCTGCCTTCAGCACGACAGAGGACATCTGTCTATCATCGCCGTTCGAATTACTCATCGAAACTCCATCAAGAATGCATAAAAAAAAACACCTTTATCACACAAGAGCGATAAAGGTGTCTACTTTCAGACAAATTGCAGATTTGTGCCTTAGCGCGTGGAATGGTCTATCACCTTCCACCAATATCAATCAGCTTCATGTCCTATAGTATAAGAATGGGCGTCAATCAGCTTTATACTCCCGAAGAATAGACATTATGGTGTCCATTCCCCGAAGTTTTTGTTTTTTCAACTCCTGATGTTTTAACGCCGCGCTGGAGGAATATTTCGCGTATAACTCGAAGGAGGCTACACGCCTCTCGAGTTTTCTATGCTGAGCATAGAGACTGCGAACCGTGGGGTTGATAGATGCGACTTTTGTTAGGAGTTGCTGATCTACTTTTTCCATTCGGGGGGCCCTCATCGCTTGTTGATATTGGCGCATGAAGCGCAGGGTCCATCAAGTATGCAGGCTGGATCAGAGCCATGTCAAACATGGCTCAAATCGCTAAGCCCCTGTATTTACTTCGTTTCCGCCGATAGATTTCTGGCTGAAATGAAGCTAAGCTGCCGTCCTGCAAGCTCTTTTTGGCGACGAAAGGAAAAAAATTCATTTGAGCAAATAGTACAGGAGTAATGCTCGAAACAGTGCTTTTCACTGATTCCCGCACGTCCCGCCTGCTCCCGTAATAAGACACTAAGCTCGCAGTACATCTTTCCGCTGTTTGCCTCATCCCGGATAATTTTTTCTCTAGAAACGAGGGATTGTTCTATAATTTTCGCTTCAAGGTCACTTCCAATCTCATAGCAGCAACTTCGAGCGTGAGGGCCTATCGCAAGCTGAATATCCTCTGAATCTACCCCTCTCTTTGAAAACTCACCGAGGATACGGGGCAGCAAACCCCCGAGGACCCCCCGCCAACCACAGTGAAGAGCCGCATTGCCTTTTTGCGAAAACAACAACACCGGAACACAGTCAGCGGTACGAATACCGAAGGCCGCAGCCTCAATCTCAGAGTCCTGTAGCCAGGCATCGGCCTCCTGAACACTTCCGCCTTCGCCACACAGGGCGTATGCACTGCCGTGCACCTGCTCAAGCAGATGTAGTTCCGGCCCCTGCGGAAAGGCAGTTCCCCATTGCTCGCTACCGTAGCGGACGTCGAGGGTCGCGCCACCAAAGCCGTGAAACACCCCTCTTTGCGTGATATGCGGGAGGTGCCAGTATCGAAAATCCTTGTGAATTGCTTCAGAGAAATCCATAGGCAGCGTTTCCGAATGAGATCCTGTATGCCCCCTACTCTTCTGTGTCATGCCAAAGGGAAATATCAACGGAACGAACAGAATGGGTCAGCATACCGAGGGAAATGCGATCAACTCCCGTCTCAGCATATGAACGTAGTGTCTCAGGTCCTATTCCCCCGGACGCCTCAATCACAACTTCGGTGCCCGAGGTACCTCGAATGCGTTCTACGCACTCCCGGATCTGCTCCGGCGTCATGTTATCGAGTAGAACCGAGTCCGGTTTCGCCTCAAGTGCACGCACCAACTCCTCGAGTGAGCGAACTTCAACCTCTATCTCGATCCCATCTGCGGCGGCAGCACGGCAGCGAGAAACAGCTTGAGCCACATCACCGCCAAGCGCGTCTACGTGATTGTTCTTAATCAAAACGGCATCGAACAAACCAACTCGGTGATTGCAGGCTCCCCCAACCGTAACGGCATATTTTTCAAGACGCCGCCAGCCTGGTGTGGTTTTTCGAGTATCGTAGAGACGTGCCCCACAGCCCTCAATAAGGTCGACGAGATGCGCTGTCTGGGTCGCAATTCCCGACAAGCGCTGCATAAAGTTCAGGACACAGCGTTCGGCGGTGAGGATTGAGCGCATTGGACCACTCACACTACCGATAATTTCTCTGTCACTAACTCTCTCGCCATCCAACTTTTGGGGACGATATACAAGCCCGAGGTCTACCTCCCCAAAGACATAGGCAACGAGTTCCTGTCCGCAGACGACAAAGTTTTCGCGTGCGACAACACTCGCAGAGGCGTGTAATTCACCTGGGATGCAGGTATTTGTTGTTACATCCCCGCTTCCGATATCCTCAGACAACGCCAGAGCCACAAGCTGTGTAATGTCGTCCCCGATAGACAAGGTTTTCGGCTTCACCGCCCTACTCCACTATCCCTTTACAAACTGTACGCAATCATTAAGGGGAGGAACTCCCTTTTCCACGAATCCGCAGGTCGGACACCCAGACGTTCATATCCCCTCGCTCTTCTATCCCTGGCTTTCCCGAGATCCGGCGGCGCATCGCATTTTTTCGAGCGGGCACCAGACCCGAGGCATTGGATGTAAGAATAGTATAGACGATATCACCGTCCTTCAGGAGAACCTGATACCAGGTAGACGGTTGATCCATTACGCGAATTAAAATCATCGGCTCAGGAGGGAGCCGAGGAAAGCGGCCAAGGGGCGGTAAAACCCACCAGGCGGTAGAGTATTCGACCGGGGTGAACTCGGCAGAAAAAGAGCCGAGGAAATCCGTTACGGCGGTTCTCTTTTGCGCCCTTCGACCAAACTCCTCTGCGGAGCCGTGCTCATGGTCGATTTCACTCATCCCGTATTCAGCGGGCAGTGTTAGTTCTATCGCCTGACCGCTCTGCGCTCGCCCCTGTGCATCAAGTAACTGTCCCGAAACTACGACCTGGGTGTTCAAGCCACCTGGGATTGCACACGCTGTTAGAAAAAACAGCACTCCCGGGACGAGCAATGCCCTTCGAGCGATTGGATACGCGAAACCTGATCTACGACGCGTCAAAAGCTTTCTCATCTGTCCCTCTTCTCTCAGAACAATACCCCTTAACATCCCGCCTGAATCTGCCAGGCACATTCTCCGGCATTGGAATTAAGAACATTGCCAAGGTCACCGAGCTCCTGCAACGCCAGTCTGCAGAGGGCCACCAGTTCGCTACAACGCACGAGAGGACTTACTTCTTCCTCTGGCTCGGGCATGGCCTCCTTGCCAAGACCCTGAGGCAGTCGCTTTACCGCTTCCCTGGCGGTCGCAGAATCAATTGCCCGCAAAGCACCTGCAGAGAATCGTCGGACCTGCTGATCGGGATCTTCCATGGCATGGATGGCAAGTTCATCAACCGCCCTGGACATCCTGAGCTCAGCAATTGCTCGCGCGGCTTCAGCCCTGATAGCGGCATCAGGGTTCGACAAGGCAGAAATGAGGGTCGTGGCTGCGGAACCATAAAAAGGAGCGAGTCGTTTAAGTGCATAGATGACCTGCCGCTTTTTAGCCACATTGCCACCTCGCAAGGCCAGGCGGTAACGAACGATCTCCTTGCGCACCAGGGCGGAGTTTTTCTTCGACTTTAGTTTCGCCTTCTGTCGTTCCTTCAGTTTCTTTTTCACGACCGCGACTGCTTTGGTCACGTTCTTTTTACTGGAACGTGTTTTGGCGGTTCGCGCGGCGCTTCTGCGCGCAATCCGCTCCTGTTTGAGTGCATTCAAATACGCGCCCTCACCCAACGCAAGTAACAACTCTGCACATTCTTTTTGTTGATAGCCCCCGCTATGGGCGCTCTTAATCAGGTCTCTGACCTCCTGACTCTTAGATTGTGGCTTCATCCGAGCAAGCGCTATCGCCGCCCCCCAGCGCGCCTCGGCCGCGGGGTCCGACAACTGCTGTCTCAAAGGGATAATTGCTCTGGTGTAGTTCCTTCGTCCTAATATCTGCGCTACTCCGGCACGGATACGAGGGGCGGTATCTTCCAAATCGGCGAGAAGGCGCTCATCGATGTCTTCCTCAGAGCGCGAGAGAATCAGTATGGCTTGTTTTCTTACTTTCGGTGACCCCGAAGTGAGAGAATGGCGTAGGCCTTCATATCTCCCGCCACCTATATTCGGGAGCCGTGAAAGGACCTTCAATAGCCTCTTCTGAGTTGACGCACGCAAAGTCGACTTTTTGAGCTCCTCAAAGATCACTTCCTCGGCACTCAACTGGACTGTGGAAGCTGCGCTCTCCAGCGGAATTGCCTCAAGCGCTCGATAGCCCATGCTCGATACCAGATTGTTTTTGTCGCTGAGAGACATAATCAACTGAGGCACTGCGGGCAATGAGGTTTCGCCCATGCCACGAAGATCCTGGGCCGCATTGTATCGAACCGTCGCGGACTCATGCTTGAGAGCCGCTATCAATAACTTCACCTGTGAGGCGGCGTGGGTGACTGAGTAGTCTCGCCTGGTATCCATTTCTGTCAGAAAAAGCGCAAACTCTTTCTGGTTAATCTCTCCTTTGAATGAACATCCATGTAGCAGGCAGAGGAACAACAGGAGCAGGCAGCCAAAAAATGGGCATGCCTCTCTTCCTGCATACCTTCTGTAAGCTCTCTCCTCTCCTCTCATGAATCTCCTTCACCGACGAAGCTAACCCGTCGGTTATGCTGGAATGCTTAGGAATCTACAGCTACTCAAGCATCTCGTTTGCAAGCTCAACCTCAATCTCGAATCTACCCGTGGAATTCTCGGCCGAGGACTCAGTAAATGAAAAGGCATCAGGCGAAACGCGTCCGGCACTGCCTATGTCATCGAGAACGGCCTGAAGCGCAGCGAGGGACCCTGCATCTCCACGCACGGCAAGAGCTTCCACCGGCCATTTCAAGGTCTTCTGTGCCTTTGACTTCGCGTGATGTATCGCAGCAAGGGTCTCGACGGCGCATTCAAACGAAGACGCATGTGTCGGCGCAGGCACGGATGTGACCTCCTCAACACTTGGCCAGGCAGCTCTGTGTATAGACGCTAAACGCCCGTCTTTGGCTTCCCCCGAATCGGCAAAATGCCACGACCATACCTCTTCAGTAATATAGGGGAGCACAGGCGCAAAGAGACGTAGAAAAACGCTAAGGGACCATTCAAGCGCGGCAACCGCAGAAGCCCGCCCTGATGGGTTTTCCTCACTATAGGCTCGTATTTTGGCCAGCTCGAGGTAGCTGTCACAAAAGGACCAGAAGGCGGCCTCAGCCTGACTTAAAGCCTGCGCATAATCGAACGCCAGAAAGCTCTCTGTTGCTTTTTCTACAACACTCCGCATCGATTCAATGAGTGCCCTGTCCAACTCATGGGTGACGGCATCCAGAGAAATATTCTCAGCCCCGAACGCTTCGAGCTGGCCATGTACGAAACGACTGGCATTGAATAGTTTCATCACCAGCTTTCGACCGTTAGTGAACACATTCTCATCATACGCGGTATCAACTCCGAGACGAGCCCGTGATGCCCAATACCGAACGGCGTCAGAGGAATACTGTTCGAGCAAATGACCTGGAGTCACGACGTTGCCTTTCGACTTACTCATCTTCTTCCGATCCGGATCCAGAATCCAACCGCTTATCACCACATTTCGCCAGGGAATCTCTCCCTCATGCATCCAGGCTTTCGCGATGGTATAAAATGCCCAGGTCCGGATAATTTCATGGGACTGCGGACGCATATCCATGGGGAAAAGCTTAGCATGCCGCGCCTCATCAGCCCCCCAATGGCTGACGATCTGCGGCGTCAGAGATGATGTTGCCCAGGTATCCATTACATCAGGGTCCCCGATAAAACCTCCGGGCTCACCGCGTTGCTCCTCAGTAAAGCCCTCGGGGCACTCAGCAAGGGGGTCCACCGGAAGCTGCGCTGCATCAGCAAAAATAGGTGAATCATATTGCGCAAGCCCCTTCTCATCCAGTCGATACCAGACGGGGAAAGGAACGCCGAAAAAGCGCTGCCTGCTTATGCACCAGTCGTAATTGAGCCCACGCACCCAGTTGCTATACCTGGTTTTCATGTGAGAGGGATGCCAGTCAATCTTGTCACCCTGCTCGAGAAGAGCGTCTTTGTGCTCAAGTATCTTGATAAACCATTGTCTCGTAGTTACAAACTCCAAAGGCTGGTCACCCTTTTCGTAGAACTTAACGGGATGCTCGATGGCGCGTGGCTCAGCAATGAGCGCGGGAGCACTCTCGTCAAACCCTGAGTTTTCCTCAGCAAGCAACTCCACTACTTTCTTGCGGGCGCCGATCACGCTGTTTCCATCTATTTCGCTGTACGATTCTGCCGCTCGGGGAGCATCAATGGAAAGGAAGGGTTCTTTGGTGAAATCCACAGACTCGAAGCGACCATTGCGCCCAATGACCTGCTTAATTGGTAATGATGAGGTTTTCCACCACTCAACATCAGCAGCGTCACCGAAGGTACACACCATCATTATGCCAGACCCTTTTTCCGGATCCGCATGTTCAGACGGGGTAATGGGAACCTTTGCGCCAAAAAGCGGCGTTATGGCAGATTTGCCGAACAGCCCCTGGTAACGCTCATCGGATGGATGAGCGACAACGGCGATACAGGCGACCAATAATTCCGGTCGCGTGGTGGCGATGGTAAACGACCCTCCCCCCTCAACGGCGAAGCGAATATCGTGATAGGCTCCTGGCTTCTCGCGATCTTCAACATCCGCCTGAGCTAGTGCAGTCTGAAATCCGACGTCCCACATCGTCGGAGACTCCTCGCTATACACGAGTTGTTTCTCTACCAGATCGAGAAAAGAATACTGAGACACCCGTCGACAATGGGCGTCGATAGTCGCGTACTGTTGCTTCCACTCAACGCTCAAACCGAGGCTACGCCATAAATCTTCGAACGCCTTCTCATCTTCCTTGGTCAGGATGTCACAGGCATCAATGAAATTCTGTCGAGAAATTTCTTCCGGCTTTTTCTTCTGCTTTGCGGATTTCTGCTCCGGTTTCCAGTCTTCCTGATACGGAAGTCGAGGATTACAGGTGATGCCAAAGGTGTTCTGCACTCGTCGTTCCGTTGGAAGCCCATTGTCATCCCAGCCCATTGGATACATGATGTTCTTGCCGAGCATTCTCTGAAAGCGCACGATGAGATCGGTGTGCGTGTAACTGAAGACGTGCCCAACGTGCAGGGAGCCGGAGACGGTCGGAGGAGGCGTATCGACAATAAAGGTGTGCTCTCTGTCGATACTCGGGTCCCACTCGTATACACCTTCGCTGTCCCAGAATTCCTTCCAGTTAGCTTCAACATCGGTATGCTTATATTTCTTGGGAACTTCTCTCTTCACAACGTCCTCAATATCTCGGTTCTATCTACTGGAACGATTCACTATCGTTACCTGCTCTTCCCCGGCTAAGCCCTCCGCCGAAGGACTCCGGGGAGAAGGCGAGAATCTTCTCTACAACGCTCGGTAAAGACACGGTATTTTCGTGCCAAGCGACATGCTATAGATTAGAATAGCCTGCCAATACTGTTGAGAAACTATTCGCGCGGGCGAGCGTATACATACTATACAAATGTTTTTCAGGAAAAAGCGAAAGCGCTATTTAAAGGAAAATCCAGCAGGACTCCAATGAAGGATGTGACCCCGGCCAGCTCGAGTTGCAGCGATTCCGACCAAATTACTGCTATCACCATCGACGCAATTGGTCAGATTGACATTGCGGCGCTGATTTCAGACCTGGACGGCACTCCCCTGAAGCTTACGGCAAATGCCGCCGAAACGCTCAAACTCAAAGCCGGGGAACCCCTGGCAGCACATCGAGAGATTCTCGACCAGATTCTCGACCCACAGCTGCTGCACAAGCCAGACTCGGATCCGCGCGCCGCTCTGCGCCCGACCAATGTTCGGGAGTTGGAACTCCTCACCAGCGCAGGACGTTCCTTCAAGGCTCTGGCCTACACCAAGCGCGTCAGGCTCAATACTGATGATGACGAGATACGGGAAATTCTGGTCAGTGTGTTCCACGACCTGACCTATCTCGAACCTTTTTTTTGGACGATTGAGCAAAGCAGGTAGTGGGAAAGAGGTTATCCAAACGTATAAAGCCCTTGAGGAAGACTTCTTTCGCTCACACCCTCAACAGCATCAGGACGCCATGCAGACAGATCTTCTGAACGGTATCAGCCGATCGGTGGAGATTGTGGATCCCCTTATCGTTTCATCATCGAAAATAGTCATCGGGGCGAAAACACCGGCGCTACTGAAGATAAGCAAGCCAAACTTTTTGAGGGTGTTCAGCCATCTTTTGCTTGAATGCACCGACTTTGCCGGCCCCTTCGGGCTAACCACCGTGCGGTCAAATTTCGTCTACGCGGGGGGTGGTTCTGAGCCGGGCCTGGTTGAACTTGCTCTTGAGGCTAAGCGCAAGCTCGATATTCCCTTGCAGGCTTCTCCCCTGTCTTTGCACTTTTACCGAAAATACCTACCCCACTACTACAAAGTGAGAGTGCCAAGCTCCGAAGCTAACCGGGGCGGTATGGAACAGCATCTCGGAGCGGGTTCTGATGTCGCGGATGAAAGCATGTCGGAAAATCTCACCATCGCCTCCCATCTGGCTAAACAATTGGATGTACAGGTTGTAGTGAAACGACCCGAGGACGGGTCTCTGCTCATTTCAGCATCGTTCCGCTTACAGGAGACAAGCGCCTGATACAGGCCCGGGCTTTAGACGATAGCCAGATACGGTCGCGACTACATGAACTGCATGGCGAAATACGCCATGAAACCAATGATAAGACAGAAGACCAGTACGCCAAATACGGCCATCATAGTCTCCTTGAGTTTTGATTGGGGCTGGTTTTCTGCTTCGTAGACAGCCTGGGAAAAGCGCTGAGACATACTCATCTCAAAGCCACCACCCTGTGACTGGGAGCGGTCAAAGTCAAAGCCCCCCGCCAAATTCATGGTTGAGGTAACCTCATTCTCATCCGGACTGGTCCCGAACACGAATTTCTTAGAACCCGCTGCGCCTCCCCGGTCAGCATCAGAGTCCCAGCCCCGAAAGGCATCATTTTGAGGATTGGCATGTGCCTGAGCCTGCACATGCGAACCGGCCTGCGGAGCGGTGCTCTGCTGCATCATCGCCGAACGAGAGAGATCCTGCCCTGATGAGGAAACGTCACAGACGAGCAATACGAATCCAGCAAAACGAATTTCATCGCGATCGCTCAGACGACAGGCACCCTGAACCTGGGAGCCGTTCAAGACCACTCCTCCGTTCTGAGCAGCGTCGGGCTCGATTACCAGCTCCACGCCACCCGCGGCACTGCGACCTATCCTCAGAAGCGGGGTGTCCCCACCAAGCTCCAGGGTCGAACCGGGCCCGCCAATTGAAAACGGCGTTCCCTCCAGAAAGCTTATCGAACGAAACTGTCCCCCTTCATCAAACACCAGCACTGAGGGAGCAGCATCAAAAGACTCCTGAGCACCTGGGTTCTGCACACGATACCGCATGGGAAAGTCGGCAAGCTGAATGACGTCCTCATTGCGAAGGGGTTTGAAGACCCCGCCTGTCAATCGCACGCCGTTGAGCCAACTGCCGTTTGTGCTTTCAAAATCCTGAAACACCCACACACCACCAGCTTCATGCAAAGCCGCGTGACGTCTGGATACAGACTCGCTATCAACCACAACGTGATTCTCTGGCTCACGACCTATGAGAATGGAACCCTGGTCGATCTGGATGATCTCAACCGGAGTTTCGTCCACTGATTCAAGTTTGATTAAGCAGGGCATTTTACTCGGTAATTAAAGGTGAATAGCACTATGACTCTGAGGCGCAGATACAGGCACATAATCAACGATGTACAAGACCTGCGTCAATAGAATTTGAGTATGTCTCAGGAGTAGACGATTCAAAAGATGCCTTATCGCCTTCTCGTGTAGCGGGCCAGAACATCGGCAACGGAGGAATACAGGTCCTCGGGAATACTGCTTTGTTCCTCAACAGCGTGCAATTCTTTGACAAGTTCGTTGTTCCTGACCGCGGGAACGCCATATCTGCGGGCAATGCGCTTCATCTCAAGGGCGATGTTTCTCTGGGCATGGGCACTGACTTTCGGGGCCCTCATCCGTTTGGGATCATAGTCAATTGCCGTCGCCAGATGGCGTCGTTTTGACGGAGAATTTTTAGGCATACCCTTACATCCCCTGCGGCTTACGATTTTCTGTTTCCCGGCTTACCCGACTTTGTGTTCGCCCGCTTGCCAATTGTAGCGTTCGCACCAGACTTTGTTCGCTCAACCTCTGGTTGAAGGTTTGAAGGACTGACGAGACGCAGGTTTCCGGATCCCCGCTTGTGTACCTGAGCACGCTCCGGCGGCGGCAGGTCCACGACATCCTCCAGTTCCTCAGTGTCCACCCCGGCCGAAACATCGGGAGCAACGGGCACGTAGAGGGTGAAAACCGAACCGTGCCCCTTCCTGCTATCTGCAACAAGTCTCCCGCCGTTCTTTCTTGCCAGGGCAAAGGCCGCAGCTAACCCCAGACCGGCTCCCGACATACTAAGCCCCGAACTCGGGTCCACATCTTTCGTCGTGAAAAATGGTTCAAAACAGCGTTTCTTTTCTTCGGCCGTCATCCCGATGCCGTTATCGCGAACCCCGATACGGATGTATTCTCCATACGGCACTTCAAAATGCGGACTCTTACGGTCGATTGTGATTGAGTCTGTAAAAATCTGCACTTCGCCATTAACGCCCATGGCCTCACGAGCGTTTTTCAGCAAAGACTCCAGAACCCGCACTACCTGTCTCGAGTCAACAAAGGCTCTTGGCAGGGCACCAGAGAGAGCAAACTCCAGGGTCTGAGAATCACTAAGAATACGCTGAAAGGATGCACCGGAGCGTTCAATGACAGCATTGATGTCACAGACCTCCGCGCTGGGTTCCTCAAGATTAGCAAAACTCAGCAACTGCTTAACCAGAGAGGCTCCTTTTGTCGCCGAGTCATTGATGATAGTTGCGGCACGAGACACCTGCTTCTTGTTGTCGCTCTGCATCTCAAGAAGGGAGGCCTGTCCGAGAATCGCCTGCAGCAGGTTGTTGAAATTGTGTGCAATCCCCGCTGCAAGAAGGCCTGCCGTTCTCATCTTCTCACTCGAACCAATTCGCTCCTCCAGCCGCTTTGCGAGGACCCGAGAGGCAATTTCAGAAGCCAGACTCGAAAGTAGGGTAAGCTCCTCCTGATCCAAATGAGACTCTTCAGCACCCGGCTGAAAGACCAGAACCCCGAGCACCTGACCTCCCGATATCAGAGGCACAAGTCCGACCGAATCGATTGAAAAGCGGGAGACAAAGCGCTTTACACCAAACTCCTTTAATACTTTCTCCGGATCATCAATGATGACCGCTTTTCGGTCGAGCACGACCTGCGCGATCGGGTGATCACGGCCCGAGATTTCTACATTAATCTCAACCAATCTCTTTTTCCATCCAGGGCCATAGGCAGCCTGCCCTATTATTCTGGTTCCGGTTTCATTTAAGAGACCCAACCAAAGGCGTCGCAATCCCAACTCGTCTCGGATAATACTGAACGACTTTTGGAAAATTTCCTCAGTAGAAAGGAAGCCCGATAGCTCATGACTGAGTCGGTAGAGTGCTGCCAGATTCTTGGTCTGACGTCTATACGCCGAGAACAAGTCCGCCTGACGCGCCGCGAGTCCGATCTGGTTCGCAGCCGCAGCGACGAGCATTACATCACCACCGTCAAATTGTGCGACATCGCGGTGAAAGAGACCAATAGTA
>JAUIMJ010000416.1 GCA_030433295.1 bacterium | reverse complement strand
CGTGAAATTGATAATTTAAAAAGTATCATTGTGGAGCTTGGTCGCTTCGTTGAAAACCAGGTCCGTCTTTCTATGACTGCTCTGGTGGAGAATGACCTTGAGGCGGCAGAAGCGGTGGTGCAGGGAGACGATGAGGTGGATTCCCGCGAGGTTGACCTTGAGGAAGAGTGCCTGAAGATCCTCGCCCTGCATCAGCCCGTGGCCAGCGACCTGCGTTTTGTGGTTGCGGTTCTCAAAATGAACAACGACCTCGAGCGTATTGGTGATCTAGCCGTTAACATCGCCGTTCGGGCAAAGCGACTGGATGAGTTGGGCTACCGAGATGTTCCCGATAGTTTTATCGACATTTCTCGCAAGACAAAGCTCATGCTGCGACAAGCCTTACTCAGTCTGGTGGAAACCGATACGCAGATAGCCTTGGATGTGCTGCAGGCGGATGATGCGGTTGATGCACTGTTAAGGGAGATTTACGACAATACCATTAAAGTCGTAAAGACCGACCCCGAGCATGCCGAAGAGCTCATTATTCTGCTCGCAATCGCAAAACGACTTGAGCGGGTGGCGGATCTGGCGTCAAACATCGCTGAAGATGTCATTTACATGATGAACGGCAATATCGTGCGCCACGGTAATACCGACGGGCATGTTTGGAGAGAGTAGTCGGCTTTAGGAGTTCTTGCCGGCTCGTATCAAAGGTAGTTCGAGAGAATTCAGTTCAGCTTCAGAGCCGGCGACGATTTCCTGAAGTCGCAGGTAGGCATCACTAAGCTCCTTTTCTTTGCGTCTGGCCTTCTTTTCCATCTCGGACCCACTGCGATACCGAGCTGGGTCCCAGACGCGTCGCAAACGGGAGTACGCACAACAGATTTCACTCCATCGTGCATTTTCACCTAATCCCAGCACTAGTAGTTCCTTTTCCAACGTGGTGTCCGCTCCATGATTTCGCGTGCTTTGAGCCCATACCTACAGATTCAAACAGCAGTCCTTCTTCTAAGGATCAGGACTCCATATCCTTAGATCTGCAGATTTCCGCTACATGCTTCAATAAAATAAGCCGCAATTTGTGAGGCCAGAGTAAAGCAGGGAAACCCCTGGCTCGTGACAGGAATGTTCCTTAGAATTATTTTTTTAAGGTGGAAGGGTATACTACCCGTGCTCTCTTTGCATCGGGCCAGTAAAAAACGCCCGGGGTCTGATTCAGCCTAATCCTCAGCCGATCTCTCAGCTGGGCTTGTTTTATCTACGGGGATTACCAGGACGGGAATGTCAGTATTTCGAATCAAACGCTCTGAGACACTGCCAAGTACGAGATGGGCAACTCCTGAGCGACCATGGGTTGCGATTGCAATGAGGTCCACGTCATTCGTTCGTGCATACTCGAGTATTTCCAGATGTACAGCCTGCTTGGCTCGGATGAGAGCTTTCTCAACATTCGGTCCCTCAAAGTTCTTCTCAATCAATCGTTCGAGGTTATCTTTGGACTGCTGATGGAGCTCATCTCGAATTCCATGACTGTCGAGAACGGCAAGTGCAAGTTGAAACTGCGCACTACCGGTGCTTAAGTCCTCGAGGATTGTAAGGACGGTGCAGCGAATGTTCTCATCTTTGTGCAGGGCGATAAGATCCTTCACATAGTCGAAAGCAGAGCTGGATTCTTTCGAGAAATCGGTTGTAACCAAAATATGCTTCATGGGTCTTCGCTCCTTTTCGCCCCTATCGCCAAAACACTCTTCCGTGCCACTCGGCCTCTCATGCAGCATCTGCCGTCTGCAGCTTCTGTCGGCTGGGATTATCCGCCCAGATCAGGACACCCATTTTAGCATGTGGGAAAGAATTATTCTTCCCCGAACCTCAGATCGCAGATAGTGAACACGATACAAGCAAATGTTTTCGCCTTGTGCATCCCAATTATCGTCCCTGTGTCAGAGAACGGGAAATCAGTGGACCTCTGGTGACGAAAAGCATAAGAATTGATAATTGCCGGTTTTTCATGGAAAATGGCGCGAGCCGTATGTAGCGAAACAAACCGGCCCCGCTTACCGCAGATGCCGAATTTCGGGGTTTTTCAGGAAGTATGCCCCGTGGTGTTCACTTCCAGCGTGCGGAACTATAACATAAACGACATAAAAGGTGCTCAATTGTTCTCCGTTTTAAGGGACATTCTAAAGGAGCGGGTTCTCCTCGTTGATGGTGCTATGGGCACCATGATTCAAACCTACGAACTCGGGGAGGAGGATTTTCGTGGGGAGCGTTTCAAAGAGCACTCCTGTCCTCTTCAGGGAAACAATGATCTCCTGTCGCTGAGCAGGCCCGAGATAATCTCGGAAATTCATCGAGGATTTCTGGAAGCCGGCTGCGACATCATTGAAACCAACACCTTCAATTCGACGAGTATTTCTCAGGCCGATTATGAAACAGAAAATCTCGTCTACGAGCTCAATGTGGAGTCTGCCAGAATTGCTCGAGCCGTTGTGGAGGAGTTCAATCATCGGGACCCCAGTAAGCCGCGTTTTGTTGCAGGTGCCATTGGCCCAACCAATAGAACTGCCTCGTTATCCCCTGACGTAAATAATCCTGGCTTTCGTGCGACGTCATTCTGCGAGCTGGTTGAAGCATATGACGAACAGATTCGGGG
>JAUIMJ010000089.1 GCA_030433295.1 bacterium | reverse complement strand
TGTCGTGTCGGCAGCTCTCAGCCGTGGGGACGGGATCTATTCGATAGGAGGAACTGATGCTTTCCGAGAAGCAAATCGGACTTACCGAATCCAGCTACTCGCTATGGCCGTATTCCAGCGGAGACGATCGGCGGCAGGGCCTCTCCGCAATCAGTGCATTTTGCGAGGATCAGAATTACGAAATATTTCTTATCAGCGGAGAACGCGAGGGAAAGATTGCTCGTGACTATTTGTCTTTGCTTGGTGACGAATACAGTGACCGTCTGACGACTATCGACGAATTCTGTGCGCATGAATTTGGCTTCACCCCTGATGGTGCCCTGCGTGGTCTCCGGCGTTTTTTATCAGCGGCCCAATCCGCCGGCAAGGATGGCCTGGTAGTCGTCATTGACTATGTCTGGATACTGTCAGACGGATCGGGTTTGAGGAATCTGAACGACTTCAGTACCCGGCTGATAAAATCCTGTGAGAAGGACCCCATACACGTCGTTGCGGCTTGTGATCGCAGACCGCTCTCTTCCACAAAGCTGCTGAACATCATGCCGCTGTTTCCATCCCTGCTGCTCGATGGAAGCCTCTTTCAAAATCGATATTACGAGTCGCCAGCACGGCATCAGAGTGAAGCGGATCGCCATGCGCGAGTTCTTGATGATGTGCTTACGCAGGTGAAGGATCGTGCGTATGCGGACCAGAGGTATGCGCGTTTAATAGAATCCACCAATGTCCTGGGGACACTGGAAGGTATTTTTGACAGTGTGGGTGACGGGCTTCTGGTTACTGATGAGACCGGAAAGATGCTGCTCATGAATAAAACGGCCGAGTCTATACTGGGGTACGGATTCAGTGAACTGCCGGCAAAAGAGCGAGCCAAGTTATTCGGTAATCATCTGGCTGACAAAGTTACTCCGTATCCGGTGGACGATTTGCCAACCTTTCGAGCCTTGCGTGGTGAGAATAGCGATGACGTTGAAATTTTTATTCGAAATCAGTTTCGCCCGGAAGGTTGTTGGACGAGTACTACGGCACGCCCACTGCGCAATAAGGCCGGTGAGCTGAATGGGGCGGTGCTTATTTTTCGGGACATCACTCAGGCAAAAGCGGCCAAGGAAGAAAATGAACGTCTGAGCGCGAGAATCGGGCAGGCGCAGAAACTTGAAAGTCTTGGTCTTCTGGCAGGTGGGATCGCACACGACTTTAATAATCTGTTGATGGGCGTCTTAGGAAATGCGTCGCTGGCCCTGCTCGATCTTGAGGGAAATGTTGATGCGCAAAAGCGAGTTGCCCATATACAAACGGCAGCACAGCGTTTGGCGGCGCTCACCAGACAGTTGCTCGCATACTCCGGGCAGGGGAGCTTTGAGAGAGAGTCGATAGACGTGTCCTTTCTCGCATCGGAAATGAACGAGTTACTCGAGACGGTGGTATCGAAGAAAGCAGCCGTTACTGCTGATTATGCAGAGGATCTGCCTCGAATACACGCCGACCCCACGCAGGTCCGCCAGATTTTAATGAATCTCCTTACCAATGCTTCCGATGCTCTCGGCGGAGAGGCCGGAAACATTCGGGCAGCCACCGGCCTTATGCAGGCTGATGCGCAGTTTCTTGATTCCTGCATACTAGGTGATGAAATTGAGCCCGGCGAATATGTGTATATAGAGGTTGAAGACAGTGGTTGTGGCATGGATACGGAGACTATCAATCGGATTTTTGATCCCTTCTTTACCACCAAAACCAGCGGAAGAGGCCTGGGTCTGGCCTCGGTGCTCGGGCTCGTTCGCCGACACCGGGGAGCTCTGTTTGTCGACAGTCAGCCCGGAAGAGGAACGCGATTCAGGGTTCTGTTTCCCGCAGGCGAAGAGAATGATACCCGAGTAGGTGATTCTCTCCGCGTGGAGGAGTCTTCACCGAATGAAGGGGAGAGCAGAGTGATCCTTGTTATTGATGATGAGGAATCCGTCCGTGAGCTTGCGCAGCAGATGCTGGAGCATTTTGGATTCGCCGTACTGACTGCGGCGAGTGGGCAGGAGGGAATAGATGTTTTCGCGGAGCACGCAGATAGCATCAGCGCGGTGTTATTGGATCTCACCATGCCTGATATCGGTGGTGACAGAGTGTTTGATGAGATAAAGAAGCTGCGACCCAAAGCAAGAATTATCATCAGCAGCGGCTACAGTGAGACGGCAGATCTGGGCTCTCTCTATGACAACGGCTTAGCCGGATATCTTCAGAAGCCCTATGTGCCTCAGGCCCTCGTTGAAAAGATAAATCAGGCAATAGCGTAACAATACGTGATCATCCTGCCTGAAAGCCTCTCGCTGGCGACCATTCTGAGTCCGATTTCTTGACGATTCTTCAATTTTTGCCCACTATTCCTTTTAGCCCGCTATCTCGGGACACTACATATCTTGCTCTCTTCCCAGCCTCTGCCGCCTTAGTGCCGAATGCGGTGCCGCAGGATGCACCCTGTATGCCGCCTCGAATCAGCAATGTTCCATGAGTAGAAGCGCTTCGCCTGTCGCGATCCGTTCATCATTGAAAGAGGGATCGTGGCTCGCGCCCTAAACACGTTTTCACACGTTTTCGCAGGAGGCATCATGTCTGCAAATACTCATCAAAGTTTGCTCGCACGTTCTGGCTTTTTCTTCCAGACGCTGGAGCTGGGTGACAATCCGGAGGCAGCGCTCGAATCACTCGTACAAACGTTCAGCGTTCCGCCGATGGGGAGCACTTCGCGTCAGCGTCGATTCAGAGTAATCAGGATTGAACCCCAGGAGGGATTTGATCCGCATTCGTTTCGAGGCAGTGACACGTTTGATCTGCACACGGATACCTGCTGGGTGCCTGAACCGCCGCGTGTCGCCTCTCTTCTTTGTGTCAATCCTGACTCTGGCGGAGGAGGTGATAGTCTGTTTGTCGATGGCTATGATGTTATCGATGCGCTCGAGGCTGAACAGCGCGCGGATCTTCAGCGGCATGAGCTGGTCTTTATGTCACACAGGGACGCTCCGCGGAAGACGACGTTTACGGCTCCCTTACTCTCTCGAGTGGCGGGAACGTTTCGCATTCGCTTCCGACAGGACCTCATCCAGGGGCAAATCAATGACTCGCTGCAAGCGTTCATCGATACTGCCCGGAAGCTGGTGCAGCGACGCGCCATGCATCGCGGAGAGCTTTTCGGCTGCGACAACCATCGCATGCTGCATGGAAGAACGGCACTTTCACAAGGTTTGAATTCTGACCGCCTCTTTCTGCGCATCCATAGTGATCTGCGGGAATAAGCATTCTTCGATAGGAAGGAAATTGCGCGGTCTGAAGATTCTTTCGACATAGTCGATAGGGCGTCGGCCGCAGTAAACACAAGTAATCCTTGAGATTTATTAAGTGACCCTAAAATGGTGTTTAATTCTCCCCTGTGATACGCTAAATCCCCATTTTGCTCCCGAAGCCACCGTTCTTTTTACTTTTCTCCTGCCGGGGTAGAACGCAGAGATGTATTGCAGCGAGCGCAGTGGCTGCGCTCGTTGCATGACTACTCGTACTGTTTTTTAAGGATATACCTATGCCAAGCAATTCTGATAGCTGGAGCGTGTCCGGTTGGACCATCGGTCGAACGCCTCAGTGGGATCCGCAGGGCTCTCTTTGCCCGGTGACCATCACGGTCACGAACGGAGTGATTTCCTCAATCTGGGAGCATGAAAGCATTCCGGAGAACTTTCCCGATGTCGTTCTTGTTCCCGGCGGTGTGAACGCTCACGTGCATCCCGAATCGAACACAGTAACTACGGCGCAGAGTGCGCCGTATTACGCACGCTGCGGGGTGACCCTGCTGGTCACTGACTTTCATGAGGCGGCCAATGCCGGTGGCGTGGACTTTGTGAAGTGGAACATCGATGTGAGCAAGAAAACGCCACTGCGCTATGCGCACGGCGTGCCCTCATCCGTACCATCCGATCCTCGATTCGAAAAAGTCGGCACTGAACCCTTCGGGGTGCAGCAGGTGAGGGAGCTGTTTGACTATGGCTGCACTCATCTTGCCGAGCTGATGGCGTACCTTCCCCATGCCTACGGTGCTGAATACACCCAGGCGCTTGTGGACTGTGCGAAGTCGTATGGAAGGCCGGTGGATGGCCACTGCGTGAAGGCCAATGAAGAAATTGCAAGGCTGTATTTTCGCGACCTTGACGTTTCTACCAACCATGAGTGCACTGAGCTTCCTGAGGCTCGTTACCAGGCGGCGCTCGGCGTTAAGATCTGGATTCGTCGTGGCTCAGCTGCTGATGACTTTCGTGCGCTTTGGCGACTCCTGCTGGAGTATCCCGAGCTCTGTGGCTTCTGTACTGACGATCTTCATCCCGACGCCCTTGTCGCAGGTCGCGGAACCTTCTCCATGGCGCGCGATGCCATCATTGAGATGGGCGTTCCCCTTCGCAATGTTCTGCAGGCCTGGTGTTACAACCCGCGCGTGCACTACGGCGTCGGCGGACTCCTTCGTGAAGGGGATCCCGCTGATATCGTCGAGCTGCCGATTACGGTGGACTGTGGCATGGCTGCTTTTGCTCCAAACCCTACGCAGAGAGTACGCGATATCCGCGTGGGCTCCGTCTGGGTTGGTGGCAAGCTGATAGCCAGTGGCGACCAAGCGCTCTTTGAGGGTTTCACTCCGGAGATCGGCATTACGGACTCTACCTGGGCTCGAAAGACCCCGGTGACTGCCGACGATTTTCGTCTGCGCTACCCTAGCGAGAGCTCCGATGGGGCAGGTGATGCACAGGCCACGGCGAAAGTAATCTGTGCAACGCAGGGTTCACTCATTAAAACCGGTGTGGACTTTGATGTTCAGGTTCGCGATGGCCTGGTGGAAGCCGACTTTGAGCAGGATCTTGCGCTCGTGGGAAGCCTGAACCGCTACACGAACGAGGATTCGCCATCGGTGATGTTGTTGAACGGATTCGGCATCAAGAAACGCTTTGCGATGGTTTCATCACCAGCGCATGATCGTCACTCACCGCTTTTTCTTGCTACAGACCGAGAAATGGCGGCGAGAGCAATGAACCTCGTGATCGAAGCACGAGGGGGGATCGCTGTAATAAGTGACGACTATGCAGAGGTCATTCCTCTGCCAATTTGTGGATTGATGTCGGACAGAGCGATCGAGTGGGTCGCTGAACAATATGCGCGTTTCGAGCAGATTGTTTCAGAGACCCTTACCAACGGCTCGATGAAGACGCCGTTCATGACCCTCTCCTTCATGGGGCTGATCGTCATACCCGATTTTGGTATCGGTGATGACGGGCTCTACCTCATGGGTGCAGAGGGGCCGGAACCGGTTCGAAGCATTTTTTCAAACTGAATCTCAACTGGTTTTTTCTTATAGGTGTACTGGCTACTAAATGAGCTTGTGCGCGTGGCATAGGTTTTACCTGTAGTTGTGCACCTTTAATTCTTCGCGGCATCTCGTGATGTTTCCCTGCACCTGCGGGAGCGGAGCGAAAAATGTTGTAGCGCGCGGTCGCAAGTCCCTTTAGAGATCCTGCAGGTCGCCTTCTGAATTGATTTTCAGATCCTCGTAGGGAGCAGTCTTACGCCGATAGAGTTCCGACTGAATGCATGTCAGCACTCCGATTGCCTCATTGTGATCGGCGTAGCGCATCTCCGAACCATAGACCCTGTCGAGCAGAAGACTGACGATGTAGTTGATATGCCCGGGACGTTGCATGCGATCCTCGGGGATCTTTTCTGCGAGCTCCTTTATCGCATCCTGGTATTGCTTGCGGTCTTCTCTTGGAATGTAGGGCATGACGTAATCCGGGTTCTGGTTGTATGTATGCCGTGACAGCTACGCGATGCAGCAGGGAGGCTCCCGCATATGTCGTCTCAGCGTCACGGTAGTACGGGCGTTCACTCATAAAGATTATCACGGGGTACTTCGCTCTCAAAGGGGCGACCGGCTCAATTTTCTGAGAATCTCCTAATAAGTTCTTCCCTTTTTTGCTCGGTAAATTGCGGGCTGCTCTTGGAAAGTGCGGGCTTTACGCGCATGTGATAGAAGACTGATGTTTTGTTGATTGCCGGAGATGGATTGTCAGATGAATAAGCGCCTGTGGCTGACGTGGGAGACGCAGCGTAGAAATGCGGAGCTGGCTGACGCCTTCGGCTGCCAGTATGGCCACTTCGACTTCAGCTCCGCCCCTGCTCCTCTGCGCTATCTGAAGAGTATCCTGGCGACCCTGAGGGTCTTTTACTCGCGTCAGTTCTTTGGTGGTAAACAAACAAGAAACGAGGTCGTCTTCGCTCAGTGTCCTTCGGTCGTTCTGGTGGCACTGCTGGCGATGCTGCGCTGTGTCCATAGATTTGTGTTTGTGATCGATGCGCATAACATCACCTTTGAGTATCTTGCTTCCGATACCTTCTTGCTCCGAGCCCTGGCGCGCTTTTCTCTCAAACGGGCGGACTACATTATTGTGTCTAATCTTTTTCTTGCGAGAGATTTTCCTGAATTCGAGAGAAAGTTTCTGAGCCTGCCGGATAAGCTCCCGCAATTGAACGCCGGAAGCGAGGAGCTGTTGCCGGAGCTGGTTTCTTCTTGCGAACGACCCTGGTTCCTGCTGATAGCTACCTTTGCTCCCGATGAACCAATTGATTTTTTTCTGGAGTCGATATCATCACTTGCCGCCGGGCGCGGCACTGTCTTTGTCAGCGGAAAGCGAAGCAGAGCGGGTAATGCTCTAAGACACGAATCAGAGCATATACGCTTTACTGATTTTCTCCCGCATGATTCCTTCGACGCCCTGGTATCACGTTGCGACCTGGTTATTGACCTTAGCACCAGAGAGAACTGTCTTGTGTGTGGCGCCTACGAGGCGATAGCTGCTGAGGTTCCGGCGCTGCTGTCCGATTCTCCGGCGACAAGAGATGTATTCCCGAGCGGCTGTCTCTACGCCGAGAATACCGCGGAGTCCTACCGCAGCGCTTTGCAAGACTATTTTGATAGCGCCGATGCACTGGGAAATGATGCAAGGAAGATGCGCAGCATGTTTCAGCAGCGCTGGAATAGCGATTTCGACAGCGTTTGCACGACGCTCGGAATCACTACCAATACAGGGTAGAGGCAGACTCAAAGATCGACAAACTGGAAGATCGACAAACCGTTAGGACGCACGAAAAGCCTCTGACTGAGGCTTTTCGTGTAGATATGAAATCTATGCGCCCGCTGAGCCAACCTCAAAGGGGTCGAGACCGCCGGTAGCGACTGATTTTGACTCTGTAGTGTTTTCGGAAGAGCTCTCGGAACCCGAACTTTGCTCGGCACCTTCGCTGCTGTTTTCGGCTCCGATACTTGCGCGATAGTCGTCTTCAAAGGTCTGAAGCTTTTCTTCGACCAGTCGCATGGTCTCTTCGATGCCGCTTTGTACGCCATCGATTTTGAATGCTCCCAGCTCTCCGAGAAGTGAGGCTGCCTGCTGGTAGCCCTGCTCTATGCCTCCACGAATTGTTTTCATGAAGCCATCAATGAGTTCTTCCTCACTGAGATCCGGATTCTGCCTTGCATATACGCCGAACAATGCCGTTGAACCGTCGACGATTCGTTGAGCCGTTGCTTCTGGCGTGTGTTGTGCCGGATCCAGAGAACGAATCCCGTCGGGGAGCTCTTCGGCAAGAAGCTCATCCAATCGAGATATAATTTTGTCTGCGAGAACGGTCAGACTTTCGTAGACCTTTCCCAGGCCTACATCGACTGAGTCATTCTTTCCCAGACTTTGTATCGCTCGTTCTTCTGCTGATGTGTTGCTTTGTGGTGCCCGCTCGCTTGTTTGCTTTGCATTGGAGAGGGTCGAGACTTGTATCCCTACGTCGACCATACTGCATACCTCCCTGGTCTATGGTTATCACCACCATAATCGGCGGGGGGGCAGAAAACCTTGAGAAAAATTATTTCTTCATTAGTTTCAGGTCGTTATCTGAGTCATGGCCCGTGGGTTTCTGTAGGAAACGCAGCTTGTGCACGGGGACGAGGGCGACATGGGCTCCGGCTAAGGCTTGATCTCCTTCAGGGCACTGCTGCGGAGGTATCCCACTTCAGGGAAGGAGATGCGAAGCCAGTCTCCCTCATCGAGCACAGAGTCGATCACTGCACCTCTGGGAAACTCCCCAAGTTTTTTGCTTTCGAGCGAGGGGGATACGTATAGCACGGCACGTCGAGCGGTGACCCGCCAGGATGAGGTCGCGGTTGGTATTCCACGAACGTCCCAGGAATCGCTCGCCGGGTCCTGCTTCTTTGTCGCCTGAGGCTGACTGCCCGTTTTGCTGTTCCCACGCTTGTTTGTCCGGGGTGCGGGCTGACTCGGAACCGAAGGCACCTTTACCTGTACCTGAGGCGATGGTACCCGAGGCGAAGGGGCCTGCTGTGGTGCGGGGGCTTTCGCGACGTAGGTTTCTCCCTTGTAGCGAGCCATCGCTCTGGGAAGCAAAGACTGCAGAGCGGCCAGACGCTCTGCGGCTGGCGGATGGGTGGAGAAGAAGGCGAGGGTCCCGTTTCCTCCGAAGGATGGGTCAGCGGCCGCACGCTTCCAAAAATCAATGGCAGACTGAGGGTTGTATCCCGCGTCGGCCATCATAAACAGACCGATATGATCGGCCTCGTCTTCTTTCTTCTGAGAATAGGGATTGAGGAGGAGTCCTTCGCCGACTTTATTGGTGAGTTGCGAGGCGATCTGTCCCGCAGTCTGACCGAGGTTCGGGTCGCCGGTTGCGGCGGTTGCGGCTACCCCCGCGGCGAGGGCACCGACGTTAATCAGCATCTTCTTCATTTGTTCGTTGGGATCGGGATCGGTGTGGCGTGCCAGAACATGGCCGATTTCATGTCCAAGAATTCCGGCCAGTTCGGCGTCATTCTGGGTCGCATCAATCATACCGGTCCAGATGAACACGTGATTGCCACGGGTGGCGGCGGCATTCTTGAAATTATCATCCCTGAGCACGTAGACATGCCAGGTGTGTTGATCCGCTTTTGCAGCTTTTGTGAGTTGTTTAACTGCGGCTCGTACATTGGGAACGCGTGGATGATTGTAGTCGACCTTCCATTTCTTGGTCAGCGTTCCCAGTATTTTCTGTCCGTATTGTTCCTCTGCGACGGAGACATCTTTAGCTTTCGGAATTGTTCCCACGGGAACCGGGGGGCGGGAGGGTCCGCAGGCGGCGCTGAAAAAAAGTACTATGCCGAGCAGTAGCCGGCTGAGCGTGGTGGCGGTAGTTCGGGCCGGCAACACCATGGCTGCTATCATTCGGAATGGATGTACGGCGATATCTCTCATGGAAAAAGCACTACCTGATCTACTGAGCCTCCTGAAAACACCAAAGCCTCGAGGTTCTTCTATCGCATACGCTTTTAGCAATAACGTAGGGGGCTTGTCACTCCATAAGCATGTACGGCAATTATTTGCCGACCCTTTCGCCTGAGAATTCGAACGCTTACAGTCTGAGCGGGGTCCGGAAGCTTACGTCAGTCGATTAGACGTGAGATAAGGGTGATTATTTACCTCGAATGTGGTCGGGACTTGATTTCCGCAGGCGATGTTAGGCAGGATGGTCGACCAATTACAGCGCCCGAACCTTGCTTTCAGGATTTGAAGAGAAAGGTCTGCGGAATGCGTGAGTCACTTGTGCACTGTGGCAGTATGCACACAGGTTAGAGCGTCTCCCGAGAAGTAGGATTGATACTAGTATGGGATTACCCCAGGAAATGAGCGTAGAGCAGACTGACACCATGCTTGGCTGGCATCTGAAACTGTTTAATGTTTCGGTACTCAAGCAGCGAAAACTCAAGGAGCTTACGGAGCGTCTTGGTAGCACCGATGCAAAGCATTGCCTTGACCTCGGTTCGGACAATGGTGTCATCAGCTATTACCTTCGCAAGAACACCGAAGATACCGGGGCAGAATGGTCGAGTTCAGATCTGACCATGGAGTCCGTGGAGTCGATACGCTCTCTGGTCGCTGAGCGTGTGTCCCTTTGCGAAGGAGGTCGTCTTCCGTATCCGGATGCGGCCTTCGATCTCGTGGTGGTGGTCGATATGTTGGAGCATGTGCAGGATGATTCAGTTTTTGCCCGAGAACTGGATCGCATCATGAAGCATGGAGCGAGACTGATCGTGAATGCTCCCAATCTGAAGCCTTTCTCACCTCTGCGTGCGTTTCGCCATATGATCGGGCAGACGGATGAGGCGCACGGGCATTTGCGGCCGGGCTATGGCGTGAAAGAACTCCGAGAGGTCTTTGACTTTGGTTTCGATATCATCTCCTCCGATACCTATTCGCGTTTTTTTAGCGAGATGATCGATACGGCAATCGTAGCTGCCTACGCCACGCTGAACGCTATCAGTCGGGTATGCAAGCCCCAGAAAGAAGCTCTTCAATCTAACGAAGAGGAACCTGAGGAAGAGATCAGCAAAGGCCTGCTGTTTACCGAAGATGATATGCGACGCTTTGAGAAGAGCTTTACACTCTACTCGAAGATATATCCGATCGTTCGGACCTTCTCGAGTTTAGACGTACTGATACCCTTCATCCCTGGATTCATGCGGATTACGGTTCTGCAGAAGCGCGGGCGATAGACGCAGCTTTCACAGGGACCTGAGGTGCATGACATCAGGCTGCTACAGATGCCTCCGATTCCTCGTCGCATTCATCAATGGCCAGAGCGCTCAGAAGTCCTGCCAGACTGGCGAGCAGCTTTTTTGGTTCACGTGCACTAATCATTGATGCGAGCTTGTGCGGAGGCACTCTGCCATGTGCACATCGAGCAAACTGCTGCGGGGGTTCGGAGATACTTATGAATTCCGAAACTTCAGTCAGGCGATCGATGAAGCGGTCGAGGTTCCTCTCCGAGGTAAGGCTTGTAACCTGAGCATGCGTCAGAATGCCAAAGCGACGCAGCGTTTGTGCGGCTTTAAAACGCTCGTCGGGACGCGAGTAGTGGGGCGTATACTGCTGCGCTACTTCATTGCTCAGCGTTTCAAAAGCAATAGTGACCATTACTGCGTCTCCCAGAGACTTTAGAACCGGCAGAGCCAGAACGATGAGTGGTGAGCGTGTTTGAACGCATAAGAGACGGGGCCCGGCATGCGCGAGTGTTTCAAGTATTCCCAGGGCCTGATCAAAGGAGTCCGGAGCAAATGGATCTCTCGTAGAACCCAGAACGACAACCTGATCTCTCAGACAGATTTGCTTGCTGTAGCTAAGGCTCTCCAGAATATCGCTGCACTTTCCTTTATAAAAAGCATACTCTGTCTGGGCCCGGGCAATTGCCGGGGTGTCCTGCAGGAGTGCCAGTTGTACATCAGTTTCTTTTATCGGATTTTGTGCCTGTTTGATGCCCAGGCCATCAGGAAAAATGTCGAGCACGATCGGAGCATGAGGGGAGCTTGGAGTAACCATGGCATTAACCTTTGTTGAGGGAGCGGCGATACGACGCGTTTCGCTCCTTTCCGTCCTTCGAGCGCATTTTTCGCCAGGCTTTGATGAAAAATGCTGTAGTCCTAACAGATACGATAGCAGTACGATCGAATTAGATTCAAGTAACTTGAAGTAAGCGTCGAAAAATTTTCTTCCGGGACGGCATTACGGGCTGTGATGCCTGAGATTTTCGATGTCGCCTCTGCTGATTTTCCCCTTGAGTTAGGTCTTGTATCCGTTTGGCAAAGCCTGGAGGCAGGCAAAAAGTGCTGTGCGATTTTTTTTAGCTACGAGGTCCCTGCAGGGGAAGAGATGCAAGGGGAGAGGGCATATAGCGAATAGCTATGAGCGGATCTGTCTGGGAATATGGAGCCTGTGAAATGAATGGCCGAAGCCCCCTCTATATCGGGCCCCTTTAATCGAGAAAGGCCGAGGGGCGTACATGAGGCAGGTGCTTAATTGAGCGAGCTGCTCGCAGTTTTGACGCCTGTTTTGCTTGAGAACTCGGGGAGGTCACTGTGAACATCCTGGAACAGTGGAATAGCCACGAGTAGTACAAGCATACCCAGAAGAGCGATGATTAGCATTTCGGCCGAGTTGCGCTCAATGCTTCGCTGGTTGACTGGTGAATTCATCGAATTAACAACCTCGTAATCGATTCGTAGAGCAGTAGTTGAGCAGGTCCAATAGTCTCAGTACCACCACCGCTAATCAATAAAACCCATGCTAGAACGTTCGTTCTAAGGAGTATTGATGTCCACATTCAGCACTTAGACTCAGCTTATTTGAGGGATTTGGGCGTCCTAACGTGTTTCTAATCACATTTTACTTTAAGATACTTGAACTAAGGGTGCTCCGAGGTGTATATTGGGATTGAAACGAAGCTCTTTGGTGCTTTTGAGCTCGTTTTGTGGAGGCGGACGGTTAATTTTAGATGCGTTTTTTTTCGGAGGTCAGACTATGGACAAGAAGAATAGCCCTCGTAGTAGAAGTACCTCTCCAGCGAACGGTCCCTCAACCGTTGGCAGCGACACCCTTGTTCTTGATGAATCAATGGAAGTGACTGACGGCCCTGCCGCGAAGCAAGGCAGAAGCCCCAACACGAGCCAGTCATCGCTTGCATCGGTTTTACGCGGTCGACAAGAGGTAGTGATTCCAGACGATACCACGTCCTGGTCTCAGCATGCGCCACTCGTTTGCTGTCTTAACAGCTATCCAAACGGCATTACGTTCTCGGTCCATCAGAACCCGGCGATCTCTGAAGGTGCTGAGGATGGCGGTGATGCTGATAGTGGGGCGGGAAGTCGCAGCGCTGCAAAAGCTTCGACGGGGCAAGCATGGTCTGCCGATCAGTTCTTTCTGCGCCTTCGTGAAACTCGTGAGTACCGACCCGCGCGTGGAAAATACTTTCTTTATAAAGACGGGTATCAGAGCGCCCTTGAGCGTCACCTGTCCCGTCTTCACAAGAAAGGGCTTCTGAAGTCGGCAGTGTTCTATTTCGGGACTACTGCCGATCCCTTCATGTCCTTTCATAAGCGCTTTGATGTAACCACCGCCTGCTTGCAGTTGCTCGAGCGGTATCGGCCAGGTCGTCTGGTAATTCAGACGCGGTCGCCAATGGCGATTGCCGCCCTGCCAACCCTGCGCCTTCTGCGAGAGGATGCGGTAGTTGTCGTGCCGATTGAAACTCACCTGGAGCGTGCAATTGCGCGATACACTCCCGGGCAGCCTAAGATTGCGGAACGCCTCGTCATGATACAGGGCCTTCGCAGGCAGGATGTACGGGTCAACCTTTGTGCGGCGCCACTTCTACCGTATGGGGATTATAACCGCGATTGCTGGGATTTTGCAGAGCTGCTCGACAGGTATGGGGACTTTATCACCGTGGGAAGTCTTGCCCATAAGAGCCCGGCGAGTGAAAAACAGCTCAAGGATCTGCCCATCGCGCGGAAGCTCTCTGCCGATGAACAGTTCCTCTGGTTGAGGCCCAATGCCCACCAGCCATTGTATCAGGCTCTGAGTGTGGTGGCGCCGGAGAAGCTGAGGCTCCCGGTTTCAGCACCGAGTGCCCCGAGTCAGATGGCATTGTTTGCTGCGTAAGAAACGGATGTATCTATCCCTCTGGCCTCCGCTCGCCTTATGCGATTCCGTATTTCCTAAGGGCGAGTGGAGGTTTTTTATTGCGTTCGCCCCTTGCAAGGCCTGCGTTGACTAGTTCGACACAGTCGGCGTATTTTCGCTGAGTGCGTGGAAGCAGAGCAGTCTCCGGATAAACACAGCACGATTTTATCCAACGACTGTTTTGTTGCTCTTTTACCGCGCGGACCTGGATCCGCGCTCAAAGGCATTCTTTTATGAAGAATGCTCTAAGGATTCTTCAGGAGGGGCCCGGTGTCTGGCAGTATTAGCAATTCAATAGTTTTTCTCGATCGTGATGGCACGATTAACGTCGATACGGGTTACGTATGTAATCCGGACGACGTGGTCCTGCTCGACGGGGCTGCGGAGGCGATAGCACTACTTAAGAAAGCTGGTTATCTGGTGATTATCGTGACTAATCAGTCAGCGATTGGCAGAGGCTACGCCAGTAACGAAGATGTTGAAGCGACGAATGCTCGTGTCCTGGAGCTGTTGCGGGCTGCGTATCCGGACGCTGAAATCGACGAAGTTCTCTACTGTCCGCATTCGCCCGATGATGCCTGCCCATGCCGGAAGCCTGAACGGGGTATGCTGGATGGTCATGGAGTCGCAGCCATAGGTGTTCCTCTCGAGTTCTCTGCAGAGGAATTATCGGAAGCATGGATCGTCGGTGACAAGATGTCTGACTTGGAGTTCGGCAAAAATATAGGTATACCATTTGAACGGCGCATTCTTCTTGACCCGTCTTATCAGGAATCGCTGGGGGAATCCGCGGGTGGGTCGCAGGATGACTCTGTAGCTCCTCTA
>JAUIMJ010000088.1 GCA_030433295.1 bacterium | reverse complement strand
GGAACAGAAACTGGAAATCGTTCGAGCGGAGAACGAAAAAGCGCACACCATGTTTGTGGGCGATGGGATCAACGATGCCCCGGCTCTGATGGCGGCAAGCATCGGGGTTGCCTTCGGGCAGAACAGCGATGTTACCACCGAAGCTGCCGATGTGGTCATTCTCGATAGCTCGCTGACAAAAATCGACGAGTTTCTTCACATCAGCAGGCGTATGCGTCGCATCGCCCTGCAAAGTGCTGTGGGAGGTATTGCTCTCAGTGTAATCGGAATGTTCTTTGCCGCAATGGGGTATCTGCCGCCCGTAGCAGGCGCGATCTGCCAGGAGGTAATTGATGTGCTGGCTGTAGTAAACGCGCTGCGTGTCGCCATGCCTCCGGGCACAATCAGCGATATTGATTCCTGACGCTTTGCTGCTCTAAGCGTTACTTACGAGTAATGAACCGAAGACAATGAGAACAGCGCCACCGAGCAGGCGCGCCACGTCTATCTCCTTCCACTCAGCAAAGATCACCAGCGCAAGTAATACCGTTACCAGGGTATTGGTGTTGTACAGGGGCGATAGCTTGCTGAGCGGCACCTGATACTTACTCAGTCCCACCGCAACCAGACCTGCACCACTGGCCCAGAGAAAGCCAAAGAGAAAGGCATAGGCTCCGGAAATACTGTTTACGGTTCTATCACCGAGGACGAAACTAACGAGCACGCCGACCGTACTGACCGCAAGTCCGCAAAGAATGAGATACGGACCCGTGCCAATTGACGCCTGCACGCTTGCCTTGCTGGCAACATTGCAGGCCCCAAAGAGAAAGGCCGGGATGAGACCACCAACGATGATACCAATTAGCTGAGTCGACATCAGGAGGCATCCAGGTAAGGCATGGCCGGCACCTTATCGAGCAGCCGTGCATACACACTCAATGCGCCGCGGTGATGCGCGGTATGCTCAAGAATTCCGAGAACCGCCCCGATGCGAGGCTGTTCTCCCATCACGGGTCCTTTTGGCAAGGGTGCAAAAAGCTCTTCGTCGCTCTTTGTGGCAACCACGCCTTTGGCGTATTCAAATTCGTACTTCAGCAAGGCCAGTGACTCAGCAATCGACTGATGCTTTTTCGTTTCTAGCTGATGTGCCTCAAAATCCATGTCAAAGCCATCCTCACGCTCAAAGGCACCTTCTATAAACCAGCGGATCGAAAGGGCGGTATGCGCAATTTGCCCGGCCACATGCATCATCTCATCCTTCGGGCGAAACAATGAGTCCTCTTCCTCAAAACAGGAAACGGTATTCAGGTAAAATCTCTCGCTTTCACGCAACTCGCGCAGCATATGCTCTTTAATCATTGTCGATACCTTCTTTCCCTTTTCTTTGTCGATACGGCAGGAGTCTGGATAGGCGCAGCGGCCAGTACCACAGTCCCTACCCCATGGGCGTTTTAGCGCTCATCATTTGGCGTTCCCCATAAGACAGGAAACGAGCTTAGAAGATATGAAGAAAATAGAAAATGCGAATGGGCATAGATGGGGCGAGAAACAGGTTTATTTCTGACAAGTATCCAAGAAGCAATTCGTCAGTTTTCTACTCAGCTATTTGTCGGGGGAGAGAATTCAGACTCCTCTAGCAGCCCCAGGGATAGCCGGGCTACCAGTTCACAAAGGGAAAACTACAAATGCCTATCTCTCTCGAATGCCGGATGCAAGGAAACAATCGATGGATTACCGGCTACCCTGCTCTCCCGTTAACGTAGGCCGCGGTGAGGCCATGACGGGGGTTCTGAAAGATATCAGCGGTAGGCCCGTGCTCGATCAATTGCCCTGTTCCCTCGCACGTCCAAAAGAGAGCGGTAAAATCGGCGAGGCGCTGGGCTTGGCCTAGGTTATGCGTCACCATGATCACGGTAAAGCGACAGCTAAGCTGCCGGATAAGGTTTTCTATAATTTCGGTAGAAATAGGATCGAGCGCGCTACAAGGCTCGTCGAGCAAAAGTATCTCCGGCTCAAGCGCTATCGCTCGAGCAATGCAAAGGCGTTGCTGTTGCCCACCAGAAAGCGCCAAAGCCGAACTATCCAAGCGGTCTTTTACTTCATCCCACAAACCAACATCCCGAAGTGATTTTTCTACACGTTCACCCAGTCCACTACCTCTCGCAAGGCGATGTTGTCTAAGCCCAAGCTCTATATTTCGACGAATCGAAAGGGGAAAAGGATTTGGTTTCTGGAAAATCATGCCGACTCGACGACGCAGCGCGGTGACATTTACACGAGGTGAAAGTATATTCTCTCCCCTCAGTTCAATTTTCCCACTAACCGTGCAGCGGGGATTCATGTCCGACAGGCGGTTAAGCGATGACAAAAAACTGGTCTTTCCACAACCCGATGGGCCGATAAGAGCAGTAATGCATCCGCGGTATATCGTTAGATTGACATCCCGCAACACCGTCGCCCCGCTATACGCCAAGCTTAGATTACTTATCTCTACAATCGGTAGCGGTTCGCAGCAGGGGGGACCCGCCTTGAGCTCTCCTATCGTGAATGTATGATCGGCGTCGGAAGTCGCGCCCGAGCTCTTCTCTCTGCACTCGATACTATCAATCTTTTCTTCTTTCATTACGTCGACGCCTCCGCCGTCAGATTTCGATGCCAGCAGTGCGCGAAGGTGTTAGCAACTGCATTAATGCAAAGTAGCAGAGCTAAAAGAACCGTCGCTGAAGCATACGCATTGTTGTTGCCACCGGGCACATTCATCGAAAGATCATAGATGTGTATAGACAACGCCCGGCCGGAATCCATCAATGAGTCAGGAAATCGGTCTACATATCCACTAGTAAAAATCAATGCTGCTGTTTCGGCAATGGCTCGCCCGAGACCGAGAACTAATCCGACCATAATGCCCGGTAGCGCACTGGGCAAAATAATTTGAAACAGCGCACGTGTATGCGACAGCGCAAGAGCTGCTGCACCGGCTCGATACTCGTCGGGCACACTTCGCAGACCTTCTTCCGCAGAGCGAATCAAAAGGGGAAGAACCATACATGCAAGCGTCAGTCCTCCTGAAAGAATGGAAAATCCCATTCCGAGATAAATACAAAAGAAAGCATTACCAAATAGCCCAAAAACAATAGAGGGGACTCCTGCCAAGATATCGAGGCTATATCGGACTAATCTTGAGGATGTCGTATTTTCCGAAGTGTACTCGGACAAGAACAGTGCAGCTCCCAAGCCCAGTGGCAATGATACGACCATGCAAACGCCCAAAATCAGGAGCGTGGAGACAAGAATAGGTCCAATTCCACCTCGTCGACCGGCGCTACTCGGAACGTCAACGAGAAAATCAAAGCTCAAGAAAGGCAATCCGCTCCAAAAGACATCGAAAACTAACCAGAGAAACGTCATTGCGACACAGGCGGCAGCCCCGCAAACAAGTAGGGACGCGACTCGTTCGCTCATAGGTTCCTCAGAGCCGAACGTTTGAGAATAAATGCTCTCAGTTGAATTACTGGCTACATTCATATCGCCTACTCAAAACATCTGCCAAAAGCACCAGTCCCGCTACCAGGGTCAACAACAACAATCCAGAAACGAACAGTGCAGATCTGTGAGGGTCCAACGCATACGCCATCTCTAGGGCTATATTTGCAGTGAGCGTGCGTACCGGCTCGAATACACTTTTTGGAACCTGAACGACATTCCCGCAGACCATCAAAACGGCCATCGTTTCTCCCAAGGCCCGACCTGTCTGCAAAATGATCGCGGTAAACAAGCCAGACTTCGCCGAGGGAATCACTACCCCCCGGATCGTCGCCCATCGAGATAGCCCGAGGGCCGCCGCCCCTTTTACATACTCCTTCGGCACAACTTCAAAGGCGGCATCAGAAACCAAGGCCACCGTAGGAAGAATCATAATTGCAAGTATGCAAATACCAGCCAACAGACTTGCTCCTGGAGCATGTATGGAATTGATAAGCGGCACGATTGTTACCAAGCCCCAAAAACCGAACACAACCGATGGAATACCGGCCAGGAGTTCGATAATTTTCCGATAGATCACACCGAGTTTTGGGGGAGCGTAAAATCGCAAAAACATGGCAGACCCCAAGCCCAGCGGAGTCGCCAGAGCGAGCGCTCCGGCTGTTACCGTCAAGGTACCGACTATCATTGGCACGAGATTGAAAGTCGACTCTCCTGAGTGAGGCGCAGGATGCCAAGCGGAGTCAGTGAAAAAGCGATAAGGTCCTATCTGGCGTAGCGCGGGTACGGACTCCGATACGAGAAACAGCGCCACAACAGCAACAATGAGCCCCGAAACTACGGCAGCGCATCGCAGTGTCCCTATAAGAATCCTATCAGTTCGATACGGGGACAAAATATTGTTCCTTGACGATATCGTCAACTTTAGAGGAGCTCGCAAACCGTATGAAATCAGATGCAAAACCTTCTGGTTGTCCTCGAACGACGAGGTTCAATGGACGAGAAAGAGGGAATTCACCACTTTTGACATTCGCCATCGAAGCTTCAACTCCGCCGACTGGGAGCAGCTTGATCGGAACTCCATCAGCAGCGTCAAATTCCGCTGTACCAATTGAAACATACCCCAAGGCGTTTGGATTACCAGAAACCGTTTTTACACCCTGCTCGTTGTCACCAATAATCACATGCGCTTTGACTTCCTGATTTTTCAGACCGTAGTGTTTTAGAAAAAGTTCGAGTGTAGATCTGCCTTCTGCCTTATTCACTACCGTGATCGGGGCATCGTTTCCGCCCACTTCTTTCCAGTTTGTGATTTCGCCACGGTAAATTTTCACAACCTGCTCATCCGAAAGGGAAGCCACAGGGTTGCTCTGGTTGGTAATCAGACAGATCCCGTCTTTGGCGATGGCAAACGCCAGTAAATCGTCTTCCTCCGCTTTCAACTCACGCGAAACCATTCCAATGTCGGCAAGACCTCGCCTAGCGTCAGCTACTCCTCTTGAGGACCCCCCAGTCTGCACATCAACTCGTAAACCAGGGTTCTCTTTCTCATATCGCTTAGCGATTTCACTCACCAGAGGCGCAATGGTACTGGAACCGGTAAGGATTAACTTCTTCTCCGCCGCATTCGCCAGGCCAGTAAGCAGTGCACTAATCAGAAGTACCAAAAGCAGGTGTAACGAGTATTTGTGTTTCATCCTCTTTCTCCAGAAAATCAAGGCTTTTCCATTAGCCCACTATTCATAGACCAGCTTGCAGCAGCCAAGATCTATTCCTTGTTCGAACTCACAGAAACCTTGTTCGTATGCAATGCGATACTGTATCGCTTTCCCATCACGTCTCGTGGCAACGAGTTTCGTATCTCGAAGAACTTTCAGGTGATGAGAGAGAAGGCTCTGCTCAATATTCAGGCGTTCCCCGAGCTCCCCCACCATCATCGGCCCCTTGCTCAACTCCGTAACAATTCTGTACCGATTAAGTTCGGATAGAGCCTTGAGTCGCTGAACGCAGAGCTTCTCTTCTTCTTTCTTGCGGGGTTTTGTCATTCGAGGATATTGAACCGTCTTCTAACAAATGAATCATCATTCATATAACAGAGTTTCCCTTTCGCCTTCAAGCCGTAACTACATTCGGCTTTCCAGGTAACTTAGGCGTACAAAAACTAGCTTGCGGAGCAGCCTTGTCTGCCTAGCTTTCAGAGACAAAGTAAGTTCTCGATTTCATGAGCCCCTGCTCCCATCCAAAAGCCAGGAGCTCGAAAGAGCGCGGCCCGAACAGATGCAGACGTTTACTTTTTCGCAGCGTGCAAAGTATAGGCTTTTTTATCGTCGTCGATCCCTGCAATGCCTCCCCTATGGGGCGAGGACCTCTTTCTAAAAAACGGAATACACCAAGAAAGGTGCTATGCAGCGAGCGATGCCGCACCCACTATTCCCGCGAGATTGCCCATATCCGCCGCGACTACCGTGCTGGCTACTTTCTCAAGTCGCGGTATAAACTTTTCCGGCTTCTTGCTGACACCACCACCTATCACGAAAACATCTACGCCCAGATAGTACTCAAGCTTGCTCAGGTAGCGATCGACCTGCTTTGACCATTTCTTCCAGGACCAGTCGTTATTCTCCCGCGCGCTGTTTGATGCAAAGGCCTCAGCGTCTTCACCCTTCATCTCGAGGTGCCCCAATTCGGTATTGGGAATAAGCACCCCATTATAAAACAAGGCAGTTCCAATCCCGGTTCCCAGGGTGACCATCATCACCGTTCCGCTAAGACCTTTTGCCGCACCAAATCGCAGTTCCGCAAGCCCCGCGGCATCCGCGTCATTGCCGACGACCAATCGATCGCAGCCCAGACTCTTTTTGAATTTGTTGACGATTTCATAGCCGACCCAGGAGGGATCGAGGTTTGGTGCCCTGTGCACCACACCTTCTTTGATTGAGCCCGGAAATCCGCAGCCTATGGGCCCGGACCAGTCCAGCTCCTTTTTAATCTTTTTGATCGTCGACAGGACCGCTGCGGGCGTTGCCGGCTGCGGTGTTTCAAGGCGAACTCGTTCGGTGATGAGTTCCCCTTTGGCCACATCCACGATTGCAGCTTTGATACCGGTCCCGCCGATATCGACTCCCATGATTTTCTTTGCGCGCGCCATACGATGTCCTCCTTGCGCTATCGAGCTTAGGCGATTCGGGGAGGATAGGAAATGCAAAGCAGGGTATCAGAGCGGAAAAAGCGAATTTATTTTTTCTTACGTATCTTGCGATGTATTTTTTGATACTTTTCTACTCGTCTTTTGCGGCAGATTCGATTCATCGAGAAACTCCGCCGGTATCGGTGCGATCGGCTCGCAAAGAGAAAGCCGTAGATCTTCGAGGCTCGGAGGTATCTTCCAGGGGTGATGGCTTACTGTGGGCTCCGTTCCCCTGAGATGCGGAAAGCGCTGGTAGAAATACTCTTCTTCAATGCGCAGATATTTTCTTACGGCTGCCATCGCCTCCAGCGAATCAAACATCGCGAGACTTTGTGCCGCTTCCCGGGCAAGGAGGATTGGGCCCCAGCCGACGGTGTTGCTCTTTTCAATCTCTGCAGCCCAGAACATCCAACGTTTCAGCGTATCGACACGCTCTTTTTTGTCCTGGCACAGATACCCCAGCGACTGCACACTGCCTTTATAAATTGCTTCGTCCTCAAAGAGCGGCTGTGTACTGTCCTTTGGAAGCTTTGCAAGAAGCGCTAAAAAAAGCGGCGCAAAGCGCTGACGCTCTTCCATGGTAAACCCCGGCAGACACTGCCGCAGCGTTTCTACGTCTCGCGCGATCTGCTGACGATCCTGGTTCAATGACACACCACGCTTTAGGTCATCACAGGTTTTTAGTTTATAGAGTTTGATCTCAACACTCTTTTCGCCTACGGGAAACCTTCGTGTAACCTGACAGGAAGAATGAAAATCCTGACGACTCGTATCCGGAGCGTTACCGGCCATCTCGCGCAAGCATGATACAGGGGAGGAATACGAAGAAAACGAATGGCCGGATTCCAGCGATGCATAGCCTTTCCTGTACACCACGATGATTTTTTCGCAGGTCGACAGGCTGGGGAAGATAGATCCAGGATGTTTTTTAAATCGTACTGCTCCGGCCGCGTCACTGTTCTCCACGAAAGAAACCTCGGTTTTCCAGCCGGCAGAGTCTACGGGATTAAACGTTTTACAGCCGTACGAGGCTCGCACCAGGGCACCGGAAATCGGGGAGGCATGCTGATCCACGACAGTAACACGTGTTTCCGAGAACGTCGGCGCACTATGAGCCGAACTCTGCAGCAAGAGAAGAATTCCGACCGCAACAGCAGAGCGGTATCCTTGTTTCATTAGTTCGGACCTCCTGCTTAATACGCCTGGGGGAGTGGAGTCTGTGTTCGAGCGAGTAACTATAATCTTTGAGCACACTAAAGCATCTCCCCGCTAAATGGAATCTTGCGCCCAACCCCAATAACCTGCTTAGCTGCATATATGTGCGGAATTGCAGGAATATATGCTTACAAACACAATGCTTCTCCGGTAGACCCGGACGAGCTCAATCGCATTCGCGATGCCATGCAGCATCGCGGTCCTGACGACTGCGGGAACTGGATTTCCGATAATCGAGAAATTGCTCTGGCCAATCGTCGACTCAGGATTTTTGACCTGAGTGACAAAGGTCATCAACCCATGCTCTCTCAGGATGGCAACATTGTACTTACCTTCAATGGAGCCATCTATAACTACCGTGAACTGCGCAAAGAACTGGACGCGCAGGGCCACGTTTTTCGCTCAACATCGGATACCGAAGTTCTCCTGCAACTCTATCAGGAGAAGGGAAGAGCTATGCTGGAGGTCCTAAGAGGCATGTATGCCTTTGCCATCTGGGACCAGAACAAGCAGCAGCTCTTCATTGCCCGGGATCCATTCGGCATCAAGCCTCTGTATTACGCTGATGACGGAAAAACGCTCAGGTTCGCCTCTGAGATAAAAGCACTACTGAAAAGCACGTCCATATCCAGAGAGCTCGATCCCTGCGCAGCCGTTGGCTTTCACCTGCTTGGCTCGGTTCCTGAGCCATACACCCTGCTGAAAGCCGTAAAACAAGTCCCGGCTGGTCATTCATTGACGATTACAAGAGAAGGAGATATCTCGATTGAGCCGTTCTGCCGTATCGAGGACATCTTGTATGCTGAGCGCGAAACCTCGGCACTCACGCTTTCTGAGGCGCGTGAGCAATTGGCAGTGATTCTGAAAGACAGTGTAGACAAACATCTCATCGCCGATGTCCCTACCGGATTTTTCCTCTCGGCAGGGCGCGATTCCGGAACGCTCGTTGGACTGGCCGCTGAACTTGGCCACAGTGATATTCATACGGTTACCCTTGGGTTCAAGGAGTTTTCTGGAACCGCACACGACGAAAGCTCCCTGGCAGAGGAAGTTGGCAGACACTATGCCACCCGTCACAAAACAATTTGGGTCACAAAGCAGGACTTCAAAGACTCCCTGCCGGCATTTCTGAATTCCATGGACCAGCCGACAATAGATGGTCTGAACAGCTATTTTGTCAGTCGAGTCGCCGTTCAGAGCGGACTCACAGTAGCCCTCTCGGGCCTCGGAGGAGATGAGCTGTTCTCGGGCTATCCAAGCTTCACTGACATCCCGAGAATCGTGGCAGCTCTGAAATTCCTCCCGCCGGGTTCTCTTCTCGGCAAGGGATTTCGCACACTCTCTGCCCCGTTCCTTAAACACCTTACCTCGCCGAAGTACGCAGGCGTCCTTGAGTATGGTGGCAGCTACCGCGGGGCCTATCTGCTTAGAAGAGGGCTGTTCATGCCGTGGGAACTACCGGAGGTCCTTGACCCAGACATAGCGCGGGCGGGATGGAAGGAGCTCGAACCTCAGCTTCTCAATGAAAATCAGGCGCTCTCCAGCGCATCTTCTCCACAGGCCAGGGTCTCTGCTCTGGAGCTAAGTCTGTATATGAGAAATCAGTTACTACGTGATACCGACTGGGCGAGTATGGCACACTCACTGGAGGTCAGAACGCCGCTTGTTGACATTACGGTCCTGCGGGAGCTTTGCAAAGTCGCTCGGCAGACAGATTTTTTCTCAAAGGAAGACATGACCTCGGCGCTCAAAAAACCCTTGCCGGAGAGGGTAAGAAGCCGGGCCAAGACCGGTTTTGCCGTTCCAATCAGAGACTGGATAGCGGAGGACAACCCCGAGGCATCGCAAGCCAGAGGCCTTCGCGGCTGGGCCCAATACGTTTTTCAGCGATATGTAGAGTCGGTTTCGTGAAGCTACTTTTTCTCAGTACGGGTGCTTTTGGCTGCAGCGGCGGAATTGCTGAGTTCGAAAGATCCTTTTTGTCAGCGCTCTGTTCCCTGGAAGAAGTCGAGGAAGTGCTCGCGCTTCCACGAAACCAGAGTGACCCGCTCGGTACGCTTCCGGAAAAACTGGACTATCGTACTACGCTCGCCGGTTCCAAACTCAGATACCTCAGGGCCTGCACGGGCTTACTCTTTCGACCCGGCACTATTTCCCTCGTAATCTGCGGACACATAAACCTGCTTCCATTTGCCTATCTTGCCAGCGGACTGGGGCAGGTTCCCATCGCCCTGATCACCCACGGCATTGAGGTCTGGCAGCCGAAGGGAAAATTCACGACCTCACTTCTGTCGCGAGTACAATCCCTAATATCCGTCAGCGAGTATTCCCTCAATCGAATGCGAGAGTGGGCACCGACCGCTCTAACAGCTAAAAGTTCGTTCATTCTGCCTAATGGGGTCGATACAAAACGCTTTACTCCCGGAACGAAGCGAGATGATTTGATAGAGAGGCACGGCCTTGCCGGAAGAAAGGTGCTACTGACCGTTGCACGTCTGGCACCCGAGGAACGCTACAAGGGAATTGATGAAGTATTGGAGGCTCTACCGAGCCTCATAGAGAAGATACCGAATCTGAGCTACCTGATCGTAGGGAAAGGAGAGGATAGAGCGCGTCTCGAGACCAAAGTTGTTTCGCTTGCTTTGGTGGAGCATGTGATTTTCGCCGGCTATGTCCCCGAATCCGAAAAAGCCGACTACTATCGCTTAGCTGACGTATTCGTAATGCCAAGCTCTGGCGAAGGCTTTGGCATTGTTTTTCTAGAAGCGATGGCGTGTGGAATACCAGTGATTGCCGGAAACGACGACGGAGCGCAGGAAGCATTGCGAGGCGGCAGCCTTGGAGCCCTTGTTGATCCAGGTAATACCCGGGAACTGACAAGCGCGATCGAACAGGCGCTCGCAAAGGATGAGCGAGTGGTACCAAACGGCCTGGATTATTTTAGTGCTGAGCGTTTCGAGGAGCGCGTACACAGTATTCTGCGCAATATTCTCTAAAATGTTCTTACCTTGAGAAGAACACCATCTATCGGCATAAAACGTTAAGACCCAAGCGCGTCATGGAACCAAAAAGGGGTCGAAGGATAACTCCGACCCCTGGTAACCTGATGCTGCGGGCCTCACTTAGGCAGCGACTGCAAGAGCGAGATTCGCAACTTCTTCAGCGAGCGAGAAGCAATTGCTCCACCCGCCGCCGCCGAGTCCGTTGACGAGGATGACCTTGCGACCGTTCCAGCGATGAGTTTCGACGATCACGTTCTCGTACATCGGTCGAAATCGCACGCGGTCCTCGACGAAGGTGAGATTCTTCACCGCTGGCCAAATGAGCTCGGCCGCGCGACGCAGAGCTTCACGAGTATCGACGTCCGCCTCGGTGTTGTAGTCATTGACCTCCTTCGAAGCGCCGATGAGCAGGGTGTTTTCGTCCAAGGGCACCAGGTTGATGCTGAGCACCTTCCCGGGGGCACCGAGAACTTCGGTCAGGCCGTGTTTACCGCGGAGAATCAAGGTCTGACCGCGTTTGGCCCAGATTCGTCGATCTCCGAGGAACATGCGTCGACCGAGACCGGTGGTGTCGATGATCACGCCGTCGCCGGGAACCTCGTCATACGAACGCACGACTCGTTGCTCGAGAGAGCCGCCGAGTTGGCGATAGTCGTTTCGAAGTTTCAGGCAGGCTTTGTTGGTATCGAACACACTGGTGTCGAAGCGGTCAGCGAGAACGAATCCCGCTTCGCGCAGGTGTTCCGGCAACTGCGCCGCCGTCAGGCGTTCGGCGTTCTGTTCCGGCAGACATTCACGAAGGTTGTCGTCGCCCAGGTCCGGGTCTTTGGAGAAGTAGGTGACCGATTTGCGGGAAACGATTCCCTGCCAGCTCGGGTCACTCTCCAGACCATGCCAGATCCGAAGGCAGTCGTGGTTCAGACGACGCATGTCCAGATCGCGAAGCGGCCCTTTCGTTGGGCCCTTGAGATACTGGTACTCGCCGATTCCGACGCCGCCCTTGTGGGCGGAAAAGGTGTCATTGGGGTCGGTTACCGTATGCGTTCGCCGCTGGCGTTTACGCAGGGCAATTCCGACGGTAGTGCCGACAACACCATGTCCGACGATGCTAAAGTTTGACAATGTAAGAGTCCTCGTACTGAGAGAAAAAACTGGGAAACACAGATGACCAGGTGCAGTAGTGCACCCGGCAAATAAACGGAATGCCAAGGCGAGAATCGCCTCAGCTAACTCCTCGGCGAATCGAGAAAGGCTCCATGAACTGAGCCCGATACGAAACGTGAGGCATCACTTCGGCACTGCCGAAAACGGAGAGAGAAAAATACCCGCTTGATGGGGGCACAAGTCTCTCGAGATCCCGAAGCAGCTTTCTGCGCTTCAGGTTGACGACGATAGCGTCGGCCTCTTGTAGAAAATCAGACCAACTTCTCGCACTCATGTACATTCCTGGGGTTTCACGAAAAACGAAATTTGACGCGCTCAGCGTCGAGTCGTCGTTCGACAACGGCTCGAGCTGAACTGCTTACCCCTCTACACTGCTGTATTCGGCTGAAATGATCGAAGCGCGTATTCTAGCAGGGGTCTATTCCCTAGTCAACCACTAGGAAATATCACAAGTGCTTGAATATTTTGAAGAAATGCTCGAATATCTCGCCTTCACGCCCAGGACTCCGTTCCTCGCGCGGACGCAAGCCCTCGTGCTAAGGCATTTCTCGCTACGCTTTTTGAAAAATGCTCTAGCGATTGCTGTAGGACTTTCGCTGATTCGCCGGGAGCACTGCCTTACGCAGCCTGATATTTTCGGGAGTGACCTCGATGAGTTCATCCTCTTTGATGAACTCGATTGCTCGCTCAAGCGTCATCGGCAGCACCGGGGTCAGAAGAATGGCGTCATCTTTTCCGGCCGCCCGCATGTTGCTCAGCTTCTTGGTCTTGGTGACATTGATGTCGAGATCGTTATCGCGGTTATGCTCACCGACAATCATTCCCTCGTAGACTTTCTGTCCGGGCACGACGAACATGGTTCCTCGCGGTTCCAGATGAAAGATTCCGTAGGCAACACCTTCTCCGTTTCGGTCAGAGACCAGGGAACCGGATGCACGTGAACGAATATCTCCGCGACTCTCTTCCCATCCATCAAAGGAGGAGTTGAGTATTCCGGTTCCGCGAGTATCGGTGAGAAATTCATTTCGATATCCGATCAGACCTCGGGAAGGCACAGAAAACTCAACGCGCACACGACCCGTGCCGTGGTTTACCATGTTCACCATACGGCCCTTTCGAAGCGAGACCTTCTCTGTAACCACGCCGAGATACTCCTCGTCACAATCTACAAAGAGATGTTCAATCGGCTCGAGGATCTTGCCATCAACTTCTTTGGTAATCGTCTCTGGTCTACCGATAGTAAGCTCGTAGCCCTCGCGTCGCATGGTCTCGACGAGAATTGCCATTTGGAAGTCACCGCGGCCCTTGATGATGAAAGCGTCTTTGTCGGCAACCTCTTCCAACTTAAGCGCCACATTGTGCAGCGTTTCTTTGAGCAGACGCTCTCTGATCTTGGTCGACTGCACGAACTTACCTTCCTGACCGGCAAAAGGAGAGGTGTTTGTCGTAATACGCATGGAGATAGTCGGCTCGTCGACATCGATTCGAGGGAGGGCTTTGGGCGCTTCCCGCGTGCAGATCGTGTCTCCAATCGTAACGTCCTCAATCCCGGAGAGTATGATAATGTCTCCCGGATCGGCGGCATCCACTTCACCGTAACCAAGTCCTTCGTATACCTGTAGCTTTGAAACTTTCAATGGTCGAGGTTCTCCGTCCGCCGGAATGCACACAAGCGGATCATTCTTCTTTACCGTTCCGTGCATAACGCGGCCTACGGCCAGTCGGCCAAGATAATCGGAGTAGGAGAGGTTGGTGACCAGCATCTGAAAGGGCTCATCCTCATCGTACCGCGGACCGCCAACTTCCGATACCATGGTGTCAAAAAGGCACTCCAGAGAGTTTGACTCCTCCTCCATGGATTTCTTCGCAATCCCATCGCGTCCAATTGCGTAAAGAACGGGAAACTCGAGCTGCGCTTCATCAGCATCGAGATCGATAAACAGGTCGTATACCTCGTCGAGAACTTCGGAAATTCTGCTGTCAGGGCGATCGATTTTGTTAATCACCAGGATGATAGGAAGTTTTCGATCGAGTGCTTTCTTGAGCACAAATCGCGTCTGGGGCAGGGGACCTTCGGAACTGTCGACCAGTAGAATTGCGCCGTCGACCATCATCAGAGCGCGCTCAACTTCACCACCGAAATCAGCGTGACCCGGAGTGTCGAGAATATTTATCTTGGTACCTTTCCAGTTAACGGAACAGTTCTTCGCAGAAATCGTGATGCCGCGCTCCTTCTCGAGCTCCATGCTGTCCATCACTCTGTCTTCAGATTCGCCTCGGGATTCCCCCGCCCCGCTCTGCTTGAAGAGCTGGTCAATCAGGGTCGTCTTCCCATGGTCAACGTGCGCAATGATGGCAACGTTACGAATTGCGGTATTTTCAGTTAGAGACTTCATCGTCGAGATATATACTGGGACACCCGGCCAGCCTGATGGCCCAGGGGGTCAATTACGGTAATAAGACCGCTTGCGA
>JAUIMJ010000415.1 GCA_030433295.1 bacterium | reverse complement strand
TGACATCAGATCGCGGCAAAGCTCATCAGCAAAACCGGACTCATAATAGTAGTCGGGTACCGTGTCGTTCACCACCGGCGTAAGAATGAGCACATCTGCCGCAAGATCCTGTAGACGCAAGGGGGAGACCACATCCTCTGTCTCCCGCTCGCCGGCAAGCCAGTCCTTGCGAGAAATTCTCTCGTTCGGAAGCGCGCGGAATCCAGTTTCGATCTGCTCCAGGTGTCCGCCAAGGTATCCCAGGTTAAGCACCTCAACCTCGGAAGGGCGTGCATTCTCAGCCGCTTTAATCATTCGTACCTTAGACTCCAGAAGTTTTGGCCAGGTATCCCTCGGCGCAAGCCCAAGGCCATAGGTGGTACTGCCACCAAGGGTCAGCACTCGAAAGGTATTCTCGGACTTTCCTGTAGGCTCATCACGGTAGATAGACTGCGAGGCAATATCCGCGGCAGATCCTATTGTCTGATAAAAGAAGGAGCCATCCTTTAGCCAGAAGGCGAGATCAAGGGCAAGAATCGCCAGGAGAAAGGAAACCAGGGTACTGAGTAGCAACAAAAATAGCTTGGAGACAAACGACATAAGGAGCGCTAGCCCTCGGAAGAGTGTACCTGCACTGGAACGGAAACATTCGGGGTGAGCCGCTTCGAACAGACGTAGAGCGCTCGATCAGAAAACAGTGTTTGCACCCATTCTTTAGAGAACACCCAGTCCCGTATCTTTCTTCGGTACCGATCATCCTTAAAATAGCCTTCAAAGAGAGGAAGGTCTTCAACCAGTCCCGTTAAGGCGTCGTATGGCTGTGTTGAATGGACGGTAAATCCCGATTTCTCTAGCAATGAACGCGCCGCCTGTTCGGTATACGCCCGTCGATACAGGCTATGTCGCTCGTCAGGGCTTCCAAAGAGAAACATTCCCAGGAGTGACTTCAGTCGACGCACAGGATTGCAGTAGGCAAAGCTGACAACAAAGGTACCATCGTCCACCAGGACGCGATTTGCCTCCGAAAGTACTGCGTCCGGCTTCACGTCTCGCTCTTCGAAGACATCCAGTATCAGAACGCCGTTTTGAGAAGCATCTTTTTCTTTCAGGCGGTCCAGCGATCCCTCTCGAACCGGAACCTCGGGACGCATCTGCTTCAATCGAGAGAATACTTCCGCACGATCCTCGACTCCTGATGTCGAGAATCCTTTCGCCTTGAGCGCCAACAGATAATAGGCCGCGCCGGCTCCGATAACGAAAACATTGCCACGCTTTGAAAAGCTGTTAACCAACGGCTTTTCCAGTTCACCGAGGTTGCCGTTTTCTGCGGACGCAAAGCTCTTTTCCCGAAATAACTTTTTCAGGTACTTGTTCCAGTATTTCTCCGACGGAGTTCGCCAGTAATACTCAAGCCCGAAGCTTCTGGACTTTCTAAAGGCAAGGCCCCCTCGCTCAAAAACCCGCCAGCTGCTGAGACCGGTAATTTTCTTCTGATATTCTTTGTCTTTTTTCGCCTGACGCTTCTCTCGCTTTTCTCCGAGGATGTCCTTGATTGCAGCCGTGTCGCAATCCCAGAATGCTCGAATAGGAAGATACAAAGCGCCAAGGCCATTTCGAGAGGGAAAGGTAATCCATGAAACCGCAAATCGCTGCCAGGGACTCAGGCCGGTTTTCCAGCTGGTATCAAGACGGATATGGCTGCTCGTCCCAAAACGCATGGGATTACCGCCGACGTTATGTCCCTTCGTACTTGCCCACTGCAGCTGCTCGGGTTCAAACTCATATCCCAACCATTTCATGATTCGGCTGACTTCAAAGCCCGGATGCTTCGCCAGTTCTTCATAGCTGATAGAAGTGTGCTTCTTTCCGGCGAGCGCTTCGTTGGTGCGCTGCAGCTCCAAAGCATAATTGCGAGCGTGCTCAAGCCAATCGCGGCCGAGCTTCACATTTGAGTAGACAACCCCATGCGGACTTCGCACAAGGTGAATCGGCTGCACGTCAAACGCCTTGCTGTCCATCAGCTTGAGCAGTCGGTCGCGATTCTTTGAGGAATCTACGATGAGATCCTTGCCACTGATCTTCATCACTGACTGCAGAAGGTAGACATTGTGGGCCTCAAAGACTTCGGGGTCATCAGAACTCACCCGCAAATCGCGCAAGCCAATAGAATGCGTCTTCTTTAGATCCTCATCCACCTGCTTCCAGAAGGGACATTCCCAAACGGTCTTTGCACCGCAGCCACAGGGTTCTTCACGTGGCGTATCAAGGAGCTTTATCTCTCCGAGACTGAATCCCCGGCTATGACCACTGATGAGCAAATCGAGCAGTGTGGAACCACTGTGACCTCGGCTGGTGATGTAGGCGATTTTTATTGGTTCTGTTACCAGAGCGCTACGCGGTGACGAGCCGTTTGAACTTTCGTGCCTGCCGTTCTCAGTGCCATACCCCTGAGGGGATTGGCTTGAAGATACCGATGAACTTTGTCGTGGGTTCAAGAAAACACCTGAATACAGTCACTAATCAGAAAAATACTAGGGTAGGCTGTAGCTTTGCCTCAAACCCGACGCATACGATTTTGCACACTCTGATTACAGAAGCAGTAGACTGCCTGAAGCGCGCAAAAATCGACCAGTAGTACAACCATAGCCGAGAAAATTAGTCAAACTTAGCACTATGCTCGGATGACTTAATCCTAGCGACAAGCGCCTGCGATC
>JAUIMJ010000087.1 GCA_030433295.1 bacterium | reverse complement strand
CTTCAAAATAGGCCGCTTGCAGGTGCTTCGATTTGCCTTTTCTCCCCTGGGCTATCGCTTACTCTGGCTAAATCATAAGCGACGAAGCTTCAGGGACTTTCGTCGAGCCTGGGTCGCTCGAGTAAAACGCCGCATCAGCGGTAAGCAGAGCATTGAGCCGGAACGAGCCGGCAAGTGAGTCAGCATAAGTAAGAGTCAGCATAGATAAGAGTTAGGGAATGAAGATTAGCAAACGCGATATGTATTCGCCTCCTCAGCTACCGGAACTCGTCAATCTGGGCTTGGAGGAATTGCGTCAGCGTCTGTCAGAGGAAGAAGAGCGAGAAGAACTCTGGTGGGCGGTTGGCAGCGTTTTGCTGCGCAAAGGTGAGGTCGAGGAATCGATTTCCCATTTTGAACAGGCACTCTCTCGGGGAGTCACCGATGCGCGATTGCGCAGTAACCTGGGACTGGCCTTTCTTGCCGCTGAGAAATTTCGCGAAGCCCGTGCCCAGTTCAAACAGGCTATCCTTTCTGATGCTTCCCTCATACTTCCTCATATTCATCTTGCGCGATTCTATCACACACAAGGAGACGCAGAGCAGTGCAGGCAGCAGGCGAACAAAGCCCTGTCTATCGATGCAGACTGCGTAGAGGCACATATGCTTCTGGCGGAAGTAGCGGAGTCGGAAGATGATTACGAAGACGCGAAAGTTCGCTATCAACGGATTTTTTCGCTGCGACCAAAATGGGCAAAAGTTCGCGATAAGCTCGCTCGTTTTGGCTTTCAAAGAGGTCGTTCTCTTTATGCGACGGGTGAGATTTTCGAAGCGCTGAAGGAATGGTCGTCAACCTACACAAAGTATTCCCGTTCCTTTTCTGCGGACCGCAGCATAGCAAATGAGCTACATGAACTGGTTCGTGACTTTGAGCCTCGTCATCTCGATAGTGAAGTCAGCGAGCTGGGGAAAAAACTCAACGACGAGAACGATCCTCCGCTGCCTGCTGATTACACCCGGGTCTTGCAAATCTTTCTCTTCTCGATAGGTCTGTTTCCAGACATCTATATTGCTCTGGATGATCTTGAAGACGAAGTTGCCCGCTGGTCAGAAGAGGCTAACGGAGAGTTGTACAATCCCTACGCCGGCTTCCGGCTCGGTCTTGTCCTCGCATGCAGTGGAAAAACCCAGGATGCGATAGACGAGATATTAAAAGCCCAGGACACGCTCACGCCCAGCAAGCAAAGCCCGCTTAAGATCGCTAAAGTTGCTTCCTTTCTCGGTAGTATACGGGAGATGGAACGCAAGGCAGCGCGGGAGCCGGGTTCAGATGCGCCGCTGGATGAGTGGGAGCGCTGGGGATTTGCTGATCCCTTTCAACGAGAAGCCTGGCAGAAATCCAATGTGTCTCCCGAGCAGGCCGCTGCCTGGAAAAGCGCAGAGTTCACCGCAGCGCAGACGCGGGCCTGGGCGAAGGAGCGTGTCAGTCTCGATGTAGCAAAGACCTGGCGCGAGCAGGGGGTGAGTGAACCAAAGGTCGTTAAGGTGTGGAGCAGGGCAGGCTTTGATCCTGCGGAGGCGAGGGAGTGGGCGGAACATTTCGGCGACGATATTGAGAAAGCGATTCACGCAAGGAATGCCGGATTTGATTCTCCCGAGGAGGCATCCCGCTGGATGGCGATCTTCATGTTTCCCGGGGACGCGATGCAATGGCGCGAGCTCGGGTTTTCTACAAGAGATGCTGCGGTTTATGTTAGGGGCGGAACCCGGGATCCCCATCGAGCCCTTGAGATGGAGAAGGCCAAGCAGGAGCAGGCCCAAGCCACCGAAACAACCGGAGAAAACTCCTCGGACTAAGACCGGCTCAGGCAATACGTTCCATCGGTTACCGGGAGCTATTCCCTTACCTCAGGGCTGAACATATAGGCAGTAGGATTGTCGACATTGACAATTTGAGCGCTATCAATCAAATTCACTCAATGACTAAGGTACTGGTGATTGACGATTCTGAGTTTGTAAGGAACTTTTGCCGCGATGTTTTGGCAGAAGCAGGCTTTGACGTCCACGAGGCCGAAGATGGAATGAGCGGATTGGAAAAGATCCGAATCGGCAAACCCGATTGCATCCTCCTCGACATTCTCATGCCTGACATAGACGGCATTGAGGTCCTGCGCCAGGTTCGCGCAGAGAATGACGATATCCCCGTACTTATCATGACCGGAGATGATCCCGGTTGGGCCAGGCGAACGTGTGAAGGTTATGGTGCGACTGGTTTCTTGAGTAAAGCGGTCGACGCTGATGCACTGGTTGAAAGTGTAGAGGAAGTAATCCTCGACGCTGAAAGCTAGATACCACCGTTCGCGTATTGCCTTCTTTGCTTTCTCTCCAAGAAGCTGCCCCGACGTATATAACAATTTTTAGAGAAAACGATTTATGAAATCCCTGATGTCACTTTTCGTAGGTATGCTGATTCTTTTCGGTGCCTGCGCAAACAACGAGTCGGCTACTACTCCCGCTGCTAAGAATAAAGAAGAACCTGCTGCTACCAAGCCCATGACCAAGGAAGAAGCCAGTAAGCTCGCTCATACCCACCTCGCTTTAAAACAGCACAATTGGGGCGAGCCACAGAGTGTAGAGGAAGTCGGCGATAAGTATTACGTATCGTTCAAAACACCGCAGCAAGAACTTCGTCTGATTGGTCAGCGTGTCCTTATTGTCGATAAAGACTCCGGCGTCGTTACCTTCCAGAAGAGACGATAGTTTTTTGTGGATGTTCAGCCTGAACGAAGCGTTGTTTGTCCGTTTTGCTTTGAGACAATCCAGATTGTTTTAGACCTGTTTGATGGGGATAGCTCTGAAAGTAGCTCCCGTGTCTTTGTCTACGATTGTGAGGTCTGTTGTCGTCCGATTGAATTATCCGTCAGCCTCGGTGCAAACGGGGACTTTATTGTAGAAGCAGATAGAGAGTACTAGCGTGGGAGTTAAGTCTGATAAGTGGATACGAAATTGGGGTGAGCAGGGCGGCTCCGAGCCCTTTGTTGATGCGCACGTTAATCCTGCCAGCTACGATATCACCCTGGGGGATCACTGGATCTGTCCTACCAGAGAACCAGAAGAGTTTAATGCGGATCAGATAACGCTTTTTCCCGGCGAGGTCGTTCTTGCGACCACCCAGGAGTATCTGCGTATTCCGCGTGACGTCGTTGGGGATCTGAAGCTTAAAAGCACGCTGGGAAGGCTCTGGTTAAACCACAGTATGAGCGGTTGGATTGACTGTAATTTTCAGGGACAGGTCACTCTTGAGCTTCAAAATCTCGGTCCCCATCCCCGTACGCTGACCAAAGGCATGCGCGTCGCACAGGTTGTATTTTTGCAGATGGAAGAGCCGCCGGAAGTTGCCTATGGGGAGAAGGGCTGCGGACACTACCAGGGGCAACAGGGAACGACTCGTGCCTGGGACGATGAATTTTTTCCGGTGAGCCGGGAAGAGAAATAGCATCGATTTCCGATAGCAGTTTCCTCCGGCCTCCCTGCCATCACGCGACGCACATTGTCATGCTGTTTCTATGAATCCACGCGTTACCTCAAATCTCTTGCTGCTTCTTGCCTCGGCTATTTGGGGCTTTGCCTTTGTCGCGCAGCGTCAGGGAATGGAGCACGTCGGTCCCTATACGTTCACAGCGGTTCGCTTTGCGCTTGCTGCGCTCGTGCTGTTTCCTCTTGTGCGAAGGAGTTGTCCAGGAGCTGTGACTAGCGCTTTGCGAGAGGTGCCTCATGGGTATTCAGTCGGCATGCTTCTCTTTGGTGGAGCTGCCCTGCAGCAAATTGGCGTGGTTACTACCACAGCCGGTAAGGCCGGTTTTATAACCGGCTTTTACACCGTTCTCGTACCCCTTCTTGGCTATCTGTTTTTTCAGGAAAAACTTTCATGGGGGAAAGTCCTCGGTGTGGCCTGTGCAATTACGGGCCTCTATTATCTTTCATTCGCCGAGGGTATCTCGGAGGTTGTCGTGGGTGATTACTACGTATTAGCAAGTGCGTTTTTCTGGGCTTTTCATTTGCTCATGATTTCTCATTCTCTCTCGCGAGCAAATCCTTACGCGCTGGCGATGCTTCAATTTTTGGTATGTGCTTTTTGCTCTGCTCTCTGTGCAATCGCCCTTGAGCCACTGAGCTTTAGTGCGCTGTATGAGGCTCGCTGGATGATACTCTACGGAGGTCTGATTTCCGGCGGACTTGGTTATGGTTTGCAGATACTTGCTCAGCGCGAGGCCGATCCCACCTGCGCCGCTATCGTCCTGAGTCTGGAAACGGTGTTCGCCGCACTTGGCGGATATCTCTTTCTTGGGGAGATGTTAAGCAATCGCGGGCTATTTGGTTGCTCGCTCATCCTCTGTGGGATGATTATTTCCCAGCTTTGGGGGAAAAAGCTTCCAGTGTTCAGGAAAGCTGTGAAGTCCTCGGGTCTTGCGTAAACAGGGCTGGGGGTATTTCCGCGACTGAGCCATGAAAACGGGCAGCAGGACCGTTTTCATGTATGTCTCAGCATCTTCTGGCAAAAATTCCAGATTTTTTTGTAATGTATCCTAAGACCGAGCGACCCTTAAGGTAGGCAAAACTAGTAAGGACAGACGCAATGTATAAGAGCACCGCGGGAATAGTATTACTGGGAGTCCTGGGATTGAGCACTGTTGCCTGCTCAGAAGGCAGCACTTCGCCCTCAGTTGACGTCAGAACCGCAAAACCCACAGCAGGTAAAACCAGGGTAGATATGAGCAGCATGAGTAAGAGCGAGTTAAAGAAACATCTTACGGATGAGCAGTATTACGTAACCAAGGAAAATGGCACAGAGCGACCATTTCAGAATGCCTACTGGGATAACAAGCGAGAAGGTATTTACGTGGATGTTATTTCGGGTAAACCGCTGTTCAGCTCAAAGGATAAGTTTAAGTCAGGAACTGGCTGGCCGAGTTTTACTCAGGCAATTGACCCTGCTGAAGTTGTGGAGCTGCGCGACACCTCGCATGGGATGATCCGCACGGAGGTTCGATCGAAAACCGGAGATGCCCATCTCGGGCACCTTTTTCCCGACGGTCCGCGCCCCACGGGTTTGCGCTACTGTATCAACTCAGCGTCTCTGCGTTTTATACCCAAGGAAGATCTGGAAAAAGAGAATCTGGGGCATCTGCTAACTCAGTTTAAGAAATAGCTGTGCGAAATGCGTTTTAGGCACATTGAAGGAAATGCATTTCGCCGGTGCTGGAATCTGACGTAAGGCTGTAGCAGCTTCCTCGCAGAACGACTCGGTCTGAACTTGCTTTTGCTGCCAGCGGCAACTTCTCGCATTTGACGAGGTCGATTTGTTTTCCCTCTGCGCCCAGTTCCGGAAGAAAGCATTCGTCGCCTAACCAGAGCACTTTTGAAGTGCGGTCCTGCCAGGTCGTTTCCGACCGGGAATTTACAAAGGCAAGAACATCATGGTGCTCAAAGACGCCATAGCGTTCGCCATTCACTTCGATTGCAGACAAAAAGACCGCGTCAGCGTAGCTCTGTGTTGATATTTTTTCTTTGAAGGAGGGAGCACCCAGGGCGATGAGCGCAAAGCATGTCAGAGCGACTATAAGCAGGCTGTTAAATCCTGCTCTCGAACGTTTGATTTCACTATCTGGATTCATACTCTCTCGTTTTTTTCCGCGGTGTATGCACTAGCCCGCTGACCGACATTTCTACCTCTACTGGTCTTAGATAAGAGAGTCGGGAATCTATGCTTTATACTTAAGAACCGGGTCCCCGCAGGGACACGAAAGTGAAGAAAAGCACTTATTTTAGGCATTTTATTGCCAATTTTTTGTCTCGGCGTGGCTTCGCTTGTAACACCTTTTCCGTAGACTCTGCGACCTGCTGAAATCCCCTATCGGGCTTTGCGTAGGGGATTCCATGAAAGAGGTCTGGTGGATGCAGGGAGTGTTTTCCAGTTGCTGCCCACCTTAGTTCTTCGCCGGAGATTGTTGCAACAGCGGTTGCAGAACGGACCATACGTTTTGGGCGATGATTTTCTGCCCTTCCTCGTTCGGGTGTATGCCATCCGCCTGGTTTTTCTCGGGCTCGGCAGCTACGCCCTCAAGGAGGAAGGGAAGCAGATGTACTTTCTGTTCTGCAGCTACCGCCGGAAAGACCGAGCGAAATTTGTTCGCGTATTCCTCTCCCATATTGGGAGGAACGAGCATGCCGGCGAGAATGATGGTGGTATCGGAATTCTTTTTCCGAATACGTGAAATCATTTTTGACAGGTTGTTTTTAGTAAGATTGGTGTCAATTCCCCGCAAACCATCGTTTGCACCAAGGGCAAGTATTACGTATTTCGCAGGTTCCTTTAGTAACCAGTCGATACGTCGCAGGCCTCCGGAGCTTGTGTCTCCGCTTATGCCGGCGTTAACAACCGTAAACGCATGACCTTCCGACTGAAGCCTGCGCTGCAAAACCGCCGGATAGGCATCTTCCCTGGGTAATCCCAGACCGGCAGTGAGACTGTCTCCTATGATCACAATTCGCTGCATACCGCTCTCAGCACCGGAGACTGAAACCCAGGTGAACAGAGCGAGCAGGAGAAACAAACCTCGTGCGTAATACGCGATTGTCTGTGGTGAGCTACAAGCAGGAGTTTTCGATGGTACTGTGTCTTGATACAATGTTTTGGCGCCTTTTTTATTGTACATGCCAATATCCATGGTCCTTGGACGTCTCAGATCAGACATTACATCACAAGTAGAGAATGTCTAAAAACGCTAGTTTTTTTACATTCCCGGCAAGCGAAGCTTGCCCGAACGCCGAACAAGGCGTTCGTCTCGAATCTTAGAAAGCATGCATTGCATGTTTTCTAAGATTCGTTAGCAACAAAAAGGGACGAGCGTGAAGAAAGCTGACTTGCTTCGCGGGTTTAATCTTCTTAGGCTAGAGGAGTGGCAAGGGAGGCGTTTTGATACGAAGTAGACGATTTACGTTAAATCCAAACGATTGCATGATAGTTTGAAATTGGGTTTTGACTGTTCCACGATATCGAACTCTCTCACTGAGGTGTGCAAACACCCTTTCAAACGGCATACGCACTGACGTTCTCCACCTATCAAGTCTTTTATTTTTGCCTTTCTATTCTTCTTAAGGATAGCGCCAGAAAAGCACCGTCGTTTCTTTAATGCGTCTTGTGCGGGACGCTCAGAAGGAGAGTTTTTTGGAATGTAGAGCGGCCTAAGAAAAGAAATCTATCCCCAAACGAGTCAGTTATTCACCGCTCGTCCCTTGTCTGTTCGAGGTTAGCCTGCAGCTAACCCGAGCGCCTCGTTCGGCGCTCGAGCAGGCTGCGCCTGCCGGGCCCGCCAAAAAACTGTCGTTTTTCGGCAGCCCCTAATAACAGCTCCGATGGTAATCAGCATTTTTTCAAACCCGGGGACTGAGGTATCATACCCTGCTGATGCCCTAAACCTCGGGCTGCAGAAACCCCCTGAGTCTGGGGTAATTTGTCGTGCTGCCGGCATGGCGCCCGAAAAAACAGCCGCTCCTAAGCCTGTCAGATGCTCATCTCAGTGGTAAACGGCTGTGGGGGAGAAATCCCTTTGTTTCTTCGGTGGTGTTTTAACGTGTGTTGATTGCGATGGAAGCCTAATGGATGACGCGGTAATTGTCTCGCTCGCAGGTGTGGGTAAAACCTTTAAAAGCGCTGGTCGTCAGCTCAGTGCGGTGAAAGATGTCGACATTGAAATTCATCAGTCGAGCACCTGTGCTCTCGTTGGTCCCTCGGGTAGTGGGAAAACGACTCTTCTCGGGCTATGCGCGGGACTCGATCGACCAACGTCAGGTACTATTCGGGTCGGTGGAAAGTCACTGGAGGATCTTGATGAAGACCAGCTTGCGCGTCATCGCGGGCAGCAAATCGGTTTTGTGTTTCAATCCTTTCGCTTGCTGCCTACTCTGACCGCAATAGAAAACATCATGGTTCCTGCAGAGCTTCTTGGTCTTGAAGATGCTCGTTCTCGTGCTCTTGAGCTCCTGGAGCGGGTTGGACTGTCGGAGCGCCTGGATCATTATCCCGCGCAACTCTCGGGCGGAGAAAAACAGAGAGTGGCACTCGCTCGAGCCTTCATCCACAAGCCCCGGCTGCTCATTGCGGATGAGCCGACAGGGAATCTCGATGCGGAAACCAGCGCAGTAATCCAGGACTTGCTCTTTGCACTCAACCGGGAGTCGGGCACTACTCTGATTATTGCCACGCATGATCCCGAACTCGCAGAACGATGTCAGCGAGTTTTTAAACTGCACGCAGGGAATGTGACCGAAGCACCGCAGGTTTCTCAGTGAATCTATCCTTTGCTTTACATCTTGCATATCGGGACGCCAGAAGGGGAGCGGGAGCGCTCCTCGTTATGGCGTCGGCGATCGTTATCGGCGTCGCAGCTCTCGTTTCGGTAAGCTCCTTCAAGGAAAATTTACTTGAGGCGGTTGAGATGCAGACGAGAGAAGTGCTCGGGGCTGATCTTGTCGTCCGCAGTCGACGCAAGGCAACAAAAGAGGTTTCTGCGTTTCTCGAAAGCATACCGGGTGAAAAAGCACGGGGAATCAGTCTGGCTTCCATGGCGTATTTCCCAAAGAGCCGCAACAGTCGGCTTGTTCAGGTGAAAGCCGTGTCTGATGGGTATCCGTTTTTCGGACAGCTCGTCACAGAGCCTCCGCAGGCTGAGAAGAATTTCAGAACGCGTGCAAGTGCTCTGGTTGATAAGAGCATCATGCTGCAGTTTGGCCTGCGTGAGGGGGAGCAGGTTCGCATAGGGAAGAAGCTCTTCACCATAGAGGGCACGCTGCTTAGTGTTCCTGGTGGTTTTGATATGCGCAGCGCCGTAGCGCCGCAGATTTTCATTCCCCTCGAAGAGTTAGAAAGCACTGGATTGGTCGCTCTGGGCAGCCTGCTTCGCTACCGCTATTACGTTAAACTTCCCCCGGAGATAAATCGGGTCGAGCTGGCAGATACCCTGCGTCCGGAAGTGCGAGAACTGGGCCTGCGCCTGGTGAGCGTTGAGAGCAGAAGAGAGCGGCTTGGGGAAATTATCACCAATGTGTATCAGTTTCTCGATTTAATCGGCTTTATCGCAATTCTGCTCGGTGGAATTGGGGTCGGAAGTGCCGCGAGTATTTATGCGAGAAAGAAGAAGACATTCGTTGCGACGATTCGTTGTCTCGGAGCCAGCAGGCAGGAGGCACTTGTTTTCTTTTCGATTCAGGTTTTGGTCTGTGGATTTCTTTGTGTATTGCTTGGCGCATTTCTCGGCGTCCTCTTGCAGATGCAGCTACCTGCGTTATTGGGGGATTTTATTCCCGTTCAGGTGGCAGTGAGCACCAATTGGATGTCGGTGCTGACTTCTATGACGCTGGGAGTAGTACTGCTGTTTAGTTTCGCCCTGGTTCCCCTCTGGCGTATTCAGCGTTTTCCACCGCTGCTCACGCTGCGATCCGAAATGGAGCCTGAGTCCTCTATTTCGCGATCGGATATCATTCTCTACGGTGCGGCACTTCTGCTTCTTGTCGCTGTCTGCGTGATTCACGTCGGAAATCTGAAAGTAGCATCGGCCTACCTTGCTGGTTTCTCCGTTGTTTTGCTGCTTCTCTGGCTACTATCAGTTGGCCTGCGAAGGCTACTGCGACTGATGAAGGGAGAGGCTTTGCCCTTTTCACTGCGTCAGGGAGCAGCGAATCTCTTCCGACCGTTCAATCAGACACTTACGATAATGTTGTGCACCGGCACCGCTGCCTGCGTCGTCTGCGTGGTGCTCTTTATCGAGAAGGCGATTCTCGCACGTGCTGATGCGAGCATGAGCATTGAGCGGCCCAATATGATTCTCTTTGATGTGCAATCCGATCAGGAAGCCGAGCTGCGCAGCTTCTTTGAGGACTACAAGATGCCGCTTTTGTCTTCGGTGCCTATTGTGACGATGCGACTGGAGTCGGTAAAAGGCCGTCCGGTTGCCGAGCTCAGAAAGAAGGATAAGGAAATTCCGCGATGGACGCTGACCAGAGAGTATCGCTCCACCTATAGACGCACGCTCTCCAGTACCGAAGAGATCGTAGCGGGGACTTTTGTGTCAGAAGTCTCAGCGGGTAGTACGCGCATACCGATATCTCTCGAAGAGCGTATCGCTGGGAATTTGAAAGTCGCGCTGGGAGATGAACTTGTTTTTAACGTGCAGGGAATCGCTCTTACTACCTATGTAAGCAGTATTCGCAAGGTAGACTGGGAGCGAGTATCTCCGAATTTCTTTGTAGTATTTCCGGCCGGAGTGATTGATGATGCCCCTCAGAATCTGGTTTTTGTTACCAGATTTGCTACCCCGGAGGATGGTGCGAAATTTCAGCGTGCCGCGGTTGAGCGCTTTCCGAATGTTTCGATTGTCGACCTGAGTCTGATTCTTACTACTCTTGATACCGTGGTAAGCAAGATAAGTCGCGTGATCGAGCTTTTTACCTCCTTTTCCGTTGTTACCGCACTTATCGTCCTTGCGGGCGCGGTATGGGGAACGAGAACACAGAGAGCCGAGGAAAGTGTGCTGCTGAAAACACTTGGTGCCTCACGGCGAGTAGTACTTGTGACTCTCGCAACTGAATATCTAATCCTTGGTGTTTGCGCGGCGCTTTCGGGATGCATTCTTGCGGTGGCGGCAAACATTCTTTTGAGTATTTACGCCTTTAAAATTGATTTTACCCTGGCATTTGGACCGGCGAGTGTTGTTTTTCTCGGTGTCGTAGTTGCGACACTTACGGTAGGCGTCATCGGTAGTGGAGGGACCTATAATAGATCAGTCCTCGATACACTACGAGAGATTGAGGAATGACCTTTGAGGGGAGCAGATTTTTGCGAAAGGAGCAGCCCCGCCTTACTTTAGTAGTTTCGCACTGTCTTTTTCTATTTGTTCGCGTCCCAGGTAGGTCGCTTCTTTTACGGCCTGATCAAAGCGCAAACCTTTTTTGTTCATAAGTTCATAGGCATCAGCGATGCCGCGAACTCCTCTGCGGTCTGCGATGACCGAGAAAATCATTGAGGCAACGGCATAATCCTCAGCCGACCCCCTGAACTTTCTGCTGCCTCCCCGCATTCCACGGCGTGCGAGATCAAAGGTCCTGCTTCGTATGCGCGACTGACTAAGCAGGGAGGAGAACTGCGATGAGTGAATTTCAAACCAGGTAGCAAATCCTTCGGCGCGTGCTCGGTCTCCGAGTCTTCTCTTATTCAACATGTAGTACTCCACCACATGCCCCATTTCATGGAGCAGAATCTCGGTGAGCTGTGCATCTGCAATCGAAGCCGATCTACGGTTTTGACTTCCGCCACAGCCTTCTGAGACTCGCTGAGCAACGATGTATACATTCGCCGGTGCTGTCATCCAACCAGGGTGACAGGCGCTTATCAGTTGATGGGGTATCTGGCTTGCTGAGAGCTTGGCGTCGAGAAAGACTATCTTCCAGGGTGCATCCAGGTTCTGAACGGCGGGCGGGAATCCGGATGTCTTCAGAGAACGGCTTACGGTTCTTGCTGCATCGGTGACTGCCCGCAATGGTGTTCTGCCAAACATCTGCTCGACGGATCGCGGCCAACGGAGTTCGACCCGACCAAGCGAGGTTGAGATATCCTCCCGGCGCACGTTCCCTTGTAAGGTGATTTCGTCGGGTTTTGCGAGATAGTTACTTTTATTCGCATCGATACAGCGAGCAAATTTCTTAAAGCGGTACGGAACCTCTTTCTTAGGCTTAACTACCATCTCGCCGTTCTGGTCATGGAAGGCACAGATTTGCTCCCCGGCATGTGCCCGGGTTGTGCAGACTGCAAATGCAGTCAGGAATAACAGTATAAAGAATGTGCTTCGTGTATGCGTCATGGCTAGAGGAATACCGTTTCATTGCTATACATGAGGGCGTCTAAGCTGAATGAACAAATCCCACCCGCTACAATACTATCGTGTTTCGGCAGACTAATCCTGAGAGTTTGCCCGGGTGTCCCGCTATCTTATTGGATTATAGGCTTTTTTATGCCGGGAAAGGGGATGGGCAGAATGCCCCGAGAGCATCAGACTGCTCCCTCCAGGTGGTATTTATGAAGAATCTCTTTTGCGATGTCTTCAGCTTTTGAGGAGACCTCAACGATAATAGCCTCCTCAGCCGATGGCGCTTCCAGATCTCGAAACTGACTGTCCAGCAGTTCGGGGTCCATGTAGTGCCCGACTCGAGAGGCCAGCCGTGAGGCGATCAATTCTTTGGAACCGAGAAGATGGACGAACTGACATGAGTTTGTTTTTGACTGCAGGACAACTCGATACTGTTGTTTTAAAGCAGAACATGCAAGCACGGCTCCGCGTCCTTCTGCTTCTTCTTTTGAGAGAAGGCCTGCGAGTCGCTCCAACCATGGCGCTCGGTCTTCGTCGTTGAGAGGAATGCCCTGACTCATTTTGGCGATGTTTTCCTCCGGGTGATACTCATCAGCATCATAGAAACTCCATCCGAGCTGATCCGCGATCAAACGTCCGATCGTGGTTTTTCCACATCCTGTGACACCCATGACAATGAGAATCATAACGACCTCGTTTCTTCTCTTTCTCTCAGCAGGTAGCCGATACTTCGCGAAAATGCCGCTAAAAACGTTCGGAGTTCCTCCGTCATGACTGAATATGCCTCGTCTGGCATATTGTCATGTTGAAGGTAGAACAATATACTCGACTCCGAATGCTTGTGGAAGACCCGAGGTCCTGAGCGGCCCTGCATGTATCTTTGTGGCCATAATCAGTTGATACTTTATTGGGGATACCTTACTGGGCTGACCTTCCTTATTCAAGAAACGATTAGCTGTGGATATTAGAGAAGCCGCTGTAGAAAACGTAGTTCAGGATGAAAAAAGAAAAGTCTGTTTCTAGGATTGCTGTGGCAATACTCGGTGGCACGGGATATGGGGCCGGAGAGTTACTGCGCCTTCTGACGCAGCACCCGGATGTGGATATTGTTTCTGTTCAGTCATCATCGCAGTCCGGCAATAGTGTCTCCTCAGTGCACCCCAATCTGCATGGTATTCTTGATGCCCGCTTTGAGGCCGAGATTTCGTTTGAGAAACTGCGCTCCTACGATCAGGCTTTCGTATTCTCCGCGCTTCCGCACGGCGTGAGTGCTGAAACACTGATTCCCCTTGTTGAAAAACTGGAGACAGAGCCGCATATCAAACTTATCGATCTTTCCGGTGAGTTTCGCCTTCAGGATGAGAATCTCAGGACGGAGTTCTATCCTACGTTTAAAGAAAAAGGCCTCTCTTTTTTAAAGTTTGTCCACGGCGTTTCGGAACTCTTCACTGGGGAGATTCGCTCGGCCCGATTAGTCGCGAACCCGGGATGTTTTGCGCTGACATCGATTCTTGCGCTTGCTCCTTTCTGCAAGAACTCGAACGCTGAGCACATTGCGGTAGACGGAAAAAGCGGAACGTCAGGAGCGGGACGAGCTCCGAATAGTTTTTTTCATCATCCCGAGGCGCATGCAAATACCAGAGCGTATAAGATTCTTGAGCACAGACACGAACCGGAGATACGTCAGGCGCTCGGTTCAGCGCCTTCCTTAAGTTTTGTCCCCCACGTTATTCCGGCGTCCCGCGGTATCTTCATTACGGCGCATGTGCTTCTGGGAGAAGAGCTTGCAAAAAACCTTGATCAGCAAACGCTTGATGCCTGGTATCGAAACTTTTATGCAGATGCCCCCTTCGTGCGCTTGCGTGAAGAGAGTCCGCAAATAGCTAACGTTATTGGCAGTAATTTTTGTGATATTCATGTGGTTCTTCGAGGGCGCGTGCTGGTCGCCGTATCGGCGAGCGACAATCTCATCAAAGGGATGGCGGGAACAGCGATTCAGAATATGAACCTGATGGCGGGTATTGATCAAACAACAGGACTGCTCAGCCCCGGACTGCGGGTGATCTAGTGCTGCTATGAAGCCCAGGAGTAAAGTATTAGTATTCTTCTGTGCACTCTCATTTGCTGGCATCCTCTTTGCCAACCATTGCGTTAAGAACCTCGCCAACCTGATACCGTCGCTTGCGCCCGGCTACCTTTCCACGACAGGTCTAAGAATAGAGCGCGTCGACTATCAGAGAGCATCATATGCGTTTTTCAAAACCGCTCGTCTTCGCGATCTGCAGGTTGCGGGTCTCTATTTCCCCCGGGAGGGAGTTACCAGAGCGCAGCCTTTTACCCTGGCAGTCGGATCATTTTCGGTAAGCCCTTCACTCCCCTTGCTCCGCAGCTTTGACGTGAGTCTCAGTAATGTCTCTCTGCAGTTCAAAAATATCGCTATGCAAATCGGGGAGCTGAGAATCAGTGTTCCGCGGGCAGCTCTGTCTGGTAAAAAAGGCCTTCAGCTTGCTCGCCAATTTTTGCTCGGGGTTTTGCTCAGAACAGAACTTTCCTTTGCCGAAACAATAAACTCTCCTCGCCTGAGCTTATCCCCGGAGAGCGAAGCGATTGCCCTAAACGCAGGCGACAGGGACGCAGGCGAAAGGGGCGCAGGGGGGCTTGCTCTGCTTGTTCCCGATGAAGCCATTCGGAATTACTTTGCCGCAGCTTCTCTTGAGAGTACCGAAGCGGAACGAGCCGAATATGCCTCTCGTGCATTTTTCCTGCCTGCCTTTCGTGCAGCAAAACTGGCGGCCATAAAAGACTCCGAAGCGCAGTTC
>JAUIMJ010000086.1 GCA_030433295.1 bacterium | reverse complement strand
AACGACCGATGCGCTGTATCCAATTGAAGGTGGCTTAACGAACATTGACGACTCTACCTGTAAGGTGCTCCTGAGAAACAGAAACGAGGAGCTGAAATTGCGGGTGTTATACGAAGTTGCGGAAAAAGAAAATCCGACAGCCAGTGAGACCAGACTTGCAGGCGGGGCGACAATGCTCAAACCTGAGGAGGAACGAGCGTTCACCGTCAGATGCGACAGAGAGAAAATCACCCAGGTCAGAGTAAAGGAAGCCACCTCAGTCATTCACTGAGCTATTTTCCTCAGAAAACAGTGCTGGAGAAGCACAGCGCCCTAAGCAGCTATAGGCCCCTCTTCAGCGAGAGAATCCCGACCAGCTAGAGGTTCCCATCCCTCGCTCGGGCCGGGCTTAAAAAGTGGTAAAGGCCGCAGGGACCTGCTACCTTTCTGCCAAACATGCCATCGGCGCAGCGCCGCTATGCCGATAGGTCAAATACCCTGGTTTCTATGGATCTTCTAAACATTTTCTTACTCGGCGGGGCCTTCCTTGTCGTTTTCTTTCTCGAGTTAATACTCATTGTAGATAACGCTCTTGTTATCATTCTTATGTGCGCAGGCTTGCCGTCAGACAAGCGCAGCAAAGCGCAGCGACTGGCCATCCTGCAGGGCGCTGGCCTCAGAATTCTGCTTATCGGACTTATCGGATATATCTCAAAGCTCATGATACCGATTCCCTATCTGAATGAGCTATTGCTTCAAACAAATGGCCACGAATTCACTATAAAGAATGCGATTAGCCTCGTTGGTGGTCTGATACTGGTGGGGATGGCTGCTCACCACATCCATAATGAGTGGAGAACTGTACACAGGGATGATGTGCAGCGAGCCGACAGCATTGGGCAGGTGCTGTTTAAGACGTTTGGGGTGAGTCTGGTTTTTTCAATCGATTCTGTGATGAGCGCGGTTGGCATGGTTGACAGCCTTTGGATTGCCGGAAGCGCGGTATTCTGCAGTGCGATTGTAATGGTCGTTTTTGTAGACCAGGTCAGCAGTATTTTAGCTGAGTATCCTGACCTCAAGTCGCTCGGACTTGCCTTCGTATTGTATATCGGCGGAATTCTCGTCGCAGAAGGCTTTGGGTATCATATCCCCAAAGCGCTTATCTATTTACCGCTGGGTTTTGCCCTATTCGTACAAGTTATAGACATCATGCGCGATAGAAAGCTCGAAAGAGAAGAGCGGGCAAAGACAGGTACACTACGCGGGCAACTGTCGACTTCTAACCTCGAGGCGGAGACGCGCTCACTGCCATGAGCCCTTTGCATAGACGCCCTTGCATAGACCAGATTAGCATATTCCATAGACGGACAGGCTGACCCGGGCGAGCACCAAATAAGCGGAGCAATGCAGGCATCCCTAAGAGTAGTAAGCCGCACTCCTGAAGGTACAAGGCATCTATCCTCGCAGACAAAAGTATATCTCAGGGGAGGTGGCCGCCAGCAGCAGGAAGCTGCATCCGTACCGACTAAAAAACGACTGATTTGAAAACACTCCTGTCCTGAAGATTAGCGTTTCTGCTGAGGAATGTCTGAGGCGAGATGATCGAAGAAAAGATCGACCGCCCTGTCACTTTGAGATGACAGAGCGGTCGTTTCCTGCGTTGGAACAGCCTGCGCCGTGTTACCGATTCAGGGCGTGAACTCGCAGTAGTCTACACGCTATATGCTAGTCACTAGCAGGAGCCACAAAAGTCGTTGACCTCTTTTTCAGCCTGCTCCTTGGTTTTACCGTATTTCTTTTGTATCGCACCAACCAACTGTTCCTTTTCACCCTTGATCACGTCGAGTTCGTCGTCTGTGATTTCACCCCACTGGGCTCTCAGTTTACCTTTGAGTTGGCTCCAATTACCTTGAACTTGTTCCCAATTCATTTTCTGTTTCCTTTCTGGTTAATAAACAACTAACACCAGAGTAACCAGACGTCGGATTTGATTCCATGATCCACATCATGGTCCTGAATTTCGCACGGAATATGCGAACGTGCGCGCTTCTTACGCCTCTCTTTTCCACTTTATCTCAAATTCCAGTTCTTCCTCCTCGCCACTGCGCTCGTATTCCACTTCGACAGAAGCGTAGGGAGGAACTCTCACTTGCTGGCCATGGATTTGTATATAAAACGATTTTTCCGCCTCAAGCGCATCTGCGAGTCGCCTCAAAGCAGCAGCAGCCTGACTGCTCGTGTATCTCTTCTCCAGCTCTATAGCTTCTTGTTCCATTTATTACTCCAGCTGTTCTACGTGTTTCTTCAATACTTCTCTTCTTCTATGGAGACTTAGTCAGTCTTCGGCTCTGGAACCAGAGAAAACACAAACACGTTCAGTATAGCTAATATCAGGGCTGCGATAAGCGCCGGTGCGAACCCGAATATCTTTACCCCCGGCACGAGTCCTGCCGCCAGCTTGAGCATCAACGCATTCACGACGAACAAAAACAGTCCGAAGGTAACGACGGTAAGTGGCAGCGTAAGAAATACCATTATCGGGCGTATGATAGCGTTCACAATTCCGAGCACCAGTGCCGCCAGTAGCGCAAACAGATAACTCTCAATCACAAAGCCATCAACAATATTCGCCACCAGCATGAGCACCAGTGCACTGAGTAACCAATGTAATACCGACGTTTTCATTTAAATCTCCTCGATTTCCTCGTCTATGGAATCAGCCGCAGAAGTCGACTCTTCTTCGATCGACTGGTCTGCTGAATCATTTTCGTCTTCGATTTCTTCACCCAGCTCATTGAGCTCATCACCAAAGGTGTCACTATCGACCTCTGAAACCCCAATTGCCGTCAGCTGTAGATTGGCGTCGAGCAAAAAGGAAACAAAAACTTCATCAGATTGCCTGTTGAGGTTTGGGACCACCGCAGTCGAGATAAAATCAAGCCCCTCTACGGTAAATACGACATCGCCTCCCTCAAAGGTATCGTCTCCTACCGAGAAGGCCCAGTTGCCGAGTCCGTCCGTTATAGAGCATTGCCCCAGGGCGCATACCTGCAAACCGATTGCCGGAGAGCGTCCACTTCTGGCTACTGCGTCATCCTGCACCAGGGTTCCGCTGAAGGCGATTTCATCACTTCCTCCGCCGCAGGCAGCGGCAGAAAATAGCAGCAAAGATATAAAAAGTTTTAGTGGCGTAGTTTTCATCATCATTGACCTCATATGCGTTTATTCTGATTTCTCAGATTCCTAAAGCATTAAGAAGCGTTCTTCTGCCTCAAGTGTAGGTAATGCAAAACGACAAAAATATGATCTGAATCATACGGGGGTCATTGGAATTCGACTGTGAGTAGAGGAGGCGGACAGGCTGGGGAATTCTTGCCGGGATTACTGGAACAGCCAAAAAGCCTACTGTTTCAGACTGTTTAGAGCGCGCGCATCGTATTAGGCACGGCCTGGGAGATTTTTTTTACAATGATATAATGCCCTGTTCTCTATCATGCGATTCTAGTTAGACGTGAACCTCAGAATCTCTACCTCTAGTTCCCGAGGTTGGGATTTTGATGAGCTTCCTTTGGTTTTGTTAGAGAAAGAAATGGAATGTTACGTCTTAACGGTACTTTGCGGCCGTTCTTTTTGCTGATGTACAAGAGCCCTGTCTGGACTCTGTTCGGCTCGCTGTTCGTCGGGCTTGTGGTGTACGAACTCTCGTGTATCGATGTTGATGACTTCAGTGATCAGCAGGAATATATGCTCTACGGAGTAATGTTTCTGCTCGTTGGAGTAATCCTCTTTGCTACTTTCTGCATCGCCGAAGCTTGCGTGAACATGGGAGTGTCCAGGGACTACTACCTCACGGTCGGAAGATGCTGGAACCTGAGTGACCTTAACCGATGTCACGATGCCTTCTTTGCTGAAACCTCTGACTTTCGACCCTCCGAAGCGCCGGAGCGAGATCTCAGACAGCAATATCAGCTTCTGCAGCAGCGCCTGCAAAAGCTTGAGTCCGGCGGGGCTGATGAAAGCGAAAGCTGGGTACGCGACTTGTCTCCGAATTCGGATGACAAGATTGAGCATGCTCAGCAGCGTCTTCGTCTGCAGTTACACTACCTGGGAGAAAGGATCGAACTTATGAGTTGATTCTCTCACCTGAAGTTTCCCGCTCACCGTCAACACGGGCTTTGTTTCCTTTTTCACTAAGTGGTGAACAGGACATTCATAAATTCTCCTGCTTATTCAAGAAAGACAATCGATGAATCGCAAGCTGAAAACACTCAGAAATCTATTTGTCCCGTATCCCGGAATCAGCGTGATTACCGCATTCTTTGCGGCAGTTACGCTTTTCAAGGCGAGCATAGACTACTGGTATGAAGGGCCGGAACCAATTTCGACAGGAATCTACTTCCTGACACTGCTGGTGTTTATCGTCCTTCTCATCCTCCCCTGTTCTGCCCTGTTCTCCCTCTTTCGAATACTCGCAAAGCGAAGGCAACTGAAAGAGGCAGAGAACATGCGGTGGGACCTGCTCGGACAAATGAACCGCGGGGGACTCGGCACCGCCGACGAAACATCGGAGCAGATCGTCTCTCTGGATCTCACAATTGCAAGACTGCAGAATGAGATTGCTGCAATTCAATAGAGACGCGCGGAGGAGCCGATGCCTTTCCCACTTCTGTCACATACATTATAGAAAGACGATGATGTCCACGATACGATCGTTCTTTTCCCGATGCCCGCTTCTCTTCCTGATGTTGTTTCTGTTCGAGTTAATTCGCTCAGAGCCGGAATCCTCCGCGACGAGCGTTGTTCTGATCGTGATCTACGGAGCTGCCCTGCTTTATTCCACATCTCAGTTCATTCCACGCCATATGAAAAGACGACTGGCACGGCTTGAACTTCGGGATCTGCGGGTGGAACTGCGGCGGCTCGACAAAGAAGTCGGCGGAAGTGGAGACTCTGGTTCCCACAGACACCAGGAGGACGTACTGATTCGGGTGGTTCACGAGATTCATAATCTCGAGGACTACATCTTGACGATTTAAATCGTTTTCGCGGCCTTGTTCTGCCACCATCGAAGAGGTTTTGAGAAAGAGGTTAAAAGCTCATCTCCCTTCGAATCTGAACCCTGCAATCAGGGCTTCGTCTAGGCAAGCAGAATGATGCAGACACCGGCAAGCATTATCAGAGAACCGGCAAAGCGTTCAGAAAAGCCCTTTTCCTTAAACATCATATGGCTGAGCAGAATCACGATAAGCACGCTGGTTCGCTTTATCGATAGCAAATACACCGCCTGCCCGTAGGCCATACCAAAGACATAGCCAAACATCTGCGCGCTGTTTGCCAGTCCCATACCGGCGACGACTTTGGTGTGAGAGCGAATAACCTCGCGTTTCTTCATCACCCGGGGCAGTGCCCAGGGACTGAGACAGATAACGATAAGCAGGTAATCAGAGAGTCCCCAGAAGATAGGCGAAGATGAGGCAATACCGACTTTATCGATTGGTGCGGTGATGCTCCAGATTATGGCAACGAGCAGCATAAGACGTGCACCGGACTGCTCAAAGAGCGCGCGAAAGGGAGCGAGCATGCCCGCCTTTACTTTACTGGCATTCAGCACATAGCTACCGGCAACAATCAACAAAACCCCAAAGGCACCGGAGGCGCTGGGCACCTCACCAGTAATCAGGGGCGAAGTTATCAGCATGATTGCCGGGGTGCTCATAATCAAAGGCACCGTAAGCGAGAGATCACTGCGACGAATGGCTTCCATATAGACGAGAAGCGATCCGCCATACAGCGTGGCGTGCAAGGGCAGCAGATAAAAGTACTCCGACCGAAGCTCGGGGATCCCCTGGTAGATGGCAAAGGGCCCGCACATGATAAGCGTAAGCAGAAGCAGCAGCCAGGTCATGCTGATGGGGTCTATTTCACCGAGCCCCTGTTTGCTGAATATATCTTTTAGCGCCTCTCCGACCGCACACATGGCGGCGAAGAGAAAAAAGGTACTCACTGAAGCTCAACCCCCGACTCAGAGATATCGGATTGCGGACCGGGCTCAGGGACAGAAACAGACTCCGCCCCCCGTACACGAGCAAACATGCTGTGAGCATCCTCAAGGATGAGGTAAATCGAAGGTATCAGATACAAAGTAATCCCCGTAGCAAACAGAACACCAAAACCAAGGCTTACCGCCATGGGAATGAGAAACTGCGCCTGCAGGCTGGTTTCAAAGATAATCGGCGCCAGACCCAGAAAGGTCGTAAGCGACGTGAGTATGATAGGTCGAAAGCGACGAGTCCCGCCAGCAAAGACTGCATCAAAAATGCTATCCCCTGCTCTGCGGCGGCGATTGATGTAATCGACCATCACCAGAGAATCATTCACCACGACCCCCGTAAGTGCAACGAGGCCGCACATGCTGAGCAGGCTGATGTCCTTGCCAACCAGCAAATGCCCTATGGCCGCTCCGACAAAACCGAAAGGAATGGCAGCCATGACGATAAGCGGCTGGCTGTAGCTTTTAAAGGGTATGGCGAGCAGCACGTATACGAGAAGCAACACAAAGTAAAAACCGCGAAACAAACTGGCCATGGAATCGGATCGCTCCCGCTCCTCTCCCTCGACGGTGGTAAGCAGACCGGGGAAATCACTGCGCAACAGCGGCAGAAGGTCCTCTGAGAGATTGCCAATAATCTCCTTGGGATTTGCTACCTTCTGATCGACATCTGCTGTTACATTGAGCACGCGTTTTCTGTTGATGCGCTTAATCTGATTGTAGCCGGTTCCTTCGATAACATCGGCAACCTGCACAAGCGGCACCTCAGAACCATCCGCCGTGCGGATGCGCAGACTTTCAACAGACCCCAGACTCCTGCGCTCAGCCTCCGGATAGCGCACCATCACCCGCAGCTCTTCTCTGCCACGCTGAAAACGAAGCGCCTCTTCTCCATAGAATGCACCGCGAATCTGTCGCCCGAGATCGGTTTCACTCGTGCCGAAGCTTCGCGCCTCGGGGCGCAGGCGCACGCGAAGCTCACGCTTTCCGTCCGAGAAACTGTCGGCGACATCACTGACGCCTTTATACTTCGCGATCTCCGTCTTCACCCGCTCAGCCGCCTTCTCAAGCAGATCGTAATCACTATGTGCGAGCTGAATATCCACCGCATCGCCCATGCCGATGAGGGAAGACTTAAACGTCAGGGACTCCACACCGGCAAGCTCACCGGTGGCTTCCCGCCAGGCGTTTGCAAAGGCATGAGAGGAAAAGCCTCCGATATCAGAGGGCTGTAGGTAAACCGCAACCGATGCCAGATGCGAGCCGCTCGCAGCACTGCTGCTTCGGTGCCCGCGAGATTTCATGCTGGCGCCAATGACGGAGTACATTCCCCGGGTAACTCTGTCTTTCTCGCCGTCGGCATAGCGCTCGGCAAAGTCCTCTATCGTCAACTCAGCAGCTCGTGTGAGCACTGACTGCATGCGTTCGGTTTCTTCTATCGGGGCACCCACGGCCATACTCAGTGAGGCGGTGACCACTTCAGCATCGACTTTTGGCATGTGTATGGTTTTCAGGTAGCCCCCGCGCATCAGACCTACGACAATCAGGAGAAAACCTATCGCGATACTGATAGTGGTGTAGCGATACTTCATACTTAGCGTCAGGGAACGGGCATAGGGACCGGAAATAAACTGGTCCAGACGCCGCTGCATGCCAAGACGCAGGATTTCAAGCCGATGAAAGATTCCGCCGCGCGGAGTAGCTTGCTTTGAGTGCGCAAGATGCGCGGGCAGTATGAAAAGACTCTCGACCAGAGAGAGCACCAGGGTGGAGATCACGATAACCGGTATCACCCGCATAAACTTTCCCATCATGCCGGTAACAAAGAGCATGGGCAGAAAGGCCGCTATGGTCGTAAGGACTGAGAAGATAACCGCAGAACCAACCTCATAGGTTCCTCGCACGGCCGCATCCTCTCGGGAACTTTTGTCGTCCCTGTGCTCATAGATATTCTCACCAACGATAATTGCATCATCAACCACAATTCCCAGCGCCAGAATGAAGGCAAAAAGAGAAATCATATTGATGGTCACATCAAAAGCCGGAAGAAAAAACAGGGCCCCCAAAAAGGATATCGGAATACCCATGGTCACCCAGAAGGCGAGGCGAATCTCCAAAAAGAGACCAAGAATGATAAATACCAGCGCCAGCCCGAGGTAGGCATTTGAAAGCAAAAGCTGCATACGGGAGTTCAGCAGCTCGGAACGATCGCTCCAGACATCGATAGAAAGACCCGGAGGAAGTATCTCACGCTTTTCGTCGACATAGGTGCGCACCATTTCGGCGATTTCCAGCGGGCGCTGATCCCCCACTCTATACACCTCAATCATCGCCGCGCGCTTACCGGCGTATTCCGCTCGCTTATCGGTATCGGTGAAGTCATCCCTGATGGTCGCAAGCTGCCCGAGGGTCACATCCGTGCCATCTTCGAGGGTAACAATGCTGGTCTCGCTATACTCCTTACCGGTGTATTTCTTCTCATTGGTCCGGAGCAGAATCTCTCCGCCGCTGGTCTTCACCACGCCCGCCGGAACATCGATGGAAGAAGTGCGAATTTTCTGTGCGATCTGCGCCAGAGTGATGCCGTATTTCTGCAGCGTGGCTTCAGAAACCTCAACGGTGATTTCGTAGTCCCGCACCCCGCTGAACTCCACCTGGGTGATACCCGGCATATCGAGAAGCTGATCACGTATCAGTTCAGCCTGCTCTCTCAGACTGTGCTCACTGACGTTGCCATATATCGCCAGGGAAATTACCGGCTGTCGGGGGACCACGCGAGATACCTGCGGGTCCTCGGCATCTTCGGGAAAGGTTTGAATGCGGTCGATCTCTGACTTTACTTCCTGCAAAGCCTGATCGATGTCGGTTCCAAGCAGCAGCTCCGCGGTAAGAGCGCCAACACCCTCGGTCGCGGTGCAGCTTATCTCCTTGATTCCCTCGATGGAGAATATCGCTTCCTCAATCGGCAGACATACGCCGGACTCCACTTCTTCGGGACCGGCCCCCGGGTAGGTCACCGCAACGGTAACCGCATCCAGCTCAATCTCGGGGAAGACCTCCTGCTTGATGCTTCCACCGTAAATAAGCCCTCCGGCGATAAGCAGCATCATCAGGAGATTTGCCGCGACCGGATTCTTTACCATCCATGCGATTGCCGCCTTCATAGAGACTCCAGTTCCCGAGTCTGCCCCGGCGCGGGATCGACGGCTGCCGGTCGAACCTTCATGCCATCAGTAGCACCGGAAATGGTGGTAACAATAACCCGCTCGCCAATCTCAAGGCCCTCAGCCACATACACGGCATCTGAGGTAAGGCGAACCGGACGCACACTGCGTATGCGAAGTGTATCGGCATCATCGACCAGCCAGACCTTTTCATCAGCCCGCAGGGCTGCACGCGGGATAAGCGTAACGCCGCTCATTTTACTGCTGCGTATGCGAACGTTAGCAAAGCTACCGACCGCAAGCGGAATAAGCCGCTTCTCATTTTTCTGCTCGGGATCAAAATACGGAGCTTTTACCGCAACCACCGCTTTGTGCATTCGGCCACGGGTATCGACCTCGGCAAGCACGCGATCCACCGCCCCCTCCCAGCGAGCAACTTCTTCACCACTCGAAAGAGACACATCCGCCTTTGCACCAGCCTCATCAGCAAGACCTGCCCGCACCCAGCGCGCATTTTCAGCGGTAATCGGAACCATTATCTCTACCACTGAGGTGCCGACCACCGATGCCAGGTTCTGCCCGGTCGCCACAAACTGACCAAGCTCTACTGTTTTGCTCTGAATGAAGCAGTCAAAGGGAGCCCGCAGTGAGGTTCTCTGCAGGTTGAGCTTTGCTTTCTCCAGCTCGGCCTTAGCGGCGGACAAACTCGCACGGGCACTTTTTAACTGCGGACCATAGAGGGCAAGATCCGTAGGCTTACTGCGCCCGGTGATGTCGGCAGCAATCTCGCTTTTTTCCTTCTCACTAAACTCCTTCATCAGCTCCCACTCCTGGGCAGCAATACGCGCATTGGCCCTGGTGACCTCGAGCTCTTTTTCCGCAAGCGCCACCTTGGATGAGGCCATCTCAACGGCGAGGACGTAGTCGTCCTTTGCGATTTTCAGCAGCACGTCGTCCTTCTTAAAGAAGGCGCCCTGAAAAAATTCGGGGTGCAGCCATTCGATACGTCCGTTTACCTCCGGAGTAATCTGCGCCTGAAAACGCGGCACCACGCTGCCGTGCGCAAGTATCTCGACGGGGCCATCACCACTGATGACTTTTACATACTCTACCAGCGGCCCCTTGCTGACGCGGGGAACTACTTCCGGCTGTTTTCTGGAATAGGCCAGCAGAACGGCCAGCAGCAGGCATCCGAGCACAATGAAAAGCGGATAGAAATTTTTAATTCTGCGCTGAGGCCTCATTCTCAAATCGCTCCTTTTTGAATGCGCGCCGAAAGAACCTTCGGCTGAGCAGCCGCTTCCGCATCATCTGTTTTCTTCATTGTACCTTCGGCATCAAAGCGCCAGTCACCACCGAGCGCACGCGCCGTCTGAATGTAATTTGATACCAGTTCTCTCTTGGCCTGCAAAAGTTCACTCTGCACCGCATAGAGGGTACCCTGAGATACCAGAATCGGTAAATAATCCCGTATGCCCTGGAGGTATTGCTCAGTCGACAGGCGCAGGGTTCTTGATACCGCGGCTTTGCGCACCTCGAGCAGCTTCAGGCGCTCGCTGATGGTTTCTCTCTGCTTGAGCGCATTCTCCACATCCGCACAGGCAGCAAGTAGTACTTTGAGAACCTGGGCATCGCGTTCGGCCATCAGTTCTCGTTGAAATGCAATCTGTGCATTGCGAAAGCCACCGTCAAAAATCGCAAAGCTCGCCTCTCCGAGGATGCGCCAGACCAAGGTCTCCGGGGAAAACAGGTCAGAGAACTCCAGACTTTCATAACCGCCGCTTGCGCTGAGGCTCAGCCCGGGCAGCCAGGCTTTTATTGCCGCAGTCAACTGCTGATCAGAAGCCTGCAGCCTGAGCAGGGCTGCCGAAACATCGGGACGCCGCAGCAGGAGATCCGCGGGCACTTCAGGACTGATGCCATGGGTCACCGCGGGGAAGTCTTTAGCATCACAAAGCTCAGCTGCCTCGGGATACTCCCCGACAAGCACGTGAAGCTGATTTCGAGCTGCCACCAGGTTTGCCACAAATGTCGGTCTGCCGGAGCGTCTCGTGCTCAGGTTCTGTGCGGCCTGATAGACATCGAGGGCATCGCCGATGCCGTCCTTATAGCGACTGAGCACCAATTCATAGAATGCCTGGTCGGCACGAATTGTTGCATCCAAAAGCGCTAACTGCTGGCAGAGTTCTGTTGCGACAAAGTACTGCTCGGCAATTTCTGCGGTGATACTCAGTCCTACACTCTGCAGCTCTGCGTAGCTTGCGTTCTCTGCGAAGGCGGCCGCCTGCGCTTCGTTTCTGATTCGGCCCCAGATATCAACTTCATACTGCAGGGGCGCAGAAACGGCGTAGGTTGTAGAAATTACACTGGCCGAGGATGAGCTCCCCTGCCCGAGATTAAAGGTTCCCACATTTCGTTTTGTCCGCGTTACTGCGCCGCCCAGACCCAGGCTTGGCCAGAGAGAGGCGCGCGCCTGATCCCGCTGCGCCCGGGCCTGACCAAGGCGCGCCATCGCGACACGCACGTCCGGGTTTTTGATGAAGGCTTTTTCCAGGAGACTATTCAGCTCCGGCTCTTCAAAGACTCGCCACCACTGCGCGAGACCCCTGGCCGAGGCTTTGGTCGCTGACGCAGGGGATTGCTTGTCCTCCGCGTTCACATAGTGTTTTCGGGAAGACAAAAAAGGTGGAGAAAGCTGTTCGGGCTTCAGTGAGCTGCAGGCAGAAACAAGGGGCAGGAGCACGGCAAGCAGCAGGGCCGGCAGCAAGGCAATCAGTCGGGTAATGCCGCGGCTGTGTGCCGACGAATTGGCAGGAGGTGTTTGCGCCTCAGAATGTGATTGTTCAGGGAACATCACTGCTCATAACCCAGGTAAACGTTTGCTAGGGGTGCACTTCAAAATGGAAAGCCGGAGGCCTCAGCACGCCCCAAACAATATCACCTTTGTTTGGCACAATGGGAAGCGAACTCCTCTAATAATCCCCGATAACTCCAGGCAAGCCCGAACATGGGATTTCACTCTTAATCTGACGTTACAGCGGGTAAAACATGTCACTTGATTTTGCGTAAATCGGGGTATCAGGAGCTTACCGAAGGGTCTGAATGCAAAAAACCCCCTCCCGAAAATCCGGGAGAGGGTCAATGCATGTAGGGTATCCCCTTCTCTGGCCAAAGAAGAGGAGGATGAGATGAACGCGACAGACAGCAGCAATTAACGCTTTGAGAATTGCGGCTTCTTTCTCGCTTTGTGACGACCTGGCTTCTTACGCTCAACCGCTCGTGGGTCTCTTGTGAGCAAGCCTGCCGACTTGAGAGGAGCGCGAAGCTCCGGCTCAACCTTTTCCAGGACTCTTGAGATACCGTGACGAACCGCGCCAGCCTGGCCGGAGCTACCGCCACCGGTTACTCGAATTCGAATTTTGTATTTATCTGCCCGCTCAGTAAGAACGAGGGGCTGAAGAACGATCTGCTGAGTAGTTGCCAGAGGGAAGTACTCGCGCAAAGGTCGCTTGTTTACGAGAATCTCAGTGTCCTCATCACCCGCTTCCAGCGGCTGGAGATATACTCGAGCACTCGCTTCTTTTCTTCTTCCGGTTGCGTAAATCGCCTTGCTTTTCGCCGTTGGCATTTCTTTTTCCTTTTTGTGCTTCCCGCGAGAGCTCTGGCCCAGGCGGCTTAGGTCAATTGTTTAAAATCCCTTCTAGACTGAAAGATCTTCAGGCTGTTGTGCTGCATGAGGATGCTCTGCACCGCTGTACATCTTCAGCTTCGCCAGCTGAGCACGTCCCAAAGAGGTCTTTGGCAGCATGCCCTTCACTGCTTTACGAAGAACTTCTTCTGGCTTCTCGTCGAGGAGACTGGCAGCGGAGGTTTCTTTGATACCGCCGATGTATCCCGTGTGACGGAAGTATTTCTTCTGAGAGTTTTTGTTACCGGTGAACGTGATTTTATCGACGTTTGTTACGATAACAAAGTCACCGCTGTCATTGTGCGGCGTGTATGCCGGGTTGTGTTTTCCACGAAGCACCTGGGCAATTTTACTAGCCAGACGACCGACGACTTTGTCCGTCCCGTCTACGGCAAACCATTTGCGGTTTGCAAGGGCTTCTTCATTAGTTGGAAATGATGTTTTCATGGCTCTATCGTTACCGAAATCTAAATAATATCTTCGAGCTAAAGCTCGTTACCTGTTTCCCAAAAAAATTCGCTCTCACCGCATACCGGTGTTTCCGCGCGCATGAGCTTTTCAGCTTGCATTTAGCATGCGTCCCATAGCAGGTTTGCACGCCAAGCTTTCTTGCCCGGCTCCACCCTCCCCTGCTCCTTAACCTCAAGGCGGGTGCGCTTTTCGTATTGGGATCAGTATCTTATACGTTGCGAGAGCTCAAATCGCGGGGGCCAAAGATAGCACAGTTAACTACAGCGTCAACTTTCTAAAGCACGTACACACAAATATTAGCAAATATCCGCAATCGTTCTGTAATTACAGCCAGTTAGCGCCCAGAAAAAAGGCGCATCCCGCGGCTGAAAGCAGATACTCAGGGGCAGGAAAACCGCAGTTTCAGTAGCCTGATTAGCTCCGGGGAGGACATGGGCAGAGACGTCGGGGTCTCTTCACTGCCGAGAATCAGCGGCTGCTCGACGGGAAAACTCACCTTGGAGCGAACTATCTTCGTATTGCCAGCGTTCTGCTCAGCAGTATCGGCAGAAGCCGAGCGAGTCCAGGCGACCGTTGCACGCATGGCTCCGCGAGCAACATCATGCACGAACATGGAAACCAGGTGGCGCTCGGAAGAATTCGGCACTGCCAGCACCAGCGAGTTTTCTTTTCGAAGGCGTACGAGACCGCGAGCGGATGATAGAACAGTGTAGCTATCCGAGGCTCCTTCAGCTGCCAGCAGCGCATTGTCCCGAGCAATCTTAGCCGCTACGGGAGCTACGGGAGCGCGTTTCGGCTCCATCAAAAAGGCTTTCACGCTGCAGTCGCCTCTTGTCTGTCCCTGCGCCGGAGCGGAGAAAGCGAGGAGAGTGAAAAGGAGAGGCCCTATGCTGTACAGCAGAAACATAAGAGCGGGATTAGCTGCTGACAGGCTTTGCGCGGCAGGTTTTCTTCTAAGAGGGGAATTCTTGTATTGCAAATCTTTACACCGCCTTGAGGTTTCTATGTATCCGCGTCAAAAATTTGAACCAATGAAAACCTAAGGGAGCTGAAATCAGCCAGAAAGGGAGCAGGCTCCTATTACTTTGAGCGAACCCAGATAATCGGCGCAACCCGCTCATCACCCTGAGAAAGTATTTCAAAGGAACCAGGAGTTTCTATCCACTCAAAGTCGAATTTACCGACCCGGAAGCCACCGGGAACAGCGTCCTGACTGAGCAATTGTTCGGTGCTCATATACAGAGGCAGAGTGCGACGAAAACTGCGCTGCCCTATTGGCATGCCTACACGAGAAGAGCGGGTGCTAAACCCTGAGTTCTGCCCTGAGACAAAAGAGACCGTGGCGTCGGGATTCCCCGCTCGATTACGCAGGTCCTGATTCCGGCTGCCGGATCCTGAGATTGCGGATCCTGAAATCAGCTGATCCTGTCCTGAGGTTCC
>JAUIMJ010000414.1 GCA_030433295.1 bacterium | reverse complement strand
AACGTCTCAACCGCGGTGAACTGTTCTTCAATGTAGGGAACCTTCGAGACAAAGGGTCCTAGAGAATTCTCTTTCGACTCTTCTTTCTCAATGCCGAGTTCATCTTCACCACTGCTTGTATCTGAAATGGCGATAGCCTCCTGGCTCAGAGGAACATTCAGTGCGGCGACCTTCCTGGTTCCCTCTTCAGTCTCGGCGCTCTCAAGGCTGACGCCGGGTTCCAGGGTCACCGAATGTCTGAGTGCTTCATTATGGGGATCTGAACCATCTGAGGCTCCCCGCTCATCGTCAAGCTTGTGGACCGCGGCAAAGCCGTTCTGCGGTTCACCGAATTTTAGGTCTCGCTTCTTTAGGAGACTGAACTTTTCGCCGGGCACTGATGATTCTCTCTCCGTCACAGCAGAGGAAAACGTTTTGGCGAGAGGGTCTGAGGCCGAAGATTTGCCGAACATATCACCTGCACTGATAAAAAAGAGCAAACCAAAGCAGGCGAGCGTTCCGGCAACCAGTCGAGTCGCAAAAACCTCCATCATTACCGTTCCGAGTTTCTTCCACTCAAACAGGGGGACAAGACTCTGGATCGTCTTCTGTGCAACCGGCATGTGCGACTTCATTCGATCGAAGATGTCTTCCGCGGCAGCGGGTCGCTTTTCCGGCTCCCACGTCAGGCAGTCGAGCAATAGATCCACCAGCCAGCTGATGGATTTGAATCGCGAGACCAGAAATGATGGTAGATACTTGCTTATGTATTCATTGTGCTGCTTGGCATTGTTAGCCATCCGCAAATAGTTGCGGTTCATCATGAAATACAGCAAGGCACCAAGGCTGTAGCAGTCAGCAGGGGGAGCGAGTTCCTTCCCGAATTTTAGTTCTGGCGCGATGAACGACTCAGTGTGTTCGTTGTGCTGAACGCCGGCGAGGTTGTGAAAAAGAAACGTGGGCGCCTGCAGGTAAATCTTTCCCCCGGAGTCTACTGAGAACAGCTCCGGACAGATTGTCCCGAGGTAGAGCCCCTTGGCGTGAAGCTGATTCACCATCTTAACGATCGCATAGAATGCGGGAGCGATTTTTTCTGCCGGGATCGTCAATCGAGAGAGGCAAATGTTTTCGCTCTGTTCTGTGATGATGAATGCCGTCCCTTTGTCGTCGATCCCATAATTGATGATGTTCACCATTGGAATCTTCAGGGAGAGAACTGCTCGAATGCGCGCGCTAAAGAGTTCGTTTTCTTCGCTCCCTGCTTTTACCTTCTCGTCGTAGAGCCAGAGGAGCACTGAACGGCCGCTTGCTTTTTGAGTCGCTTCAAAAACCGTGATCGAGGGAAGCTTCCACAGGGATTGCCCGCGCGCATACCCCTCGTGCAGATTTTTGATCGTGTTTTTCTTAAACCCAAATAGTTTCATCGACTGTCTTTTTCTTTGATTCCTTCTTACGCATGATGCAAGAGCAGGCAATCCCTCAATGCGGGATAGAGAACGCCAGTCAATTGCTGTACATGCTATCGACAGTCCAGGTGAAACAATTGAGGGGCCTGAGAGCAAGGAATACTGCGCCGGGGAATGGCGACTGGTTAAGGCTACTTATCAGCATTCCCTATGAAAAAACTGCGACTTTTTGTGATGCTCTCATGAAAATACTGCAGTTCCTGGTGATTGAGGCTTTGGATGAGAGAAAAAACGCTTTCGAGAAACCTTCTGCGGACGAGCGGATACTCCGTATTCAGCAATTGCAGGTCACTGAGCAAGTCGTCTGACTGTCCAAGGACGCGCTGGATCGTTTGTACTATGGCTCGAGAATTCGGCGTACTGAATGGTTCCAATTGTTTTAACTCGGGAACGGACTCTCGCATGACCTCAGCTATCGCTATCATGGAGATGTGAAGCAAGGCCTGAAGAACCGATGTCGCTGTGTCGTGCTCTTCAGCAGAGATATAACTGAGCCGAGCACCGAATTTGTAAAAGAGGTTTTCAAAGGCGAGCGATGTGTCACCTGAAGATGCGGTGCGCGTGATAATGATGTTCTGCTCACTAAGACGCTCGATGTTTTTAGAGAACATGGTGTGGATACCAAGCACCTCAATATCAGCCGGAAGCCCGGACTCGAGAAGGGGAAGCGCCGCACTTTTGATCGAGGAGTTTTCAACTACCAGCTGACCCGGCGTTACATGCGGAGCGATTTCGGAAATCACCGTTGCCATTGCGGAGATAGGCACGCTCAATAAAACGACATCAGATTTTTTTACCAATTCCGGAATGCTCGTCTGCCTGCATTGCTCGCTGTCGACAAGATCTGAAATGATAACTTCTAAGCCGTGACGCGCAAAGAATTCCTGAAACCAGGTTCCCATCACGCCGTTGCCACCGATTATTCCTATGGTGGAGAAGGGTAGCTCATAGAATTTTGCAAGTCTGTAGGAACCACAGATAATCAGCTCTGCCACGGCGCCGGTGCTTTCCCGGCAATAGCTCTCCAGTGTTTGCAGGCAGGTACTGATTGCCGGAGATGCCCAGTGTCCCTCGAGGTCCAGATGAAACACAAATCCCCCTCGGGAATCTGGTCTGGATTGAATTGACAGGAGGTTGACACCGTGGGTTTGGCTGACGAGCTGCAGAATCTCAAAGAGTGGTCAACAGAAGCAAATGATAAGTTGTTTGGAATATTCGACGTTGAAGAACGAGCACAACTGGCTAAAGCTGCCGAAGTAGGTGGTATACGAGGAGCTTTTA
>JAUIMJ010000085.1 GCA_030433295.1 bacterium | reverse complement strand
TTGGCGTCCTCAAGTACGATAAGCGCGTTATTGCCGCCCAGCTCAAGAAGACTGCGCCCCAACCTGGCTCCTACGACCTGGGCAACATCACGCCCCATTCGACAGGAGCCCGTGGCACTGATTAGTGGTAGGCGAGGATCCGCCGCCAGACGTTTGCCAAGCTCTGGTCCTTCCCCGGTCAGCAGGGTAAACAATCCCGGAAACCCATGTGCGCTCGCTACCTCAGCGCAAATTCTGGTAATGGCGTAGGAGGTGAGAGGTGTTACCTCCGAGGGCTTCCAGATAACCGTGTCTCCGCAGACTGCTGCAATTGCTGCATTCCATCCCCAAACGGCTGCGGGGAAATTAAAGGCGGTTATCACGCCGACTGGTCCCAGGGGGTGCCATTGCTCGTACATGCGATGATTCACGCGTTCTGAATGCATGGTCTTGCCATAGAGCTGTCGCGATAAGCCGACGGCAAAGTCGCAGATGTCTATAACCTCCTGTATCTCGCCCTTACCCTCGGCGAGAATTTTTCCCATTTCCAGAGAGACGAGAAGACCGAGCTCGTCTTTGTAGCGACGAAAGGCTTCGCCAATATCTCGGACAAGTTCTCCCCGTTTAGGTGCCGGGAGACAGCGCCAGCACTCAAAACATTCGATGGAAGATTGAATGACCTTCTCGTAGTCCTCGGCGTCGCTTATTGAAATGCCTGCGATCTCCTCGCCACTACCCGGTGAAATGCTGCGAAGGATTCCGCTGTCGCTGGCCTCGTGCCAGGATCCGGAGTAGGTCCCAGGGTTAATGTCCTGTATTCCCAACGTGTTTAGTGTTTCTTTTATCAGAGATTTGTTTGTCAAAATTATCTCCTTGCTTAAGTCTGAAGCCTTGATAGCCTACAGAACTATTGAGTCGACATTTCGGCATTTTTCGAAGGACGCCTCGACAATTATAGCATTTGAAACAGCCGAGACATACGCAAAATTATGAGTACGATTTCCCCATCGAATGTAATCACCTCGATAGCTCGCCACATGTTGGTGGATGTTGTTCCAATCATTGTAGATCTGGAAAAAAGTCACGGAAACTACCTCGTGGATGCCGCAAGTGGCGAAGAGTATCTCGATTGTTTTAGCTATATTGCCAGTAACCCGATCGGTCACAACCATCCCGGATTACGTGATCCGGAGTTTGAGGAGAAGCTTCTTCGCGTGGCTCGCTGTAAGCCGTCAAATGCTGACTTTTACACCGTCGAGATGGCCGAGTTCGTGGACGCCTTTGCCAGGCTTGCCCTGCCACCTGAGTTTCCTTATGTCTTTTTTATCGAAGGTGGCGCACTCGCCGTTGAGAACGGGATGAAGACTGCGTTTGATTGGAAGATTCGAAAGAATATTGCCGCGGGGCGCGGGAGTGAGCGGGGCACTAAAATTCTGCATTTTCAGCAGGCGTTTCATGGTCGCTCAGGCTATACCCTGAGTGTCACCAATACCGCGGATCCCCGTAAGACCAAGTATTTTCCGAAATTTGATTGGCCCCGTGTACCTAATCCTATGGCGGCCTTTCCGCTCGAAGGGGAGAATCTTAAAGCCACGATCGAACGTGAAGATAGAAGCAAGGCAGCAATTATCGAAGCCTTCAGGAATAATCCGGATGACATTGCCGCCATTCTCGTCGAGCCGATCCAGGGAGAGGGGGGCGACCATCACTTTCGCCCTGAGTTTCATCAGTTTCTGAGAGAGACTGCTGACAAAGAGGATTGCCTGTTGATCTATGATGAGGTGCAGAGCGGTACCGGGCTCACCGGTAGCATGTGGGCGTATCAGCACTATGGAATCGTTCCCGATATCGTATGTTTCGGAAAGAAGATGCAGGTGTGTGGTATCATGGCGACGAGCCGTTTGGATGAGGTCGCTGATCACACCTTCAAAGAAGCCTCGCGAATCAATTCCACCTGGGGTGGGAGCTTGTGTGACATGGTACGTGCGCAGCGATATCTTGAAATCATCAGTGAAGAGAACCTTCTGGATAACGCTGCGTCTGTAGGGGCGCATTTTCTCGAAGGGCTTAAGGCACTGGTGAAGCAACATCCCGATGCCCTGAGTAATCCCCGCGGGAAGGGATTGATGTGCGCTTTTGATGCGGTCGACGGTTCTCAACGCGACGCGCTGTTTACCGCCTGCTTTGATAGAAATCTTTTGCTGCTGAAGTGCGGATTAAAAAGTTTGCGAATACGTCCGTCCCTTACTTTTTCCAGGCAGGAAGCGGATCGTGCCTGCGAGATTCTCGAGGCTGCCGCCCGCGACGTTATCGGATCCTAGTTTGGCCTTTCTTTCCTTCGCTACTGAACAAAGTCCCTCGAGAACAGCTGTTGCCTGAGGTAGACGAAGCGTGGGGTGATTGGGGGGAGATTTTCGGCATTGTTAAAATCGGTGTCGTATCCCCAGGTCCTGTTTGGTGCGGTATACTGAGGACTTCCGTAGTGCCAGGCACCACTTGCGTGTTGCGGCGCGTTCAGGCTGACGAAGGAACCGGTGTAGTAGAATGTCTTTTTGGGGCTTTTTGACCACTGCTCGTGAAAGCGCGGATAGTTCTCCAGGCCTCCGTTGTAGTTTCCTGAACTTTGTCCGCCTGCTCCCTCTGCACCGCCGGTGACGTCGGTTCCCGCGAGTATTGCGGCGTTTACGGTGGTGTCACTCGGAACACGTGAACTCCAGGAAGTGTTTGCATCATTCCAGGAATTAGACAGCGCGTTGTACGAGTCTGCTAAGAAGGCCGAGGGGATCTTATTGATCGAATTGTAGTTGCCCATGCTGTAGAAGGCCTGATCTGAGACGAAGGTGATGCCTCTGATGCTCGGTGCGCCCGATACATTTGCTTGCAGCTCGGCCCCGTTGCGCACCCGAACGCCGTACAGACTCTGAGCCTCGGCTGCGTCCGGTCCGTCGACGCTGAGGTGAATCACCAGGCCACCTTCCGTATCGTCATCAAGGGCCCTGGCTCCCATCAGGGATTCTTCATGCATGCAATTGAGCAGGGCCTGCACATCGACATCGAGCATGTGTATATTGTTTCCCTCGCGATTGTTATAGAAGGAGTTGCTGTACCCTACGGCTCGTCCGGAAATGCTACCCGGGCAATCGCCTGCATCCTCAAGTGCGTTGGTTTCAGAGTTCATGACCAGATTATTCGCATCTCGTACTTCAACACCGACAGCAGAACTGCTCGTAACGATGTTGTTTGAGCTATTCAGGTGCAGTACCAGTCTCATGTCAGCTTTGTCCCAGTAGATTTTTCCCGGTTCGGGGTTGAGATCCTCCGGTTCCGGGACGGTAACCACAGGAACATCGATCTGAATCATAGAGTTCCACGGAGCAAGCGCGGTCTCCGTGAGCTTTGTTCTTGTTGGACAGCTTCCCAGAAGCGTGAGGAAACTCGAAGGGTCAAGGATATCGATATTGTTGGATTTACAACTTGAGTCGTTCTTTCTCCCTCGGTAGAGATCTCCGGCGGTCGTTACCTGTCCTTCGATTTCCAGTGTGTTACCGGAGTCCAGATAGAGATCACCATTGGTATGCACCGGTCCTGCGAGGTTCATATACGGCCCGGGCAGGATTTCAAGATCTTTATTGTAAAAAGCCGCGAACTGAAAAAGGGGAACGAGCCTGCTTTTAAACTTGAGTTCGAGAATCGCTTCAACCTGTCCGTCAATTCCGACTGCTTTCGAGGTGACGGTGTAGCGATATTCCTGGGCGTTGAGGTTCTGATACCGCTCACCCGGGGGTATTGTCAGAATGAGGGGGTTGTCAGGTTCTTCAACCACATAGGTGATCGCTTTGTGTTTGCCAAAACTGACTTCCTGGCAGGCGAAGTCGTCAGAACCCATGTTGCCCGTGGTGCATGCATTGGTTTCGTTGGGACTTGTTCCGTCTGGTCGATTGTATCCGATAAACGTCTGGCGAACCTCTTCCGCTCGCAGGTTCAGTCCCGCCTCAGCGGCATAAAACCCCTTCACGCTATCGCGTGAAGAAACGGTGGCTCCAAGCTCTGAGCGGGTCAGGGATGTCATAGAACCCACCATCGCAAGCAGAACCACAGTAAGAAAAAGTACTGTGATCAGTGCAAAGCCTTCGTTTCTCGACGGTAATTGAACTTGTTTTGACTGGCCTTGGTTCATGTTGAGTATGCCGTTGTTTGTTCTAAAGCGATAATACATTTCGTGGAAAAAACCTCGATGTGAAGGTGGTCTCAATAGTTCCATTTCGATATGTTTCTTTGCCGGAGATCGAGACTTCTATTGACTTGAGTTCTCCCCATTTATCTCCGGGCCCAAAGGCTGTCAGTATGCTGTCATCCTGGAGGATCGCGCTTACCTGGAACTGACTGATACCAAATGTCACTCGAACCGGATTCGCGTTGTCACCGTTCTGAACTAACTCCAGCACATCTGTCATGCCCGCCGCGCTGCTAATGCGGTAGCGCCACTCAACCATAAGGTAGATCGCAGAGTTCTCCGCGTCGTAGTCAAACTGCAGGCTATCTGCAGTGCGTTCTACATACATGGCGCTGCCGTTGTCGGTTTCACCGGTGATTTCAATAAACTCGCCTTGCTTGGTAGCCAGATTGTAGATGTATGCCTGAACGCTCCCTCCCTGCGCACTTCTGTGGCTTGACCACGAGACATAGTTGACGGCTTGCGAACCGTAGACGCAGGCTGGGGCGGCACCGCTGCTGCTACTCGATAGGTATATTTTGTCCGGGGTGTCGCCTGCTGACAGGTCTTCGCAGACTGTTAGGATTTCATCGAGAATGTTCCGTCGAAGAACGAGTTCATCGCTGTCCAGGGCGGTCGCTCCATCAACGATTTCCACTGCCGGGACACTTTCCGGTAGGCGCTCGCCGGCCTGCCTGATATCGAGGCTGAGAAGATCGAGCGCCCCACGAACATTCTGATTTGTGCGAATACGCGCCGAGTCCGTTTCGAGCAGGTAACGATTAGCCATCGTCGAGCCGAGCGCCATGCCGAGCAGGATGCTGCCCAGCGCCGAGGCGACCAGCAACTCTATCACGCTCAAGCCACTAGTTGAGTTGCGTAAACACTGTTTCTGCACTGAACATTTCCTCGTTTTTATACTCTACGCTGACCAAAACGTGACGGTTATTGCCGGAGCTACAGTATGGCGACACACTGCAATACGAGGTCGTTACCTGGTAGGTCCTTCCATTGACCACGACATCCTCGGGACCACTGATGCCACTGCTTGGCAGGCTGGTAATTTCTTCTATGCGAAGCTCGTCGAAGGTGCGTTGTGCCGCACCGAGGGCACCCGCTCGGATCTCCATCGAAGTATTGCGTTTCGCGTGTGCAACGATTACCGGCGCGAGTCCTCCAAGGACAAGCGAGAAGATGAGTATGGCGGCAATCATTTCCAGCAGAGTAAACCCCGATTGTGGGCTTACGATTTTGAATTTGGTGCGCATCATGGTTGTACCCTCACAGCTCCTCCTAAAAATAGTTCAATGGTTTTTGAGTTCCCTTCGGTGTCCCTCATGAGAATTTCGGAGTCGCTTGACGCGAGACCTCGCGAACTAAAGCAGCTGGACCAGGAGGTATTGTCGAAGGTGACCTTTGCGGGGAGGCGTAATGAAAGTGAGCTGTCGGTGGCATATGGCCCTGCGCCACACTGGGCTGAAACTCTGACTATGACGTGCGAATTGCTTATAGGCTCTATGGTGTAGGCCGAGGTGCTGGCAATGGCTTTGGCGCGAGTGCGTTTGAGGAAGGCGAGTAATTCTTCGCTTGAGGTCGAGAGCTGTCGGTCGAGGATTTTTAGATTATCGACTGCGGCTGACATGAGTATCCCGCTGAGAGCGAGAACGAGGAGTAACTCATACAGGGAGAAGCCTGCTTCATCACGTCTGCAGGTGGTGACTTTCCTCACAACAGGTACGCAAAATTTACGTAGTGTTTTGCTTCTCGGGGAAACTACAATTCTGTGCTGATTTTGAGCGTTCACGTAACTGGTTCACTAAGTATCTGTAAATACCGAAATAATTTGGCAAAAACGATGTTCTTACCTCAGTAATCCAATACTCCGCGTTCCATCCTGTGATTCGAGCCGCCGTGATTAGAGTGATAGAGCAATAAAAATGCCATAAAAACAATCGGAAAAGTGGGCTAATGCAGCTAACTGACTTGCCTCCAGTTCGAACGGCTTATATCCTGTCGCGATTCAAAGGGCTGTCCTTTAGAAGGCCCTGTCGTTGTGAGGCATCGTGTGGACGAAATATCAGATATAACGAAGACATCCCCAGAAGTATCCGAAGATCGTGAAAAGAAGACCGGCGGAAAGGTCTCTCCGAGAATGCCGAAGCGCAGCTCCGGTGAATCGGATAGTGGAGCAAAGGATCGAAAGAAGAGTCGTTCCCGTCGCCCCTCGAATCGCGGTAGTAAGGATCGCTCGCGCTCGCGGCAATCGAGCGGTCGCAGTGAATCGATGAGCACACCAGATCTCCCCGGTGAACCGCTTATTCTCCCCAGGACAGAGCATTGTATATCGAGAAAGAACATCGATCCTGACGCACTGAAGGTCATGCGTCGGCTGATTCGTCATGGGCACAAAGCGTATCTCGTTGGTGGCGGCGTTCGCGACTTGTTGCTGGGGAAGCAGCCGAAAGATTTTGACGTAAGTACTGATGCCCGTCCGGAAGAAGTCCGTTCGCTTTTCCGTAATAGTCGAATCATCGGGCGGAGATTCCGTCTGAATCACGTCTATTTCAGAGGAAACAAGATAATCGAGCTTTCTACGTTTCGCGCCTCAAGTGAGGACGATGAAACTACCGTGGACGGTGAGGGTAAGATGCTTGTTTCTGACAACACCTTTGGTGATCCGCAAACCGATTCCGTTCGTAGAGATCTCACTATTAATGGACTGTTTTATGACCTGAATTCTTTCTCCCTCATCGATTACGTCGGAGGGATTGAGGATCTCAACAATAAAATTATTCGTATCATCGGTGACCCGCTTACCCGTTTTCAGGAAGATCCGGTACGAATGATACGGGCAGTTCGGCATGCAGTTCGCGCGGGCTTTCGAATTGAAGATGGTACCTACAATTGCATTGTTGAAAACCATGAGCTTCTGGAGTTGGCGTCCAGGGCGCGCGTTCACGACGAGTTTCTAAAGGAACTCAGAGGGGGCGAGTCCTTTATGTCGATCCGTCTGCTCAATAAGGTTGGCCTACTGCCCTATGTGATGCCGGTATTGGCAGAAAGTCTTGAGGAGGCTGGCGATTCGGATGAAGCCGCGGCTATCTGGCGGCGGACTGAACACACGCTGCGAAGCGTTGACGCATTTTCGCGAAAGAGTCGGGAAGAGATTTCCAGTGCGGTGCTTTTGCTGGCTCCATTGATAGGCAATGTGCCCCGACGCATGCTCGATCACCTTGCGCAGGATAAAAAGAATATTCCTTTTCTTGAGCACTTTATGAGCTCTCCGGGTGAATTCGGAGGTGAGCGTGAGTCGCAAAAGAGTGTGGACGAGGATACCGGATCGAGTGCATTAAAGCTCGCGCCGGGAGATTCCGAATCGGCTCGTCGCAGGGCCAGAAAGAAAGGGGTCAGCCGGCTAGGTAAGATTATCGCCTATGTTTTTGAAGGCTCCGAAGTCTCGCGTAAAGACAGGGAGCGCATGGAGCAGCTCCTTATCGCGCGCAGTGTTCTTCTTTCGGATAAGCAGAGTCGAGCATTAAACAGTCTGCGTAACAAATCGTATTACGAGGACTCCATTCTTCTGCTCCATCTGACTGCACATACTCCTGAGGCCGGAGAACGGCTCATGGAATTGACTGACGACGGTGTTCCAAAGAAGAGACCAAAAAAACGTCGCCGTCGTTCCTCTCGAAAGCCGTCGGGAGAGAAAACAAAGAAAAAAGAATCCTGATAAGGCGGAGTAAGGCGATGCAGTCGGAGGCGGCTATTCTGTGTAAGGCGATGCTGGAAATATATCGCCGAGTTCTTCTTGAAGCGTTTACAAGATGCCTTAAGCACTCCCGCTATCTTATTTTCCACTTCGGATATTTTGTCGTGGTAGCCTTTTGCAGCGGGATCGCGGCTTCTGTTGGTGGTTTGGCGGGAGGCTTTATTCTTGGACTATTCCTTGCGGTAATACTTGGTAGTTATTTTTTAACTATCTCCCTTGCGGTGCAGGATGAGACGGCCAGTCTCAAGGAGCTTGCTCAGCGCAGTTTCGAACTATTCGCTCCGGTAATTAACGTATTGTTTGCCTTATTTATAGTTAAAATACTGGGGCAATTTGTATTCGCCGCGCCCCAGACCCAGTGGTTGGCAAAGGTGGTGAATCTCCTGATCACCATTCTGTTAAATCCCATACCGGAGATGGTCTATCAGCGTCCCTCAGGCGTCATGGAGATGGCTACAGACAGCTTTGAGTTCGTTAAGGAGAATTTTGTCGAGTGGTTTCTGCCTCTTTTCGTTCTCCTCCTGCCAATCTTCCTTCTTTTGCCATTCAGTCTCACAGACACACTGATATTTTTCACAACGACCAATGCATTTGATTTACTCGAGATATTGTTTTTGAATTTCGCTCAACCATCCCTGTTCTTTAGCTTTGCGCTGTACTACCTCCTCTTCATTTTTTTCACATACTTTTTCTTTGTTTTTCGCGGACTGCTTTTCAACGAGCTCTCGTCTTCCAGCAGGCGTAAACGCATATATCAGGCGCGCATGGGAGAGAGTGACTGAGGCGGATTCCCGAATTCTTTTAAAAATGGGGGTTTCATTGCCACAGGCAGGGTTTCGGTGCTGGCCAAAGAAAGTTCATTATGGGAGATTGTTGACTGCACCGCTGAGGCTCATCCCTATGGGCCTGAGCACCGTCATTGCTCTCTCTTTACGTTTTATTTACTGCAGGAAGCCTCTTCGCCATTATTATGAAATCACGACCGACGAAGTATATATTTGTTACAGGTGGCGTAGTTTCTTCCCTGGGGAAGGGTCTGACGTGTGCGTCTCTCGCGGCAGTGCTTGAGAGTCGCGGACTCAGAGTGACGATTTGTAAAGTCGACCCCTACCTAAACGTCGATCCGGGAACCATGAGTCCTTTTCAGCACGGGGAGGTCTTTGTTACCGACGACGGAGCCGAAACCGATCTCGACCTCGGGCATTACGAGCGCTTTGTCAGCAGCGCAATGTCGCGGGCAAACAACTTCACTGCCGGGCAGGTCTACGATTCGGTTATTAAACGAGAGCGTCGGGGTGATTACCTCGGCGGTACGGTACAAGTCATTCCCCATGTCACCGACGAAATTAAACGTCGCATAACGGAAGTCGGTGATGGCTACGACATTTGCATAGGTGAGATTGGCGGAACGGTCGGAGATATTGAGGGTCTGCCATTTCTCGAGGCGATACGACAGTTCCAGGCTCAGGTGGGGCGTGAGAACGTGATTTATGTCCATCTAACCCTGGTTCCCTTTATCTCCGCTGCGGGAGAACAGAAGACTAAACCGACGCAACACAGTGTGAAGGAGCTTACCAACGTCGGAATCCAGCCGGACATCATAATTCTTCGTTCTGAACGGCCGGTTGACCGCAGCTCGAAAGAGAAGATCGCACTTTTCTGTAACGTTCAAATCGATTCAGTTATCACGGCACAGGATGTCGGAAATATCTACGAACTACCTCTCGTTCTTCATGAGGAAGGTCTGGATTCTCGTGTGTGCGAGAAGTTGAATATCTGGACTGGTGCTCCGAATTTAAAACAGTGGAGAGACGTTGCTCGCACTATCAAGTCTCCTGCAAAGGGGACGGTTCGAATCGCGCTCGTCGGTAAGTATACCGAAGCCGCGGATTCCTATAAGAGTCTGCATGAAGCCGTTACCCATGGCGGGGTAAAAAATAAGTGTGGCGTTGAGATTTCCTATGTGGACTCCGAAAAGATGGAGACCGGTGAAATTCCACCCGAACTTGAATCTGCCCACGCGGTGCTGGTGTTGCCGGGATTCGGAAAACGCGGCGGCGAGGGGAAGATCTTAGCTATTCAATATGCCCGGGAAAAGGGAATACCGTTTCTTGGAATTTGTCTCGGGCTACAGATGGCCGTGGTGGAGTTTTCTCGAAACGTACTCGGACTATCGGATGCCGCCAGTGCGGAATTTGATCAGGAGTCGCCGAATCCTGTTATCCATCTGATGGAGGAGCAGAAAGACATTGAGGATATGGGAGCGACCATGCGCCTCGGTGCCTACCCTTGTAGTCTGCAGGATGAGACGCTTGCCCGATCGGTGTACGCTGAGGCTGAGATCTCTGAACGGCATCGTCATCGTTATGAAGTTAATAACGCGTACCGTGAGCGATTACAGTCGAAAGGAATGGTGCTCTCTGGACTGTCCCCCGACGGAAATCTCGTGGAGATAGTAGAGGTCTCAGATCACCCCTGGTTCATCGGCGTGCAGTTTCACCCGGAATTTAAGTCAGGTCCACTCCGGCCCCATCCTCTTTTCGCTAGTTTTGTCGCGGCAGCCGTCGCTCACCGTGATGCTGCGGCAAAGAGCAAGAAGGGAGTAGCTGAGATGACTGCCTCTGCCTAGCTACCGTTTGAATTCGCCATTGAGCCTTATATTTCGGAAGCCTCCGCTTATTTTTCCATCCTCTTTCGTCCAATGTGGGATTCCTCGGTGTTAAATTTTTACCCGAAGTGTTAGAGATCCTTGGTGCTTTTCCGGGTTTTGGAAAGCTGATTAAAAAAGTGTTACAAGCCTGATGTCCCGCCCTGATGTCCCGCGAGGTCAGATACTGCATATTCAGACCGGCGAAGGGTCATCGCGGTGGGGAAGGGGCAGTTGAATTGCGCTCTAAAGAGCGAGCACGGAGATATCTTTTCTTATGAAGACGGTCGAAATATCGTCGGGTTCCGAAGCTAAGCCCCCTCATCTCATCGGGGCAGACGCGCCTCTTACACTCATCTGTGGTCCTTGCGTGATCGAGTCCCGTGACCATGCCCTTCGTACGGCGGAACGGCTTCTCGAGATTAATAGCTCTAGGGGGTTTCGCCTTGTGTACAAATCCTCATACGACAAGGCAAATCGCACCTCGGCAAAGTCCTTCCGCGGCCCGGGAATAGATGAAGGTCTGAAGATTTTAAACGAAGTCCGGAATGTACACGGACTTCCGGTAATCACCGATGTTCATTCACCGGAGGAAGCCCGAGCAGCTGGCGAGGTCGTGGACATCGTACAGATTCCGGCCTTTTTGTGTCGTCAGACAACCTTGCTTCTCGCTGCCGGGGAAACGGGAAAAGCCGTGATGGTGAAAAAGGGGCAGTTTCTACATCCATCTGACATGCAGTTTGCGGCGGAGAAAATTCTTAGCACGGGTAACGAGAAGGTTCTCTTATGTGAGCGAGGAAGCTGCTTTGGGTACAGGGAGCTCATAGTTGATTTTCGAGGCCTCGAGATGATGCGCGGACTTGGTTATCCGGTTGTCTTTGATGCGACTCATTCTGTGCAGGTCATGGGTGGTGCGGGGGGCAGTTCCTCCGGAAACCGAGATATGGTTCCCTCCCTGGCGCGGGCGGCAGTCGCGGTCGGTATCGATGCTCTTTTCCTTGAGTGTCATGAAGATCCGGACAGTGCGCCGTCGGACGGCCCTAATATGATTCCCCTCGATCAACTTGCACCTTTGCTGGAGGACCTGGCGCTTCTCTCACGTGCTCCGCTTGCGACCAGATCGAAGCGAGTTGGCACTGCGCAGTAGGGGAGCAGAAGATGGGTCGCTTCACCATACGTAGTCGCGGGCAGAGGATGTTTTTGTTAGCCGGCTGTCTTTTCTTTTCCTTTCTCGTGATAACGGCGATTGTAAAATCGGTCGGCAGACGCTCGGTGCTTTTCGTTGAGTCTCCCACGGCGGAGCAGTCAACGGAGTTTAATTCGCTTGATCAGCTAAAGACGGCGAGTAGTAAGCTTCGACTGCAGGACTTCCATCGGGTTGAGGTCAAGGGGGGGCGAAGCGTTTGGGAGGTAAAGGCAAAAGATGCTCGCTATTATCCTTCCCGAAACGTTACTCACGTTAACGATGCGGATGTTGTTATTTACCGTTCCGCAGATTCTTCTGTGCGTATTACCTCCCGTGCCGCAAAATTGCATTTGAGCGAGAACGCCCTGGATCGCGCCGAGCTCGAGGGCTCAGTGCTGGTCGTCCTGGATGACGGTGTGACAATCGATACGGAATATGCCGTGTATGATGCCGCTACCCAGGAAATAAACGCTCCGGGACGCGTGGTGATTAAGGGCGAGGGCTATCAGGTTGAGGGGATTGGCCTGGACGTGGAAATTGACAATGAAATTGTTAAACTTTCGGATAGAGTATATTCTGCCTTCGAACCTGATGCCAAAGCTCCGCGAAATATTGAGATAGGCAGTCTTTAGCTTCTATTGCTGAGGCTCCTAATGGCGCAAGGCTCTTGCGATGAGTGAGAAATGCAAAGTAGTGGTTGATACACTGATGGGTTTATCTACAACAGAGAAGCGGTATAAAGACTCTTGGAATTGTGTCAGGCGTGGCGGTAGACCCGAACTTCCCGCACGTGTGACGCAGCGATCTCCCGGTGCTATTTGCGCGCTCGTGTTCACTTGTATTTTCTTGTTCGGAAATGCCGACATTGCCGGTGCCCAGGTAAAGCAATCAGACGCGGTGCCTCAGGAGGAAGCCGGGTCTCCAGAGAAAAGTGGTCTGAAGGCCACCTTGTCTATGGGGCCCTCTGATGAGCCGGTTTATATCAAATCTGATTCCCTCTCACTCGATTCAAAAAGCAGGGTGTTCACCTACGAAGATAACGTTGAAGTTGTCCGTGGTGAGTTAAGTATTACCTGTGACAGAGTTATCGGGACGTATGATGAGAACAACGAACTGCAGAAAGTAGTTTGCGAGGATAACGTAGTAGTTACAAAAGGCCCGGCGCTTCGGGCGAGCGCTAACAGAGCCGTGTATACGCTGAGTAAGAAAACCATCGAGCTCACGGAGGCCCCGGAACTTGCTCGCGAAGGTAACATCCTCTTCGCAGATAAGATAACGATTTTCGTCGAAGAGGATCGCAGTGAAGCAGAGGGGAATGTTCGGGTAAAAGTGATTAAGCCCGAAGATGAAGGAAATGAGCTGCCGACCCAGAAGGTCCTGAAAGCGAAGAAAAAATCGACCGCAGATACGAGCGATGACTCTGATTTTGAATAGTATAGTTCCGAATACGTACCGTCTGAACTGTCAAAGGGGGGCTCTTGTCTGAAGTTCTCTCCTGTCAGGGTCTCGCTAAGACGTATAATGAGCGCAGAGTTGTCGATGGAGTTGACCTGCGCGTAGACGCTGGTGAAATCGTTGGATTGCTCGGCCCCAACGGTGCGGGTAAGACAACGACCTTCTATATGGTTGTTGGCCTGGTTCGACCAGATGCTGGTTCGATACAACTTGGTGCTACCGATGTGACCGAAGAGCCGATGTACGAGCGGGCTCGCAGAGGGCTTGCGTATCTGCCGCAGGAGCCTTCGGTCTTTCGGAAGCTGACGGTCGAAGATAATATCCGTGGCATTCTAGAAATTCTTCCGGCGTTTATCGGTGATACCGCTGCTCAAAATCGGCGAGTTGAGCAGCTCATTGAGGAGCTGGCGCTTCAGAAGGTCGCGCGCTCCAAGGCGTTCTCTCTGTCAGGTGGAGAGAGAAGACGGGTTGAAATAGCTAGAGCCCTGGCCTGCAACCCGCACTTTATGCTGCTTGACGAACCCTTTGCCGGAATTGATCCCATTGTTGTTGGTGATCTGCAGGAACTGGTGAGGGATTTACAGAAGCGGGGTATTGGGATTCTGATCACCGACCACAATGTACGGGAAACCCTCGGTATATGTGATCGCTCATACATCCTCTCAAACGGAAAGGTCATCGAATCCGGTACGGCATCAGAGATTGCCGACTCGGAGGTCGCCAAAAAATACTATCTGGGCGAGCGGTTTTCGCTCTGATCATCCGTTTTTATCGTAAGGCAATTGGGAAACGTTTTATTTCCCGGCATAAGAGATCATGCCAGCCCTGTCTGTCCAAGGGTTATTGTTTCCGCACTAGGGCCTGTCGAAAAACTGTCGTTTTTCAACAGGCCCTACTCAGACTTTTTTCCCCTTCAGACCGCATATTTTGAGGCCAAAGGGCCAATTCCCTCATCCTAATAGCTGTGATGGTCCATCCTCCTTAGATTTGGCTCATCTTGCGTTGCTAAGTATCTGAAAATACTGCTTGTAAAAGCCGATACTTTAATTTAACGGTAATATTGTCGATAATTTGCTCGCAGGCTATAATCTAAGCTGCGGTGGGAAATTACCGGCGCAGGATTAAATGAGCGGTTTTATCTGTTATTTGTTTTGATGTAAGGGCACCGGCCATATGGCTCTCGAGATAAAGTTAAATCAGAAACTCAGTCAGACTCTCGTCATGACGCCACAGTTGCAGCAGGCGATTAAGCTTCTGCAATTGGGTCGCATGGAGTATCTCGAAGTTATCGGGCAGGAACTTCTTGAGAACCCTGTTCTCGAGGATGTTCGGGAAGCCGGTGAGGAGGCTGCTACTGCTGAATCAGAGAACTACGACGCATCGTCTGCTCAGGACGAGAATCGAGAGCAAAGCTCAGGAAACGAATCTAACGATGATCAAACGCCTCCGGGTGAGCTTTACGACTATGGCAGTTCCAAAGCCTATCGTGGTGACACCAGCGGAGAGCGACCTTCACTTGAAGCAACTATCTCTTCCCCCGAAGGGCTTGCCAGCCATTTGCTCTGGCAGATGCGCACCAGTGATGTGCCGCAGGAAGATATTGAGATT
>JAUIMJ010000413.1 GCA_030433295.1 bacterium | reverse complement strand
CCGCTCTTTGCCATCCAATACCCGCGATCCCACTCCAATCTGGGTAGAATCTTCGATGAAAAAGGGCATCTCCCGGCCCCGCAATCCGAGCCGCAAAGATCCAGGCCAGAATCGGCGCCAGGAAAGCTGGCCCCACCGGCTCATTCGAAGTGCAGCCCCCGCACCACCGCCAACTCCGACGTCAAAGCGAAATATGTCAACAAAATCCATGAATCGATTCGGCAGGTACAGGAGCAGAGCACGCGACACTGACGCAGAACCACCGCCGGACCTCGGGGTGTTACGGTATCGGCCATGTGAGGTGTATTCTTCCCCGAGCGGGATATCAGCAGCGGATACCTGAGCAGACTGCGGAGCAGAAGGCTGCGTGCTGCAAGCGGGAAGAAAAAAAAGCAACGATAAAACTAGGTAGCGTTTCATGAGGATTTTCCACCGGTTCGTACCAGACCCTGATGTCGCCTTGAGACACGCGCTCCAAAAGCCCTGATTCCGTACTCCAATGACGGGTGGATATGTTACGAATTCGACCGAGCCTTAGACCCTCCACCGCTCCTGGCAGTTTTCAGATCCGGCTCTGTTTCAAAATAGGACTCGAGAAATCGGCGTCCCAATCCTGTTCCCTTTACACGTATCCGGCCCTTGTTGATCACCAGAGCAGCAATCGCGATCTGCGGATTGTCGGCAGGTGCAACCGCGACGAACCAGTGATACACCCCTTCAGGATCATGCCCTGAAAGAGTGCCTGTCTTACTCGCAATTTTCATGGACTTCACCATGGGGTTGCGACTGCGGCCAAACTGCCGTCTCGCGGTTCCATCGGTAGTCGAACTTTCCATTGCACCAAGCACTTCTGTAGCAGTAGACGGAAGTACCGCCCTGCCAAGTACGGTAGGCTTTGCCCGATATGCGGTAGACTCATTTTCAAAGCGATCAATGATGTAGGGGCGCATCATGACTCCACGATTCCCAATGGAAGCCGCAATCAGAGCCGCGTGAAGAGGAGATATCTTTGCGTTTTGGAAGCCGGCTGCAGTTCGCGCGGTGGCATAGTCCCCCTGAGGAAGTTCAAACGAACTCTCTTCAAGTGGCACATCAAAACCAACTGACCTGTTAAAACCAAAATATCCCGCATAGCGACTCAACGTCTGAGCGTTGAGATGCCGAAGAGCCACGCGGGCAAATGCCGGGTTACACGATTTCCCCAGAGCAAGGCCGAGAGTCATAGTCTTTCTGTCCCGGGTGGATGGGGCAAAATTGTAACGGTTGAGAGTGTAATTACCACCTCGGTATCGTATTACACTGTTGCGATCCAGACCGGCATGCTCGATTGCTGCAGCAGCGGTGATAATCTTAAAAAGAGAAGCTGCAGGAAACGTCGCTCGAAGCGCAAGGTGTGCCGAATCAGGCTCGCTCTCTGAGTGGCTTGCCATGGTCAGCACTCGACCGCTTTGCGGCTCGATAGCCACAATGCTCCCGTAACGAACGCGAAAGTCTTTCAGTAATTTCTCAGCCCGCTGCTGCAGACGCTTGTCCAGAGTAAGGTGCACCCCGTCCAGACCGAGGGTATCAAGTTTGGCAAACTCAGAAGCGGACAGAAGGTCCCCCGTATCACCCCGCCCCGTCAGTGCAGATTGCCCCTTCAGGACCGGTATTCCCGTGGCCGTCAAACGAAAGGCAGCGGCAAGCTCCCCCACAGCCTCACGGTCTCCCTCATCAAGAGGGTCTGCGCTTGTCTCTGAGGCTGACGACAGGCCAGCAAGTTTAGCACTGGATGTGTCGGGAACAAGGATGGCAGAATCTCCGGCCACCGCTATCTCATTACCGTCTTCTTTCACAGTCTCTTGTGCGTTCTCTTGCAAGGTCTCTTGCCGCGCCGAGTTTCGGACAAGGACTTCCTCGACTTCAACTTCCCCTTCGAAGACCTCAGAAGGAACGGACTCTACCCCGGTAGCTACCTCAGTTTCAGCAGGCTCATGCTGCGACAGCATAGCTCGCGACTCCGAACTGCCGGGTTGGAACCGCGACGCCTCACCAGAGGCTGTCAGACGGCCGGGTGCTGACTTGGCGCCCAGAAAGTAAAAACAACCCGGTAGGCAAAGAGACAAAATACATGTGAGAAAGATCGCCTTTCTCGAGCTACCCCGGTAAGAGCCATCAGAGGCAAGTCGCACCGAAGAATTGCGATACCTCGCAGCGGAATACTGACTATTTGCCCGACGTTTTGTGCGGGAATTTTTCAACAATCTGTTTTTGGAACGCGGAAACTGGGAACTACCGAAATAGGGGTGGAATTCGTTACTCATGTTCTCTGCTGGGACCCAGTAATTCCGATTAATTTCGTGAGGCTACCAAGTAAGTGGTTAATTCAACTGGCTTTGGCTCACGAGTACTCATGTGGTTCTTAACGGTAATCAAAAAACCTCAGTGTCGCAATCAAGGCAATTGCAAAAGATACTGCCTGCCCTCACTTCTTAGGATTAAGAAAAATACGCAGCCGATTCAACATGCATGAGGAGCGAAAAAACTTCCGTAAGGGACATTAGAACACAGTCTTGAAAAGACGTACAGAAAAAACCGAGTCTGCAACAGCATGCGGACAAAACACCTCAGCGAAGAAGTCCGGAACGGCTGTCTTCCTCAGCCTGTGTGTAGCGCTCAATCGTCCCTACATCGTTCCAGTATCCCTCATAGAGGCAGGAATTAACAAACTCGCCCTTAGCCAGCGCAACACGAAGTGTGTCCCTGGTAATGCTAAA
>JAUIMJ010000412.1 GCA_030433295.1 bacterium | reverse complement strand
AGGAAGTAGACCGAATCGTCGGGCTTGAGATCGGGGCCGATGATTACGTAGTGAAACCATTTAGCCCTCGGGAGCTTTCCGCTCGGGTGAAAGCGGTCCTGCGACGAAGTGAGCATACCGCCTCAAACACTACGGTTGAAAAGACTTTTGCCGTTGGCCAGTTCACCGTCGATGAAGAACGATACCGTATCGCCTACCGTGAGCAGGCCTTAGATTTGTCTCGCTATGAATACCGCATCCTCCTCATTCTTGCCCGGAGTCCGGGTCGTGTTTACACTCGTGCCCAGTTGATGGATCTGGCATGGGAAGAGCCTGACATGAGTCTGGAGCGAACCGTAGATACCCATGTAAAAACCCTGCGCCAAAAACTAAAATCCGCCGGTGCCGAAACCGATCACATTCTTACCCATCGCGGCATTGGCTATTCTTTGAAGGAACAAGATTGAGCATTAGAACGCGCATTTTCTTTGGGATACTTGCCGTTTTAGGTGTTGCATTTTACTTTTTTGTCGACTGGATCGTCAGGGACTTAACACCTCAATACCGGGAAGCCACCGAGGAGCCTCTGGTCGATTCAGCGAGAGTTCTCGCTGAGCTTGCTGCGGCTACGGTTGTTGATAAGAGGGTGCAGCTGGATCTGTTCCGGGAAGCATTTTCCAGGGCCTACGAGACCAGCTTTCGGGCGAAGATCTATGGTCTGGAAAAAAATTCGGTGGATTTTCGCGTCTACCTCACCGACGAGAAGGGGATTGTTATCTTCGATTCGGATTCCGGCAGGGACGAGGGTAAAGACTATTCACGCTGGCGAGATGTCAATCTAACGCTCCGAGGGCACTATGGTGCGCGCACATCGCGGGATACCCCGCGCGGTCCCGATTATAGTGTGCTGTATGTCGCGGCGCCTATTGTTTCTGATGGAGAACTGATCGGTGTACTCAGCGTTGGTAAGCCGACGGAGAATGCCAATCGTTTCATTTATGAAGCGAAGCGAAAGATTGTCTTCGGTTGTATTACCGGTGGTGCCCTCATTCTGTTTCTCGTATTTTTTCTTTCCGAGATGATATCGAGACCGATTCGAGCCCTGACCGGCTATGCAAACGACCTTCGCCGGGGCAAGAAAGGCCTGTCACCGCAGGGCGGGAGTGCTGAAACGAGAGAACTGGCTCAGGCCTTTGAGGCCATGCGTGAGGCGCTTGACGGCAAACAATACATTGAGAATTACGTACAGACGCTTACCCATGAAATAAAGAGCCCCTTGTCTGCACTACAGGGCGCTGTGGAGCTTCTTCAGGAGGATATGCCAGCGGATCAACGAAAACGGTTTCTGGCAAACATTCTCGGGGAGACAAATCGCATAAAGGAAATCATCGACAAGCTGCTTCTTCTTTCTTCTCTGGAGAATCGTCAGGCCCCTGCGGAGGTCGAAGAAATTGCGCTTGTGCAGCTATTGCGCGAGATCGAACAGAGTATGGCCCCGCTGTTCTCGGGCAAGGAAATTGAATTTTCGCTTGTTGCCGAGGGGGAATGCACGGTGTACGGCGAACGTTTTCTACTCCGGCATGCGATTGAAAACATGCTCCTGAATGCGATTGAGTTTACACCTCCTGGTGGCAGCATTGAGGTTCTTGTCGATGCGACGCCCGATGAGGTCGTGCTGCGCGTGGTCGACTCGGGTACTGGCATTCCGGATTATGCGGTCGATCGGGTGTTTGAGCGTTTCTACTCCCTCAATCGCCCGGAAACCGGCAAAAAGAGTTCCGGTTTGGGGCTGAGCCTGGTCAGGGAAGTCGCAGAGCTGCATCGTGGCACGGTCCGGGTGGCCAATGGTCCGGAGCGAGGCGTTGAAGCCAGACTGTCTCTGCCTCTAAAGCAGTAGATTGCCTGCTCTGGTTTGCGTGCGAAAATGGATAGAGGTGGGGCTTCCCAAATGCTGAAGGCACCTCTACCACGCAATGCGTAGGTATGGATGGGTTTATCGATGCTTCAGTCGAATTTCAACCTCAAGCGCTCCGCCCCGTCTTTTCCTCGTCTCGTGTAGTCGAGCAGAGGTGCAGCCAGGTGGGAGTTTGATCACAAGGCGATCGGCTTTCGTTCGAACATTGACTGTACGCGTGTCGGCTGCAGGAGCCTTTCTCACGGGCTTATCGCTTTCTCTTCGGCAGCTTCCGCCGAAAATATGCATACGCACCCGCTTACGAGACTTTGCGAGACGTCGATTCAGCGCAGTTTCAAGCGCTTCAATCACGTCCTCGCTGAGGTCGGTGTTTCCGTGTCGTGCGTTGTTTACCGACGTCCAGGAAATACTCTTTCCGTTGCTCAACGCTTTTGCTGCCACCGCGGCAAGAAAGCGATCGAGTTCGCTTTCAGAGCCTGGTGGATCTGCGCGAAGCCTCGGCGTATCTACGGTCCAGGCATGCCAGAATCGCCATGCCGCGTCAGTTCTTCGTTTGCTTAGTTCCTTTTTTGAGAATTTGGTCACAATAATGCTCCATCAAAAAGCGTGTCGGTCCGGGTCATCCGAGCACCCGTGGGCAGACAGGCAGACAGGCAGACAGGTGTACGAAAGACCCGGACAGCTTCTGATGGAACTTGTGAAAACCTTGGCAGGGAGCCCCCCTCGGCTGTCTGCAGGCAGCGGAGGAGGGGTTATTGTGTGCACTCTTTGTACTGGGAATGAGCAAGACTTGATATCCGGGAAGTCTGCCATAATAGACAGAAAAATACTAGATAATCGCTTTGTGCCACTGGCCACTGCTATAGC
>JAUIMJ010000411.1 GCA_030433295.1 bacterium | reverse complement strand
GCGAGCCATTGAAGAGGAGCTGGGTCCCTTCGACGCGGGACCGGCTCCGAACGACGGTCTAGAGAAGGAGGAGCGCGGGATGGTCGAGCTTGAGAACGGTGCGAGCTGTGTCATCTCGGACCTGCCAGGAATTTATACCCTGTCCGGAGAGTCGCTCGACGAGCAGGTAGCGGCCAGCTCCCTTCAACATTTGCCGGACGCGGTAGTTGCCGTAGTGGATGCAAGCAATCTCGAGAGAAATTTATACGTAGTCTCGGAACTAATAGATCTGGGTGCACCGCTTATACTGGTCCTCAATATGAGTGATGTTGCTGAAAGCCGCGGCATCAGCATTCAAACAGCGACACTATCCAGACTTCTCGGTGTTCCGGTTGTACGGCTATGCGGAACCAAGAAAACCGGAATCGAACAGTTAAAACTAGAGCTTGCGTCATTATTGTCGCCCGAAAAAGAAAAGCATCCGGCGCCCGTCTCGCAGTTTGCCTGGGCTCATGGTGACCGTGTGCTGGCTGATGCCTCTATGGAGCGAGACCGCCTGAGCGTCTCTGCTGACTATGGAGCCGTAGCGAGTGCGCGATACAAGTGGATCAACGAGATTGTTCAACAAACGGTTTCGCAGACACAGAATTACTCGAAACGGACCGCAGATTGGGTAGATGCTATTGCGACGCATCGGGTATTTGGACTTGTTGTCTTTGTAGCGGTAATGGCGGTTATTTTTCAGTCCATCTTTTCCTGGGCCAGTGCGCCGATGGATCTCATAGATGGCGCTATCGCCTATCTCGGAGACCTCCTCACCCAGGCCCTGCCTCCGGGTCAGTTGCGCAGTCTGCTCGTCGACGGCGTGCTTGCGGGTGTGGGTAGTGTAATCATTTTTATTCCCCAAATCGCGTTGCTCTTCTTTTTTATCGGCCTTCTGGAGGATAGCGGCTATTTATGTCGCGCTGCTTTCGTAATGGACCGCCTAATGCGAAAGTTCGGATTACAGGGTCGCTCCTTCATTCCGCTCCTGAGTTCTTTCGCCTGTGCCGTGCCTGGCATCATGGCCACGCGTTCAATCTCCTCGCTTGCGGATCGTTTTATAACCATCCTCGTTGCACCATTGATGAGTTGCAGCGCTCGGCTACCGGTCTACGCGCTTCTAATCGCTGCCTTCGTTCCGAATACCTTCGTTGGAGGATTCATCTCCCTCCAGGGTTTGGTGATGTTGGGACTGTATACCCTTGGTATCGTGTTTGCCGCCGTGGTTGCCCTGCTGCTCAAACTCACACTGTTTCGAGGTGAGCCCGCGCTTTTCGTCATGGAGATGCCACCATTTCGCAGGCCTTCTCTTACTCTGGTGCTGAGAGAGGTGTGGGATAGAGTGATGGTGTTTGTAAAAACAGCCGGAACTATTATCTTTGCCTGCTCAATAGTGCTCTGGTTTCTTGCCAGTTACCCGCATGTCGATGGCCAGCCCTCCCCTGTTGAGCAAAGTTATGCCGGGCAGGTGGGAAAGGCCATGGAGCCGATTATCGAACCGTTGGGCTTTGACTGGAAAATAGGTATCGGGCTTCTCGCTTCCTTTGCCGCACGAGAAGTCTTCGTGAGTACGCTGGCGACGGTCTACAACCTGGAAAGTGATGAAGAAGGAGCGCAGTCGCTCACCCTGCTGCTTCAGCGGGGAGCCGAGGATGGCAGCGGTATTGGACTGCCTTCGGCACTTTCGCTGCTGGTCTTTTACGTGTTTGCCTGTCAGTGTATGTCAACTCTTGCCGTCTGTCGTCGTGAGACCGGTTCCTGGCGTTGGCCAACGCTCATGTTTGTCTATATGACAGCCCTCGCTTATTTCGGAGCTTTTGCGACCTATAGACTGGCACAGTGGTGGATATGAACCTGACTGCAGAAAATGTAATCGTAGCACTCCTGATAGTAGGCGCCTCCGCCTATATCATTATATCTGCGCGACGTTCCCTGCGAAAACTTAAATCACTCTCTAAGGGAGACAAGGCGTGTTCGGGATGTGGCTGCTCTCCTAAGACATAAAAGAGCCTTAAAAAACATTAGTGAAGCAGATTCTGGGGCTTTACATATTCAAACATAATTCCCTCGAACGCTGGTTCACTAAACCCAAGAAGCAGTGCAACACTGCGAAGTTGTCGTGCCTCTTCATCCGAAAAAATCCCATCTGAAACGGAAAGTGCCAGCAGCGTCCGCATTACCCGCTCGTGTAATTGTATGCGATCCGGATACGCTTTCTGAAACGCCTGTGCATAGTCTCTGACATCCAAAGGAGAATTTTTCGCCTCCTCAAACACGCGAAGCGCAAGCCGTTGATACTTCCGATTCAACCCCAGCTCGTCACGAATATAGCTCTGCATAACTTTCTTCTCCTCAGCGGTAACCGCGCCATCTGCAAGAGAAAGCTTTGCGAGCATGGAAAAGGTACACACGATAAAGGCCTGATGGCTGTCACCAGGTATCTTCATCGGAGCATATTCTTCTCTCTCTCCGGGTCTTTTTCTCAAGAAGTGCAGCGCGGCAAAAATGATGAGGATCGCGATTGGTAGTAGAAAAATATACATTTATTTAGTGGTTTTAGAGTCTTATGGCAGTGAGTGAGCGAGGCACGACAGGGAGTATACCCCTAACGATTTAAAGTACGGCGTCAGCCGTTCCTCGCAATAGATTAGGGGTATATTGTCACGCCATTGGCGTGACCAAAAGACAGATATACTGAGCGCGGGGCGGGGAGGCAACTTTCAGAGTTGTACGCTTCTCTAA
>JAUIMJ010000084.1 GCA_030433295.1 bacterium | reverse complement strand
AAACAAGCCGCCGAGTGCTCCAGCCAGCGGGACGAGGTAGAGCTTCATCGGCTCAAGCGCCGGAAAGCGCACGAGCCATCCGAAACTCGTTCCCAGGATGAACATACATCCCAGAACCATGAGCAGAAGCGTTGGGTTTTCGTCACTGACGAACAACAGGCTCCGTAGCGTACGTTTGTTTGATTTCATTAAGATCTCCCGGGTGAACGAAAAACAAGAGGGGAACACTAACCCCGCTTTCACTGTGTATGCTTATCTGCCAAAGAGACGGAGGAATTAAATGCGAAAAAACCTCATTTAATCCTGCGATTCCAGGCTGCAAAAGCGAAGAACATCAATTCGCTCAGGCACCGTAGAATCAGAACAAGTAATTCCCGAACTGCGACTAGAAAGACTACATTGGGACATCCATGCACCGAGCCCGGACTACAATCCGGCCCGTGTAACCCGCTTCCCGGAACTAAAGGTTTTCAGCACGGTATCCTCACAAACAGGAGTTTGAGCAGTAATTATATTAGGAATACGCTGATAATCAAGGCGGCCCCTTTCTCTACCTGCTTCCCCACCTAGGAATCTACCGGGGCTGATCGCTAAGTGTCCAGAACAACATGGGATAGATGGATATGAGCACTAGCTAACTGCGTTTTTTACTTTTGGCTTCTTTTCTTCTTTGTTAGCTTAATGTAAATCAGCAGGCCGTATTGCCAACGACACAGCAGACATGAAAGAGCCCCAAAGATGTTGAATCTCGTTTTCCTTCTCGCCTTTTTCACCCAGCTCTCACCATCAAATCTCGCAGGATTCAGCAGTCTGGGTCCCACAGAATTTTCGGTAGAATTTCCTAAACTAAACGGCATTCAGGTAGGCGCACCTGTTGTACTGCAGGGACAACTGGTTGGAACCGTCGCCGGCATCAGTAGCCTTGCTGAGGGTGAAAGCGTAACGGGACTAAGCAGGGAAGTACGGGACGACGGGGGATACGCAATCACCGTGCGAATAAGCCCTCAACATCGCGGGCTCATCCGTAAGGGAACGGTTGCCCTCATCAAGTCTCCACTGTCTGCCGCCCGGGTTAAGCCGGAAGTCGTCGTAGAACTTTTGCTCTCACCCAAAGCCAACTCCCCGGTTTTAAAGGCAGGGGACCACATCGTCGGCTACTCCTCTTTTGAGGAGTTCTGGTCAGCAGATCTCAGTCAGCGAGGTCTGGCAAACGACGTCTTCAACGTTTCGTAGTTTCCGCGTCTTAGCTACCAGCAAGAAAACCCCTCACGCGGTGAAGCATACTGTACAGGAATCACGTGATTCGCCTGTGTCGGACAAGATCCCTGCATTCGAGCAGCTGCATCGGGAAAAGATGGAAAGTCCGACTGCCTCACTTTGAGGCAGTCAGACGAATACAAGGTAACCTGTAATCACGTGTCGATTGGCTCCTTAGTTAGCTGATTTCTTTGCTGCCGCGGCAAACGCGCCAGTAAAGTCCAGTTCACCCTTCAGCATTTGGAGATCGTCGACGATCGTCGCAACCGAAGTGAATAGTTTCTCACGTTCCGACTCGCCGATGGACCGCAGGACCTCTGGAGTGCATCGGTCTAAGATAGCAGCAGCACGACCGCCCAGCGCCTTGATAGTGCGCTTTGCGTCGCTCGCATTCATCTTACCGAGCTTTTTCCCGGGTCGAAGTGCTTTTCCGTCCTCGGCCGTCTTTTGCTGAACCAGTGCCTGGGCACGTCGCTGCGTCGGTTCTTCCTTAAGCTTTGGCCAGATCTCCATCTGTGCCTCCTGCGTAAGTCTAACCAAAATCAGTCCCGCAGACATGCGCAGCTGCTCTTCTCGCTTATGCGGCGGACCGAGATACGCAAAGATTTCCGGGTGCAGCTCCAGCAAACTCAGGAACTGATACACGCCTGGCTCTGATCGTCCGATGATTTTCGCGATCTCGGGTACCGTGTGATGCTGCTTCAGACGCTTACAAACATTAACCGTCTCGAGGATGTTATGCTCGGCTCGATTAAAGTTAAGGGCGACTGAAAGCGTAAACTGCAGATCGGGAGTCAAGCCGTATGCAATTCGCGCGCGAAATTGTTCCCCCAGACGATCGCAGACAATCGACCGACGTTCTCCGTCGACGATTTCGTATCTGACCGGAGACCCCTTCGGAAGAGCGGCGACCTCTTCGTCGTTCAAAGGACGGACAAATCCGTCCTGAAGCTGACCGAGCAGTTTGGTACTGGCTTCGAGAGAGGCAAGCTTTGCCTCGTCAAAATCAGTACGCGGCTGTTCCGCCATTCGTCGAAGCGTCGACAAGTCGAACTTGGTACTGTCACTGAAAGTAACTCCGTGTTTAACCAGAAGCGAGAGTGCTTCATCCTGCTCACTGAGCGCTACGTCGTTAGTGCTCATGACAAACTCCTTTTAACGAGAAACGAATAGATTTGCGGGCAAGCAAAGCTCCCCTACTGTGCTCACCGAATGTGACTTCGATACGCACAGAGGAAGAGATCGCTCTTTCGCTGCATCTATCTCGCGTGAGAGAAGGGAGCTATCAGCCAATGGCCTCCCGGATTCGCTCAAGAGCCCGGGTTACAAAGGAAAAACTAAGAAAGGCAAATCAGAAAATATCGGGTGAAAAACTACTCAATATAAATTCCTTGAAAGAACGCATTCTGAAAACTCACCATAGATTTCTGAAAAAGGAAAATGAGATGATTGCGAATCTCCTATCGATAGGGCCTTCTCACCGCATGGCTCGGAAAAACACGAGAACTATGATACAATCCCGGCCGTTGCTTGCCCCTCTCGATAGGACTGTTAATGGCCCAACTCACACCAATCATGTTTCGGAAACACCGATCCCTGGGATGGAATATGTTCGCCGTTCTGCTGATGACTCTATCAGAGGTGTCATCAGCTATTGCACAAAGCCAGAGCTACGGGGGTACGGGCTTTATCGAGTCAGACGGACTACTAGTCGGCCAAAGGATAAGTAAACCTGCAGTTGATAGTGCCGGAAATCTCTACCTCGTTGGGTCTTTTTCCGACAGAACAGACTTTGATACCGGACCCGGAACTCATTACGTGAATCCGGGTAACGCCGATGATGAAACTTCGATTTTTATAACGAAGCAGAATGCGAGTGGTTCGAGAGTGTGGACTCGTGATTTGTTTGCGATCGATGTGCCGCAACTCGACGCGAAAATTAAAAACACACGCGTTTTTGTCTCTCCCGATGATGCGACGATCTATATATTCGGAAGCTTTAGTGGCAAAGTCGACTTCGACCCTGGGGTGGGAGTTGATGAGCGAACTGGCGACAGCAACTTTCTGGCCAGCTATACAAGCGACGGTGTTTATGTATCCACGCAACTGCTCCATGTCGGAACCTCGACCGTCGATATTGTTGCCTTGCGACCTAGCGATGGGAGCCTGCTATTCGGAGGGCTTTTCCAGGGGGAAGTTGACTTTGATCCAGGCCCCGGAGAGGACATAAGAGACTCCGGGGGTGGAACCGCTGTTTACCTCAGCCGCTTAAATTCAGATCTATCGTATGGAGAGACTAAACGACTCAGTGGAGCTGATTTCCGTTTTCAGAGCCTTGAGTTCGATGCCCATGGCAACACCTACCTCCAGGCGACATTTATCGGAAACGGGTTTTTTGGTCTTGGAGGTTGGGTTGATCTTGGCAACTACAATCAGGAGGATGTCAACAGGGTTGCAATCGTAAAGTATTCTCCGGGATTAGATGTGATCTGGGCTCAAGGGTTTGGAGATTACAATGGCTTGCTCCATGTCGCGCCCAACGGCGAACTGTATTCTATCGGGAGCGGAAACTTTTTCGAGCGCGACAACATTGACTTTGATCCGGGCCCAGGTATAGACCGACACCCTCGTACACCCTTGTTTATTACTAAATACTCATCGGACAGAACCTATCTCTGGACAAAGACCTTAACGGCTGGCCACGGGGGTGTAGCAATTGGATCAGACTCGCGAATCTACATCACCGGCACTTTCGGGGGTCGCGCAGTCGATTTGGACCCCAGCGAAGGACAAGACATTCATGATCCTCTTAACAACAGCTCGTACTACTTGTTATCTCTGAATTCTGACGGGGAACTACTCTGGGCGAGAAGTGGCAGATCCTCTGGAAATAGTAATGCGCTTAATAATGTTCTAGAGTTAGCGCTCAGTCCCACAAACGATATTTACCTTCTAGGCCAGCAGAGAGGAACCTACGATTTCAGTCTGGGCGCAGAAACCGACCTTCGTCCAAGGACCAGCACCAGCGCCATTTTCCTCTCTAAATTTCGAAATGATGTATTCACTATTTTGGGCAAAATCCTGCCGTCGTCCGAAACTGACACTGTTTTCAACCTCTCTCTTGGAAGTCTCGGTAATGTTTCAACTGTATCCGATCATCGTTTTTTTCTGGAGAACATTCCGCTCGGAACGTCATATTCAGTTGAGTTTATCGAAGAGGATTTCGAAACTGACGTAATGCGACAAAGCGGAGACGGCACCGGGATCACGCGTCACGATTTTCTTGTTACTCCTAAAAGCGGGCTCGTAAAAGGACTTTTGCTCCAGGATGATAAAAGAATTGATGGCGCCCGGATTGTTATCAGCTCGATTGGAACTCCAATCTCACGGAGCGGATTTTCAGACAAACGAGGTAAATTCTTCATTGACGATGTCCCGAGTGGGAGAAATACAATTTTGGTTATCAAGAATGGTCAAATCATCCTGGAAGAAAATTTTGACCTAGCTCCCAACGGAACTGTGAACATCAAACGACTCATTGGAGGTCCCAGTGCTCCCAGTACACGATACGCATTTTGGAACGGTTTCCTCGGAATGGTGAACATTCTTGAGTTGATAAACCACAACGAATCAGAGGCCAATTTGGCGATCGCATTTCGGGATATTGATGGAAATCTAATCAGTTCGACAGATGTAACGCTACCACCAAAGAGTCAGAGGGACGTCGTTCTAAATGACCTTGAGGGCTTTAGTGCGAACTCATACGGCCTACTCAGCGTGAGCTATCAGGGCGCGGGTTCGCCAAACTACACTGGTCGCACCGTTTACTACCTCCCCGACCTGCCTTGGAATTCCACGTTTCATTATGCTTTTGCAGTAAGCCTTCTCGAACCTATTCGCGGAAGCTCGTCTGCAATTTTTAATTCCTTTAATCCAAGCCAAAACCTAAACGACTCTGGTGTTTTAGTGCCCACCTGGTTATCCGTCGCGAATATGGACAGCACCCCACAAAACTTTGTCATAAACTACTTCGACCAGGCCGGAACCGCCATCAGCAGTCGAACAATACTTGTACCCCCCTTCGGAAAGAGAGATGTACAAGCGGGGCATGAGTTCTCAAGTAGCGCCGCTGTAGGTCAGGTGTCCATTACTCCCGAAGACCAAACCGTAAGCTATATAGCAACAATAAAACGCTACGGCCTCAGCGGTGAAGCCGGGCGCTACGGATTTGCTTTCGGTATTCCGAGCAGTCCTGGTGACTCAGGACGCGTGACGCTCCCCATTGGTGCTGTTCCCGGTGCCCTTAGCGTTGTCGAGCTTGCAAACGCATCTGACCATGAGAACAACGTTACACTCTCATGGTATGATAGCGCTGGCCGTCAACTCAGAAACGAAGAACTAACGTTTCCGCCCCGTTCACAAATACACCTACTGGCTTCGAGTGTTCTCGGGCCGGGCCAGTTTGGCAGCCTGTTTATCGATGGAAACAGGGAAGTTCTCGCAGGCTCTGCAACGTACTTTTATGACCCCAGGGATCTCAGTGTGATATCAGCAGAGTACACTGAGAGTCACTATCCTCTTGGGAAAGTTGCTCGGAGTAGTTTCAATACCTTTCTGCGCATGATCAACTACCTACGTCTGATTAACACTTCCTCGGAACCAGAGAGAATCATAGTAGACTTTCAGAGTGGTGGTTCCTTCGCTCTTGAGCTGCCTGCTTTCGCTCGAGAGGATATTCGAATCCCCAACGCGACTAACAACTCAGCAGGAGAGTATGGAGCATTCACTATTTCCAGCGACAGTACTGGAACGGTGAGCGGCTCGGTTATCCGTCAAAGACAGAACTTCGATGGCACACCCGACAATCTCTACGCGACGCCGGTCCGTTAGGCCCATTTTCTCCAACTCCCACCTAAGCCCTCTAGAGAACCGCCCACAAAACCCATTAATTAAGAAGCAAATACCCTGGTCTGGCTGATAAGGGGGTGAGAATAGGAATCTCTCCAAACGGCGACAGGCTGCTAAATGTAGTTTCTACAGGTAGTTATGCGGTGTTCAGGGGGCGGATGTCAGGTAGAGGAGCAGTATGGAAAAGTTAAACCACGAAGAGGACTTTCTTCAGAGAAACGGACTGGAGATAGCTCCGGGCAAAGTGGAGGTCGGCCAGTCGTACCCGATTTTTGGCATGATCACGAAGCTCAGTAAGGACGAAGAAGGCAAGGTTATTGCTGAGATAAACAACAATATCGTTGCCCACATGACCATCAACGATGGCGAGCGTCTCGATGTGCTCAAAGGAAAAGCCTTTGAAACCGGTATCTTCTTTTCCAAAGTCTTAGCCGTTGAGCCAGCTATCGAAGTTGAGTGTAAGGCCGTAATTTTCGGAAAGAGCCAGGCATTTAACGCCTAGCGATACATAGATTTTGCCGTCAGGCAGACGTCTGCCTGACAAAGTGATAATCGCCCATGCGCACATCAGCCATGGGTGAGGATAACGGAAAAACACCAAGAGTAATTGTGTCTCTCCAGTTTAGCTATAAGAATCGAGGGGTACAGCAACGCAGTGTCTCTGCGCCGCTTGCAGAGTTCTTTAGCCTGATAAAGAGCCTGGGAATCTTCTGCTGTATTGCCTTTATGCTTCGCTCGTCAGTCGTACAAGCATACCGCATCCCTTCATCTTCAATGGAGCCGACATTACAGGTCAACGATCATATTCTCGTCAATAAACTCAGCTACGGAATTCGCCTTCCCTTCAAAGCAGAAACCATCGTCGATTTTAGAATGCCAAAGCGCGGAGACGTCGTGGTCTTCACCAGACCAGATAATCCCAACACACCCGAAGACGAGTCGGAAACGAACATCATCAAGCGCGCCGTCGGCCTGCCCGGAGATGTGGTCCAGGTTTCGGGAACCAAGGTCTTTATTAATGGTAAAGAGTGGATTGATGACGACTTTCACGCAGTCTGGGTAGACGGCGGCAAGGGTGATTTTGGCCCGGCGACAGTCCCGGAAAACAGCCTGCTCCTCCTTGGTGACAATCGGGACAAATCACAGGACTCCCGGAGCTGGGAAGGCTCGCCATTCCTCAGCATCGACAGAATTCAGGGCAGAGCCTTTATCATCTACTGGCATACACCTGACCCCTTCGGTCGCCTGTTCCAGTTGATTCGCTAAGCCCGCCGTCAGACGCGGGACTGTGTGGCACTGCTGAGCCTCTCGACCCCCAAACAATAGAAACACTCACATAAGCCGAAAAAAACGGGCACCCCGTAGTGCAAACAAGCGTCAAGCTGATACACTGCCGCGCATGGAATCAACAGACTCTCAAAGCGCAGCTATAGGTGAGCAACTCGAAGCCAGCAGAACATCCGCGGTGCTCTTTCCCCTCGAGAAGTATCACGTATTTTCCGTACATGGCCCGGATGCTGAACGCTACCTGCAAGGACGTATCACCCAGGATATTCGCTCACTGGGTGCCGGCTCACTGGGTGTAGGCGCCTTTGCTCTTCCCTCCATGGTACTCAGCCCCCAGGGTAAGATGCTGGGCAGCTTTCTCATCTACAAAGTCGAGGACGGCTACCGCATCATCGCTGAACCAGGCTCCGGAGACACAGCAGCGGAAGATTTTGTGCGTGGACTCTTCATGTTTAAGGTCGCCGACCAGCTTGAGTGTGAAAAACTCGATTCCCAGAGTCTTTTCTATCTGGCCGGTCCCTATGCCGGAACAAACCTGCCGAGAGCATCAGCGGAAGCCAGCGGACAGCAGGAAGATTTTGCAATAGGCAGCATACCGCTTAGCAGTGGGCTGACTCTGGAAAGTCTTTGTGACAATCGGGGAGAATTACCCGCATACATAGTTTCCTGTCCGAAGGAAGCCAGCGAGGAGTTTTTTCGCTCGCTCGGAGACGAGGTGACCTCAGGCAGTGCAGATGGCTTCAACGCCTATCGCATAATCCAGGGCATTCCCGAATACGGCAGGGATACCACTGAGAAAATCGTGGCTACCGAAATTCCACACGAGCAGGCAATTTCCTTTAAGAAGGGATGCTATGCGGGACAGGAGGTTGTTGAAATGTCCATCGCCCGCGGCCGTCCCAATCGCCAGCTCGTGCATCTGCGATCCACTGGGGACAAGCCCTTCGAGCCCGATACCGCAATACTGCTTGCCGATGACGAGAAACGAGTTGGATTTATCAGCAGCAGCGTCGTTGTTCCGGGAACTGAGGAGTGCTACAGCCTTGGCTTTCTGAAAACCGCTGTTGAGGCAGATGCTCCGATTGTCGCTGATGGCGTGCCGCTTAGCCGACTTACTTCCGATCGGCAATCCGCATGAACAGGGTGCAGGAGCCCTTTGCGCTCTACGTACACATTCCCTATTGCGCAAAAAAATGCCCCTACTGCGATTTCAACTCTTATGCCACTGAGTCGCAGGCGGGAAGCCTCGAAGAAGAAGCTCGCTATACCCGGGCACTGATTACGGAGCTTCAGCACTTCGCCGCGAAGGAGTCCTGGGCGGGAAGAAAGATCTCAACGGTATTTTTTGGCGGAGGAACCCCGTCTCTGTTCAGCGCAGGAGCAATCTCAGAAATACTTGAAGCAGCTAACGAACTCTTTCCTTTTGTCGAGAATGCAGAAGTTACCCTGGAAGCAAATCCGGGCTCACTGCAGGAAGAACTGGCTCTTGAGCGTCTCCGGGGCTTTCGACAAGGGGGCGTTAACCGCATCAGTCTCGGCGCGCAGAGCTTCTCGGACAGAAAATTAAAGCTGCTCGGCAGACTCCACAGTGCTGAGGACACGCGTCGTGCGCTGGCTCTTGTTAAAGAGTCCGGCTTCCGCAACATGAGTCTCGATCTGATTTTTGCGGTGCCGGATGAAACTCCTGAAGAGTGGCAACACGATCTTGACCAGGCTCTTTCCTTCCCGCTTAATCACATCTCAGCATACGGCCTCACCATAGAGCCGGGAACAGAGTTCTATAAACGCGAAAAGCGAGGAGGTTTTTTCGCGCTGGATGAGGAAGTACAGGAAGTTCTCTTTCGACAGGCTCAGAGCGAGCTGGCCAGAGCTGGATTCTGTCAGTATGAAATTTCAAATTACGCCAAAGCAGAGTACGAGTGCAGGCACAATCTGGCCTATTGGCGAGGGATGGATTATCTGGGGATCGGCGCAGGTGCTCACAGTTACCTGGGTGTGCCCCGCGCACGCCTGGCTGAGAATGATTTTTCCCTTTACGGACAGAGATGGATAAATCTTCTCAATCCTCGAACGTATTGTATCTCTGTTGAGGAGAATGGAAATTCCGTTCAACGCAGCGAAGAAATTGACCGAGATAAAGCATTGCTGGAGTTTTTCTTTCTGGGGTTCAGAACACAGGAGGGAATTTCCTCAGAACGCTTTTCCGGCTTGTTTAAGGACTCGCTGGAAACACGCTATGCGGATACCCTGAAAGAGTTGAAGGATTTTGAAATCATAGAGAAAAAAGAGAACTCCTGGGCACTCAGTGCCAGAGGGAGAATAATGCTGGATTCGGTTCTTGAGCGATTTGCCTGTAGTTAGAGGGCCGCGCTGAGAAGCTGGCAATGGAATGTTCGCCTACCAACCTAAAACACAGAGACACTAGGGGAAACGATATGAGGAAAGGTCTTAACGCAACTCTGAAAAAAGTTCTGGTTTCTGCGCTTATAGCGCTCTGCTGTTTTCCCTCGGCCAGTGTCGCAGAGCCAACTGAAGAAGAGGTGCAGGCCGCGGCAGTTAACTTTCTTGTAGGCTTAGGCGCCGTGCAAAGAAAATCCTACGAGTTCCCCATGCGCATTGTGCCCCGCAATATTCCTGTGAAAATGAAGCAGGATGTAGAAGTCGTGCAGGCGAGCACCCAGGAAACAAAGGCGTATGTAACAACGGCAAGCGTTAAAATTGCACTTGAAGAAGGGAAATTTAAAAACGCCCGTCTGCTGCTCATCTTTGTAGAAACTCCGCAGGGATGGATTCTCGCCGGAGGAAAAGATCTCGCTGCGAGTGGCGCTTCTCCAAAGCCGAGTAACTAGAGCATTCGCAGGATAAAATCGCACAATAGTTATCCGAAGACTGCTCTAGCTTGAGAGCAGGCTTTTTACCTTGGCAATCCATTCAGGTGGTGATGCCTGCTTGCTCATCCAGCCATCCGCATTACTCTCGGCAGCACGCCGTTCCAAATCGCGCTCATCGATTGAGGAAAAGAGAACGATTTTGATATCCGGATAGGCTTCCTTAAGCATGCGACAAATCTTGGTCCCGGGAAGACCCGGCATCTGCACATCGCTGATCATGAAACGAACTTCCTCATTGAGTATGAGATCATGCACCGAAGAACAGTCCGTAGTGGTGAAAACAGTGTAACCTTCATGGGTGAGCATATGCTTCAGGATGTTGAGTACCATCGGGTCATCATCAAGACATAGAATCTTGGTCTCCCCGGTTCCGTGTCGCTCTGCCGATTCGGCCGCGATTATAGGATTCTCCTGGATTACGGTTTTAGCCCCGGCCAGTAGTTCGGCCCGAACTGCGGCACAGGCATCGGCGAATTCCTTCGCACTGGAATAGCGATTAGCGCGATTCTTCTCCAGCGCTTTGTACATAAGCTCCTGCACACTCGAAGGGACGCCCAGCTCCGGCTCCAGTGGGGGAGGCGCCATCGTCGAATGCATCAAAAGTATTTGCAGAACATTTGGGGAGTTAAAAGGAAGACGACCGGCGAGCAGTTCGTACATCATAACGCCGAGCGCATAGATGTCGACGGCATAGTCGAGATCAGTCACACCGGCTGCCTGCTCGGGGGACATATACTGAGGCGTGCCCACCGCGGTGCCTTCCAATGTGAGCATCATCTCTGAATCTTCTTTGGTATTCTCTGTGAGCTTGGCCACACCAAAGTCGAGCAATCGATATCTGCGCGAACCGTCGGCATTACTCTCTACCAGTACGTTATCCGGCTTTAGATCGCGATGGATGATTCCAAGTTCATGGGCGGCATGGAGCACTTCAAGAACCTGAACCATGCAATCCAGGGTCTCGTCCACACTGAAGTGCTTACGCTCAGAGAGGATTTGTCTAAGGGCAACGCCGTCGCAAAAGTCCGTAGCCATGTAAAACATGCCGTCTTCGGTCTTTCCAAAGTCGCGAAGCTGAATTGATCCGGGATGAACGAAGCGCTCAAGGACTTTCGCCTCCTGAATAAAGCGCGCGGTAAACCTCTCATTCTGAGTGAGCGAGGGCAGCAGTATCTTCACCGCATACTCCGACCCGGAGGCGATATTGCGAGCGCGAAAGACGGTTCCCGATGCGCCTTCGCCCAGTTTTTCAATAACCTCGTATTTACCCGCAATAAGATCCAAGTTTTCCTCCTTTATGGCCAGAACTGAGCCGCGATTGACGGCTATCCGGCATTTCCCCTGTTAAGATGCTCAGATACGCCAAGAGTAGCAAAAGACGAGGGGAATAGCGCAATATTTAGCCATGGGGGCGAGTGGCCTAAGTAACTGTCACCATTGCGGAAGCCAGCATTCCCGAGCAGCGCGGGGAGAAATGCACGGAATCGCTCAAGAATAGTGTGAAATACGACGATTTATACAGACAGCGAATGTATCGCTCCTGAGGATAAAAAGCCTACAACAAGCGCAACAGGGAATGTCCGAGCAAAGAATTCAAAATAAAAACGCCGGCCCGGTCCAGGCCGAGGAACTATCGGCTACTGACGTTGTGCCCACAAACCCCCTCGTCGGTATGCAGAATGAGGCACGTCAGAATCCGGCAGCTCAGGCCGTCTCGGACATAGACAGCGCCAACTCACTCATTGCCTCCCTGGTCGAAGATATCGGAAAAATCAGCGAGCACAGAGAAAGCGACAGTGCCACGCTTGAACTATTCCGAGAATCAATGGAAGTGGTAAATACCCAGGTATTTGAACTGCGAGGCTACCTCACTCGCATCGAGAGAAATCACGAAGCCCAGTTCAAAGCACTCCAGGAGCTCATCGAAAGTCAGAATACCGAATCGAGTATTGAGCAAACGCAGACACTCCTCCTCGGTCAGCTCAAAACCGTCATCGAGAAGAGATTCGATGCCTTAGAAGCTAAGTTAATCGCAGCTCAGGAAAATCAAACGGCACAGGAGTCAGCGACCGGAACGCGTATCACCGACAATCAGAACGCCCTCTTCGCTAAGCTAGAGCAGCGCATCAGCGATGCACTTGTTCCGCGCCTGGAAGAGGTCCTCGGTGAGCGCACACAAAGTGGCACCTCAACGAACAGCAATGTGGACCGGGAAATTCAGGAGCTGCGCTTCGCCCTCCAGAACACCATGACTTCGCTTAGTTCGGAGCTGTCACACAACGTACGACACGTGGAACACATTGCCCGACAAACCAGAGCCTCAAACGAAAACAGCGATCAGGCATCCCGCTGGCGACTGGAAATGGGAAGTAAGGTGGATGCCCTCGAGCACCTCATCAAGGAAGTAATTCGCGAGCTTGAGCGAGGCCGTAAGTAGGGCTCCCAGCGGGCGTAACTGAGGCGACTAACTCTCTGCCTTTTTCTTGATCTTTTCTTTCAGACGGGCGAGCAGGCCCGAAAATCCCTCTTTACGCACGATTCCGGTAAACTCACTGCGGTAGTTGGTAACCAAACCGATGTTTTCGATTATCACATCGTAAACCTTCCAATCACCTTTCTTATTGCGCATGCGGTAATCAATACTGGCCTCAGTCCCTTCGTGAGACACAGAGGTGCGAACGATTGCTTTGTTCTCTCGAATTGATTCACCGAGCATCTTAATCGTGCTCTCTTGCACGTTATCTCTAATCTGCTTCAGATAGTTGCCCGCCAGCATTTCACTGAACAGGTCCACAAATTCTTTACGCTCCTCCGGTGTTCCTTTTTTCCAGTTGATTCCGAGACAGCGACGAGACATTTCACGAAAGTCGAAAACCGGAGCCATGATACCACGCAACTCTTCGTCGAGTTTTTCGTCGGGAATAGATCCCTTTTTCTCCGCGACAGTCTTTCTGATTTCATCGACTGCCTTCGACACGATTTGCTCAGGCGTGAGGGTCTCTGCCCACACCGGAACAGAGGAAACTAGAAACAGCAGCAGGGCGCAAAGCAAAGATGAAGGAAGGTGTACTTGCATTTCTGCGCTTCGAACTCTCATGACTGATTCACTCCTCTCTTATAATAATAAGAATATGATTATTGCTTAATCAGAATCCAAACTATGGACGACTTTACCGATGACCTCCTCGAGCTCAACTGCCGACTCGGTATCGGAAATGCGTCCTCCCGCCGGAATCATTTCATCTGATCCGCCTGGCGATATCTTAACATACTTATCGCCAATTATTCCTTTAGTTCGTATCTGGGCGATATCGTCCTCACGCAGCTTAACCCCCTCGCGGATCAACATCGAAACCAGAGCTTCTGTATTCTCGAGTTTAACCCCCGAGACCTCGCCAATTCGAACCCCGGCTATCTCAACCGGCGCGCCGACTTTGAGCCCCGCGATGTTAGTAAAGGTTGCAGAAACCCCATACAGACCGGCGTTGCTGAATTTCATACCGGCAACATTGATTGCCAGGTAGGAGAAACACAGGCAGCCCGCCAGAGTGAATAAACCCACCCAGAACTCAGTAGTAAACGTCCTTCTGGGGACTTCAAAACTAGAACTCGTCTCTTTCTTAGACACCACACTCTCCAAAGAATTCACACTTAACTCAATTCTATCGGCCCTACCGTATCACCACGCACAAACTGCTGGACGACCGGCTTCTCACACGCCAGAAATTCATCCACCGCCCCGTTTATCTGCACCTCGCCACGATAAAGCATGGCGACACGATCACACACCTGAAAAACCTCGGGTATTTCGTGACTGACGACAATTCCGGTAAATCCACGCTCTCTCTGTGTGTCGCGAATAAGCTCGTAGATTTCCTGACCTACCTCGGGGTCCAGCCCCGTATTCGGTTCATCGAACAAAATAACCTCGGGTTCAACAACCATTGCTCTGGCAATACCAACGCGCTTTCTCATCCCGATTGAAACTTCTCCGGGCAGCGCCAACTCCTTTCCGGCCAGTCCCACCTGCTCAAGCATTTCCACACTTCGGGCGATAACTTCCGACTCGGGTATCTTCAGAGTATAGCGAAGCGGAAAGGCAACATTATCTATCAGATTCATAGAATCAAACAGCGCCGCTCCCTGAAACAAAACTCCCATGCGCTGACAAATCAGTCGTCGCTCGTGCGGGTTCTTTGCCGAGGTCATGCTCTGATCGCCAATCGTAATTTCTCCCGAGTCGACCAGCATCAAGCCCGTGATCAACTTCAAAAGAACGCTCTTACCCGTACCACTGGGGCCAAGGATGGCTGTCGTCTTTCCCTCCTCAATGTCGAGGCTCACACCGCGCAGCACCTCCTGAGTGCCAAAGCGCTTATAGACGTTGCGTATCTTAATCAAGGAATACGTTTGTTAAAATTGAAGTTAAAAAATAGTCCAGAATAAGTATCAGTACGGACGAGGTAACAACCGCGCTCGTCGTTGCCCGGTTTACCCCTACGGCACCGAAACTACAGGTCCATCCCTTGTAACACGCAATCCAGGCGACGATGAGACCGAAGAACACAGACTTGGTGAATCCGGAGATCACATCGACCGAGCCCACTGCCTGAATCATCACCGACATAAATGTTCCGGAGGATAAACCGAGCGTTCCCACGGCGACCAGATAGCCACCGAGAATACCGACTACGATGAAGATAGCGGTAA
>JAUIMJ010000083.1 GCA_030433295.1 bacterium | reverse complement strand
TTTACTCCGAGGCGTTTTCAATCTCTTTGAGCTGCGCGAAAAATGCGGACTTATGAATTGGCAGGGAGATCTCCAGAGTCTCGTCAACGACTGATTTACTGGAACAAATTACCCGCAGCACCAGATTCAGACCACGTTGATAGGCATTCTCTGGATTGTCGTGTGCTCCGTTTAGGAATGCCGCGAATGACTCCAGATACCGAAGTTCGCTACTGAGTGCGTCCTGTGATTCGAAACGCTTTTGCCATGCACTGGCTCTGAGAGCCGTGTCAGCGGAACCGGATTTCTGTTCAGCAGAGGCGACCAGCTCTTCTGCTCGACTGATCAGGTACTTCGGCAGATCGACACAAAAGTGCAGTTTTGATCCCTCAAAGCCCACGCGTTCAGCACGCCACTTCCACACGTTTGCTTCGTATTGAATGTGTTGGGAAAGGGAGTAATTCGTTCGAATACTGCGAGACAGAAGGCCCTGGTTATTGAGTTCTGCTTCCAGCATTTCCAATTGATCCTGGCGAAAGTGCTCGGGGAGGCGAGCATAGACCTGCGCGGTTCTGGTATCTGACTCGAGAGATCTGGCGAGCTGCGCGAGTTCCTCAAAACCGGCCTGGGCGAGGGCTGAGGGCATAGGCTGGGGGCTGGTGTCTGAAAAGGGGACACTTTTGCCTATGGCTATACTCATTTTTTCCGTTTCTGCGCTGTTCTTTTCTAAGTATCTTTCCACGCTTCAGCCTCTTTTCCTTGCATTTTCAACTACCTGGAGATGAGCCTTCCATTTTGGGGCCTTTCCCACAACAGAAGAGATACAAGAATCACGCCAAAATTGCCGGCTAGAGTTGTGGATGGGCAAATCCCGGGGGGAATCTCAGAAAATCCCGGCGGGGTTCTGTCCCGCATTATCTCAAGTTCTTAGTGCCCCTAAGCACTTAGGAGAATGCGATAATCCAACTCCTGTAAAAATTGCTTCAGCGTTCTGCAAAGACTGTATGTTGTTAGCTACGTCCATTCGATATAATCGGCAGATAACACAGAAATGTTGAGTAAATTAGGGGGGTAGCTTGGAAGAAGACACCATTTTCCATAAGATCATCAGGAGAGAGATACCAGCTGAGATAATCTACGAGGATGAGGACTGCATCGCCATTAAGGATATCGCTCCGGCATCCCCGGTCCATTGCCTCGTCATTCCTAAAAAGACCCTGCCGAGTCTGAGAGAAATGACAAAAGACGACCGCAGTACCGCAGGACATCTGCTCTATGTGTGCAGCCAGCTCGCTCGTGATCTGGGCGTTGATGAAGATGGTTATCGGGTCGTAATTAACACCGGGAAACATGGTCAGCAGACCGTCTTCCAGTTGCATCTGCATCTCCTTGCCGGTCGTATGCACAGCTGGCCGCCGGGTTAGTGTCGTGCAAGACCTTCAGAGACGCCGCGTACGGAAAGAGATTGCCGTCGAGGATGCAGAGAAAGAATCCGGCTCAGATGTGAGCGATCAAAAAGCGAGATACGTATGTCAGAATTAGTTCAGAAGAAGATAGAGAATGGTGTCGCACGAATCGTGATTCAGCGAGAGGAGAGCCTGAATGCTCTTAATCGTGAAGTCCTGGACGCTGTGAGAGAGGAGGTGGAATCTCTAAGTTCGCCTGAATCATCTGCTGATCGCTATGCAGATGTACGAGTAATTGTTGTTTCCAGCGCTGGTGAAAAGGCCTTTGTGGCAGGGGCTGATATCAAAGTCATGCGCGAAGCGGACGAAGATCGCATTCGTGACTTTATTGAGGCCGGGCAGGCCGCGATGCGTGCAATTGAATGTGCCCCATTTCCGGTAATTGCTGAGGTATCCGGTTTTGCTTTAGGCGGGGGGCTTGAGTTGGCGCTTGCCTGCGATCTTATCGTTGCAAGCGAAACAGCAAAGCTGGGACAGCCCGAGGTGAATCTGGGTTTGATTCCCGGTTTCGGAGGTACGCAGAGACTCACGGCACGGGTTGGTGCAGGAGTGGCTAAGCGATTGATTCTTACCGGAGAAACCATTTCCGCCGAAGAGGCGCATCGCCTGTCCCTTATTGAGTGGCTGGTTCCACAGGATGAACTCGGGAAAAAAGCCGAGGAAATCGCGTCTCTGCTCGCGACTAAGTCTCCTCTTGCTCTTGCTGCGAGTAAGCGTGCAATAGATGCATTTTTCTCTAAGTCTCGAGATGAGGCACTTAAAGGGGAGGTGGAAGAGTTTTTGGGCGTAGTGATGAGCGCTGACGCCCAGGAGGGACTCGGAGCCTTCGTTGAAAAAAGAAAACCTACATTTAAGGGGGTGTGAGGGTGTTAGATTCTTTTGATTTTGATCTTAGTGAAGAGCAGCGTCTCGTGCGTCAGACCGCCAAAGACTTTGCCGCGTCAGAGGTCGCGCCCTTGGCACGCAAAGTGGATCATGAGCATTATTTCCCCAAGGAGTTGATTCCGAAGCTTAGTTCACTTGGCTTTATGGGTGTTTTTACACCTGAAGCCTATGGCGGTGCTGAACTGGATTACGTTTCGTATGGCGTTGTTGTCGAAGAGTTGGCACGTATGTGTGCTTCCACGAGTGTGATCGTGAGTGCACATAACTCCCTTTGTATCTGGCCAATTCTCGCGTTCGGCACCGAGGAACAGAAGAAAAAATATCTGCCCAAACTGGCTTCCGGCGAATACCTCGGTTGTTTTGCATTGAGTGAGCCCGGTACCGGAAGTGATGCGGCACGACAAACCTGTTCATCGGTTAAAGAGGGTACGTCCTGGCGAATCAACGGCGTCAAGAATTGGATAACCAATGGCCCGGAAGCGGATATTTGTGTGCTCTTTACCATGGAAAAGCCTGAGTTAAAGCACAAAGGCATAAATTGCTTCATTATAGAAATGAAGAATCACGAAGGTGTGAGCACGGGGAAGAAAGAGGATAAGCTCGGCATCTGCGGTTCTCCGACATCAAATATAAGCTTCGAGGATACCCTCGTTGGCGATGAGCAGCTTTTGGGAGCGCCCGGCGACGGCTTCAAAATTGCGATGAGCACTCTGGATGGCGGACGCATAGGTATTGCCTGTCAGGCAGTCGGCATCGCGCGGGCTGCGTTGGAAGACTCGGTGGCTTACGCGCAGGAGCGCAAGGCTTTTGGCCAACCCATTGGAAAGTTTCAATCAATTCAGAATTATATTGCGGATATGTCCTGCCGGATCGACGCGGCGCGTTTACTGGCCCTGGCAGCGGCTAAACGAAAAGACGCGGGTGTTCCGTATGGAAGAGAAGCCGCTCAGGCGAAGCTCTTTGCCTCTGAAATGTCAGTTGACTGTGCGCTCAAGGGAATTCAGATTCACGGCGGATATGGCTACGTAAAAGAGTTCAACGTTGAGCGCTATCTGCGGGATGCAAAGATTACCGAAATATACGAGGGCACATCGGAGATCCAGCGACTGGTTATCGCCGGGCATCTGTTCAAGGCGTAAGCCTGACACTAATGGCTTTGCTACCGTTTTCCTGGCCAAAGCCTTTCTTGAGTAAAGAGTAGATTCGCAACGGAAGCATACTATGGCAGACACGCCGGCAAAGAAAACAGAACAGAAAAGAAAGCAGAAAGCGGATCCCGGAAGGCAGTCGCCGTCTACCGCAGACTGGCATACGACGGCGTATTCGGTGCAGAAAGAACGCTTAGCAGAATACTCGACGATTGGTAACCTCAGCGTTCCGGCATTGGTGGGTCCGGAACAGCGCGATCACTGGTCCTTCGAGGAGAAGCTCGGGTATCCGGGAGAGTTTCCCTTTACGCGGGGACCGCAGGCAAGCATGTACCGCGGACGCCTCTGGACCATGAGGCAATTCGCAGGTTTTGGTTCTCCCAGGGATACGAATGAACGATTCCGTTATCTTTTATCGCAGGGACAAATGGGGCTATCGACTGCCTTCGATATGCCAACCCTGATGGGCTACGATCCGGATAGTGAGTACTCTCTTGGTGAGGTTGGGCGCGAGGGAGTGAGCGTTTCCTGCATCGACGATATGGAGGTTCTGTTCGACGGAATCGAGCTGGACAAGGTCACCACTTCAATGACGGTTAACTGCAGTGCGGCGCCGATTCTCGCGATGTATTTTGCCATAGGACGTCGGCGGGGAATCAGCTGGCATGAGATGGGCGGGACGATACAAAACGATATCTTAAAAGAATATATCGCGCAGAAGGAGTGGATATGCCCACCTGAGCCTGCCGTGCGTATCGTCTGCGACATGATCGAATTCTGTACAGCGGAGGCCAGACGTTTTCATCCGGTGAGTATCTCGGGGTATCACATCAGAGAGGCAGGTGCCACAGCAGTTCAGGAACTTGCATTCACCTTATATGACGGCATCACCTATGTTGAGGAATGCCTGAAGAGGGGAATGGCGATCGACTCATTTGCTCCTCGTCTCTCGTTTTTTTGGGATGTGCACAACGATTTCTTTGAAGAGATTGCGAAATTTCGAGCGGCCCGACGCATGTGGGCCTATTTTATGCGGGACCGTTTTCACGCCTCTGACGTTCGCTCGTACAAGCTCCGCACGCACGCCCAGACGGCGGGCGTGAGCTTAACGGCTCAGCAACCAGTAAACAATGTTGCTCGTGTGGCACTTCAGGCATTAGCGGCGGTGTTGGGAGGGACGCAGTCGCTTCACACTAATTCTATGGATGAGACTCTCTCGCTGCCGACAGCGGAGGCCGTAACCATCGCGCTTCGAACTCAGCAGATTATTGCCGAGGAGAGTGGTGTTGTGAATACGGTGGATCCGCTGGCGGGTTCATATTTTATTGAGGAAATGACCGACCGAGTAGAGGAGGAGGCCATGGCCTACATCCGCCAGTTGGATGACATGGGAGGCATGCTCAAAGCGATAGATATTGGTTTCCCTCAGAAGGAGATCGCCGAGTCGGCGTACACATTCCAGCAACAGGTAGAGCGTGGGGAGAAAACAATTGTTGGCGTCAACAAATTCGTCGCGGAGGACGAGGTCGTTGATATCCCCCTACACGAAATGGACAACGCGATGGAACAGGAGCGTGTAGACTGGATTAAGAAGTACAAGGCTTCGCGTTCTCAGGAGACGGTACACAAGCATCACGAAGCATTGCGCGATGCCTGCAAGAACGGGAGTAATATTATGCCGGTCTTGATTGAAGCTGTTGATGATGGCGTTACGCTGGGAGAAGTGTCCGATATTTACCGTGAAGTCTTTGGTGTCTATCGAGATCCTGGAATGTTTTAAGAGCGGGATACCCCGGCGAGCCAGATTTGACTTCTTCTCCCTAATTACCTACTATACTCGTCTCAAATGGTGGCTGCGGCGACTCCTGCCGATTTGAACGCTACCTCCTTCAGGTTCTTCGATTTTCTTTTGCCTTTTGGCCTTTTCCTTTTGTGCTTTTCGTCATAACCCGTCTTCATTTTGAGGAGCTTGTATGAGTCAAATAGTGCGAATTTGGGATACCTTAATCGTAGTGCTCCACTGGAGTCTAATTCCTTTGGTCCTGTATGGGTTTATCTGGAACTTCACTCCGGATAGTGCACAGGAGAGCGGGGCGGAGACTCACTCGGCAGTAACGGTGAATTCCTTTTCCCAGGTCGACAAGGACTCAGGCAACCTAAAGAATGCCGAATAAGCGCAGGATAAACGCTCATATGCCGTCTTGCTTAATGTCGCTTGCTGACGATAGCATGCCGAGGTGCGTATTCAGTACCTCGTGAAACCCGCCGATAGAGGCTTAGGGGTTTCCCTCGAAAGTGTGGCATCAGGCAGATGCACTCCTCTGTGCGAGATGTTTCCGGAGTGTCTGCAGTTATTACCCAATACGGAAGAAAACTCGTGACTGAAAGCAAGCCCCCACTGCGGATACTGGTCGGAAAACCGGGCCTGGATGGCCATGATCGCGGTGCGAAAATAATTGCTCGTGCGCTCCGGGACGCAGGCATGGAGGTTATTTATACCGGTCTTCATCAGACCCCGGATATGATCGTTCGTTCTGCAATACAGGAGGATGTTGATGCCATCGGACTCAGTATTTTGTCGGGAGCGCACATGGGGATTTTTCCCGCCATACTTGAGCTGCTTGGGAAGCAGGACGCCATGGACATCATTGTGTTCGGCGGAGGTATTATCCCTGACAGCGATATAGAAACGCTGCAGAAGAAGGGGGTGAAAAAGATTTTCACCCCGGGCGCATCAACAGTCGAGATTGTTGACTGGGTAAAGAGTAACGTCAGCGGCCGGGGTATTCCCGCTTCGGAGTGAGCGCTCGAGAATCCTTCGCTTGTACGAATCCCCTTTAATACTGAAGCTGCCGGGGCTTGCGGCTACGTACCTAATCCTTTATTCGTCGGGACGATGGATCCCAGATTAGAGAATCCCAGCTTAGAAACGTAAGGAATTCAAATTTTCGGGACTACTAATTGTCGAATTCTCCAACCGGTGTGATGATTACTCTGATGCTTGCCGGTAGGGACGGATAGGTAAAGCCGTCATCAAGAGTTCGAACTACGCCTCCCTCGTCAGCGCCGGTATTTGGCTCTGCCTGACGAACCGTCTGATTCTCGCCAAGACCGGGTGCCTCATTAACCTCAGTGCCCGCATCGTAGTAACTGAATAGCCCGGTGATATCTCCGGAGCGGGGAACGCCCGGTGCATCAAAGAGTGGAATCCCATCGGGAGGAGTGCTGATAAAAACGTCGTTTGACTGCAGGAACTGCAAGAGTATTGAAGCCTTGCTCTCGTCGCTCGATGCACTTAGTAGAAAACGGTATTTTTCCCCAGGAACCAGTGGCGTCTGCACAGGAGAGGCGGGCGGAATAAGTTCATCCGGATTCTCCGGGTTTGGCACCAGGGCGACCGAGGAATCAAAAAAGCCGATTAGACTGAGACCCTCCTGAAAGCCGAGCGTCTGAAGAAGCGTTGAGAGGTCGGCATCTTCCGCGAAGGCTTCCAAGCCGTTTTGGCGAGCAACTTCACCCAGCGTGAAAATCGGCGCCATTGTTTTGTGAACCGCAAATACCCCTGATGAGAAGGCAACGACCGACGGCGTGCCGTCTGCAGCCGTGAAGGTTTCCATGGTGCTGATATTCTCGATTGTTATCTCAAACACAAAGGCAGAGCTGCTTCCACTCCCGCAGCCGGGCAGCATCAACGAAAGCGCGAGCAATGCTCCCAGGGAGAAGCGTCGAAGCAGGCGAGTCTTCTCAGACGGAGTTGCGCTTACACGAGTCGAGAGCTTGCCGAACACTTCGTTCAGATACGCTTTTGAGGATTGGCGGCTATTCTGCTGAGATTTAGACTTTATCATCCGTAAGGCCCTAAAAAGAGTTTCAACACCCTGAGATCTTAAACCAAATGAACCCAAAGAAAAACCAAAATTAACCGGGAAGGGTGCTAAAGGGCGGGGTGATACGGCTGTCTTGTGTCGGAAACACTGAGTAGTTTTGTCTGAAACTTAAAGCGGGCTTTCAGCAGATTTCGTCTTGCAACTGAAATAGTGCTTACCGATGCGTTGGAGTTTGAAGATGCCTCTCAGGCGTTCCATCTGCACCGCGGGCAATATTCCGTCACGCAACCAGCAAATATGCAGGTCATCGCCCTGCTGCCGTAGTCGACCTGCATAGGCGACCAGATTTGCGAGCAGCAAAAGAGGCACGGTAGTTAAAAGAGAGAGATCTAAAACCCAGGTCTCAACCTCCGGCTTCGACTCGTAGATCTCCATCAGCTCATCGTAGATCGCATGATAGTCCGACAGAGAATCAAGGCTGGGCATCAGGATGACTCTGGTCGTACCGACACTCGCGTGCGTTATCTTTGTGGGTGTTCTGCAGATTGAGGAAACTTTTGAGTCGAGGTTGTATGGGTTCTCAATATCCAGGACCAGATCCCCGGTTTGAGAATCATTACTGTTATTGAGCCAGAGCGCGTCGGCGATAATGCGCAGCCGAAGTTCCTCGCAGTGCTCCAGGAGCCGAGACTTTTGCTCTGGGGCGAGGTCTCCCCCGAAGCGATGTGCGTCCTCGATATTACACTGCACCACCGAACAGAGTTTGCTTACCGTTTTTGCGGGATGATCAATTGATACTGATTTTAAGGTTTCGACGTGTTTTAACACGTCGGGGTCCAGAGAGGCGTTGTTGCTTGCCTGGTACAGGGCAGTAGAGACGGCCGCAATCGCCTCATGTGTCTCCAGAAGACTTTTAATGTGCTTTTCAGCATGCATTACGCGTTCTCTTCTCCCCCGGTATTACACGTATGAATCCGCCCATGGTTTCCATGCGTTGCGGTGATAAACCCCTATATTAAACCTCGTCACCTTTTCTCACCTGCTATAGCCCCCGGCCTGTCTTTATATATCGAAAGACTTTCTCACCGCGACCGATGCGAACCGTTGCGAACACTAACCGACAGCGACGACTACGTAAAATGTGAATTGGGCAAACAAAAAAAATCAGCTTGAGCAAGCAAAGTGTTTTCTTTGAATCACGGACCTCGTCTCCGCAAGGGTACGCTTTGGCTTAGCTGGTGTCAGGAGTTTTACTTAATTATGTCCGCGGGGGTCTTCGGGCAGGGGGCAGAAGACTCGTGCCTCACGATACGGGATTTTAAGATCCCCTTCGTCCTTAACGATATCGAAAAAACGGGAGAGGTCGTAGTCCGCCGGTGTAATATGCCGTGCCCCCTTGAGATGGATTTCTGCATAGCGCTGATCCGTCATTCGAGTGAAGGCGGACCCGAGACGCCCGGCCAGGAGTAACTTTGCGGCTGAGCGGCTTCGATGACGAACTCCTTTGAGAAATCCTAACGCGCGATTATGAAGAGCGCCGCGCTCCTCGAGAATGAGGCTGGGGCGAATTGGATATCCTACACTATGGAATGCTTCAGAGAGAACTCGTGAGCAAATACGATCGTCCTCCGAAAGGGTAAAATCGGTAATCAATCTCCTCAATTGCTGAGGTAGAATTTCCCAGGGAAATGCGAAAAACACCAGGAGCCTCATTATGTGTTTTATGTCGTATTCTCGCCCGAGTTGGGATAATGCGGTGGAGATAACCGTCTTTCTGTCCACATCACTTAAGGCCCTTGCCCGACAAAGCCGAATCATGAGACCGACGTACTCCTCAAGTGGTTTCAGGTGCACTCGACGCACGGGATCAGCGTCAATAACAAGATGTCGGAGGGAAGAGGCCCCGTAGCGTTTAGTCCACTCCTCGATTTCCTCCGGGGTCAGAAGATCCTGTCTATCACCGACGTACAGTACGACATGCGACCAGGCAGACATGGTGAGCACCTTAACCACGTAGGATATACGGGCATTGCCACAAACGAGCAGTACGTCACCTTCTTTGAGCCGCCGTTTCAGCGCTTTCAGGTTACTGACTTCTCCGGGATTGTAAATCTTTCGAGGTTCGGTAAGCGCATGGACGAAGAAGTCCACAAGCCCCTGTAGTGCCGTCGAGGGCAAATCCAGCCAAAAGCGAATTGTGAAAACCTTCGACAAGGGAGACCTCGCTGTGTGTAACTCAAGTGGTTAGATACGTATATCCATCAAACGATTGTGAGTACTTCTGGAACATTATACCACATTCCTCCAAACTTATCTTACCACTGCGAACTGCCTCATCCAGCATGGTGCGCCAGCGCTCACAAAGATCCTGTTTGTCGAATTGAACAAACTGCAGGACCTCACTGACGGAATCTCCTAAAACTACGTGAGGAAAATCGACGTTCCCGTCCGGGCTAACCTCGACATGCACGGCGTTAGTGTCACCGAAAAGATTGTGCAAATCACCCAATATCTCCTGATAGGCACCCACCAGGAAGGTAGCGAAGCAATATTCCTCACCTGGCTTTAGACGATGGGCAGGCAGGTAACGTTTCACGTCTCTAAGATCGGGAAAGCGACTGATACAGCCGTCAGAGTCACAGGTAATGTCGGCGATCACCACAGTTCGATCGGGTTTTTCATGTAGCCTGGATACCGGCGTTATTGGAAAGAGCTGTTTGATGGCCCAGGAGTCCGGGAGCGATTGAAAAATAGAGAAATTACAAAAATATGTATCGCTGAGCATTGCCGGGAGGTTTTCCAGATCTTCGGGCACGTAGTGCAGATCGTCAATCCACTTTCGCACGGTATTCAGAATTGCCCAGTAACAACGTTCGCCACGTGCCCGGTCTTCGATACTCATAAGACCAAGATTGAATTGTTCCATGAGTTCAGCCCGCAGACTGAGAGCGTCATGTAGTGCTTCCTGGCAGTTCTTAGGACCGGATTCCTTCAGCACGTACGCAAAGTTGCGTATCGTGCGGTTCTCAGTGGCTTCGATTATCTCGTCAGGGTCGCAGGTGTCGGAAAAGGTGTTGGCTATCCCCAGGACATTACACACGAGTATCGAGTGATACGCGATCGAAGCGCGTCCGGACTCCGTAATAATACAAGGGGCAGGGACCTCGGCCCGCTCGCAGACCTCTTTTAGTATCCAGACTACGTCCCTCGCATACTCCGCCACGGTATAATTCATTGAGGATTCGAAGGCTGTCTTCGAGCCGTCGTAGTCAACCCCAAGACCTCCGCCGACGTCGAGGTAATCCAGTTTCGGGCAACTCTGCTTTAGTTGTACATACACCTGAGCGGCCTCTTTCAGTGCATTGCCGAGCGTGCTGATTTTAGTGAGCTGACTGCCCGCGTGGAAGTGCAGCAGGCGTACCAGTTCCAGCTGATCTCTGTCCCGGAGGGTCTCGATAATTGAAAGAATTTCGCCAACCGTCAGACCGAACTTTGCTCGGTCTCCGCCAGAACGTTCCCAGCGGCCCGCGCCTCGCCCTGCAAGGCGCAGACGTAGTCCAAGATTCGGCGTACTACCAAGCCGCTTTGCGACCGACAAAATGAGTTCAAGCTCACTGCGCTTTTCGATGATGAGGATTACCTGACGGCCGATCTTTTGACACATCAATGCGAGCTCGATGTAGCTCTCGTCCTTGTAGCCGTTACACAGCAGTGGTGCGTCACTTTTATCGTTCAGGCCAAGGACCGCAATCAACTCAGGCTTGCTTCCGACTTCAAGTGCCATGGTGAAGGTATCACCAGCCTCTCGTACGACATCAACGATATGTCGTTGCTGGTTAACCTTAATCGGATAGGCTGGAATGTAGGACCCGCTGTATTCGTAGTTGGTGATCGCGTCCTGAAACGCGTTGTAGATACTGCGTATTCGGTGGCGTAATATTCCGTTGAAACGGAAGAGAACCGGCAGTTCTATCCCACGGGCGCTTACCTGGTTTACAAGATCCTGTAAATCGACGCGACAACCATCGGGACCGTCAGGGGCAACGACAATATTGCCCTGCTCATTGATGGAAAAGTAATCGGCTCCCCAATTTTCGATACCGTAGAGCGATTTGCTCTTCTCAATGTCCCAGTGTTGAATTTCTTCCAAATCTAACTCCCTTCTAAGGATTTTTTGACAATGCCTGCTAACGTATTTGCTCGGAATTGTCCAGCCGGCTTTCGGTTTTGTGGAGGTACGGTCGCAGTGCCCGTGCGGCAAAATAGAGGCTGAGGCTTCTTGGAAAGATACAACTGAGGCTACTGAGCAGGCGATTGAGGCGCCCGTTTACGAGTATACGCTTTCCCCGGGTATGTGCCGAGAGCGCCTGGCTGACTACCGTAGCTGTTTCCATGCAGGGCAGGGCGGCAATTTTTTCGGAGAGGCCAACCACTTGATGGAATTCGCTTTCGGTAGGACCGGGGCAATGGGCGAGAAAGGTCACCCCCGAGTCTCTGTGTTCTTCGGACAGGGCCAGGGTAAAATTGAGCAGGAAGGCCTTGCTTGCGGCATAGGTGGCCATGTATGGCAGCGCCTGGAATGAAGCCGTTGAACAAACATTGATTATGGAGCCGCGTCTTTGTTGGAGCATTGCCGGGAGAAATGCATGACAGAGATGCATAACTGCAGAGATGTTCACTTCAATCATCGCAGATTCCCATTGCCAATTGCCTTGAGAGAAGGGACCAAGCGAGCCAAAACCGGCATTGTTGACCAGCAAGTGGATCGGACTGTCCAGTTCTTCGACGCTTCTAATCAGCGCTAATCTTTCACTTTCAACTGAAAGGTCGCAGCTCTCAACGTGTATCTGAGTCTCCGGGCAGACGTTCCGAAGTTCCCGGGCAAGGTCGTGTAGCCGAGAGGTCCGACGGGCAACGAGCACGAGCTGATACCGCTTCGTAGCGGCTATCTGACGGGCGAACTCTGCACCTATTCCTGAAGATGCGCCGGTGATGAGCGCGAGGGGGAGCACGTCGGAAATGTGCTGATGTTTGCGTTCTTTTTCCATAGTATGGGAATTTGCACTGCTCTCACATCATAGTGAAATCATTCTAAAACAAGCGTAGCGAAAAATGCTTCTTAGCGCGGCCGTACGTGCCTGCGGTCAGAAAAAACACTGCAGCGTAATGTTAACAAATTCCTTTGGAATACTACTATCTTCATCTCCCGGGCAAAGGCCGATGCTGTGAGGGCGAAGAGTATTTAGGTGCCACAAGGCAAGCTTTACGTTAGGCTGACCGTGTTAAACAAGTAACACCCAGAAAGGTATATGGCTCAAAGCAAAAAGAAAGGCGGAAATTCGGGAAGTGGCTCAGCCGAAGTTGGGCTCGGGAAGCGACTGATAGTTATTCTCTATGCCGCTGGCATTGTGGTGATCGGGGCGTATCCCATTCAGCGTGAGTTCGGAAGTGTCTATAATTTCTTGGATATTAAGTTCAGGCAGTATGCGGGAACCTCTCTTCCCGGCTCGGGAGCCGGGAGCTCTGAAAGCTCGCTGGGGCTGGGAGAGCTGTTTCGTCGAAAGGAATCTAAAGAGACTCCGGGTAGAGCGGTCGAACGTGCCCGCCTCGGTGATCCGGAAGTGCGACGCCTGCGTGTTGGGGGGAGCTCTTCTGGCAGAAACGCACTGGAGAGTGATATGGAACACCTGAATTCCAACGATAAAGTCGAGCTCGACAAGCTCATTGCCGAAAAGGCTCAGTAAACCACTAGTTAATTATCCTGCTTTTTCCTTCTTTGGGCATAATCCCGCATCCTGTGGGGTGCAATTCTCCGTGGATAATAGTAGGCTTCCGACTCGTCAAACGGCTTGCTCGGGTGCCCTTTGCACTGAGAGCTGAGCAGTCCTCGGTAAGTTTTACAATACACGGCAGTAGCAGTGCCTCAGTTTGGAGTTTTTACTATGTCATCACGGAGCCTTAACGCGAAAGCAGCGCGCCGAAGAAGTTCTCACTTTGAAGTTGGTAAGTCGTCGACTTTGCTCATGCTCGCGCTCTGCTGTGTCTTTCTTTCCTCAGCATGTTCGAAGCTACAGACATTCGAACAGCTTACCGCCCTGAAGAGCGATAAGGAGGAAATGCTGGGTGAGCGACTCTCAAGCTTCAAGAAGGCCGTCTACTGGGGCTCTTTTGCGGAGGCAGGTGGTCTGATGGATCCTTCCATCCGTCGGGATTACGTAAATCTGATGAAGCGAAGGAAGCGCAGTGAGCGTTTTGTGGATATCGAAGTAGATAAAATCGACTTTAACGAGGGCAGCGACGAGGCCGTCGTAGATCTGTATATCCGTTACTACGGAAAGCCGACGTACCTCGTTAACGAACGAGTAGAGCGCTTCACCTGGAAGTATGACCGCCTTGGTGGAGGATGGTTTGCACACGAATTCGAAGAGGTCGACCTCGACTCGTCGAGAAACGCCGGCTCCTCTTCCAGTACGAAATCTCGTGCATCCCTGAAACGTTAGTACGCGTGGATTTCACTACTGCCGGGTGCTGAACTTGCTTTCTAAGTACGAATGTTATGCTGAATCATCAGGGCGTGGAGTAGCCCCGATGTGCGCAAAACCGGTGTATGCAAAGCTGCGCCTTTGCGTATGCCCGCTCGTTTTTGTGTGGCTATCGGCATGCGCCTCGTCGGTTTCCGTGTTGCCGGGTGAAGCGCAGGGAGCTGCCCCGCTGCAGACCTCCTCTGTTCAGTCTGGGGATTCTCAGGGTCAGTCGGGCGACTTCAATAGCGACCAACTATTTGATCCCTCCTCGCCGCTTGTGAAATCGGCGGCGCTATCGGCAGCCGCTGCATCCGAGAATCCTCCAAAAGAGGGTTTGCAAGTTGATGATGCAGCGGAGGCAAAGAAAGAAACTAATTCTGGTGCTCGTGCTCCGATTGCTATTGAGGTCCGGCAGGCTTTCCTGCAGGAGGAAACCCTGCACGTGAAATTGGGTCTTGAGGCACGGGTATTCGTCCGTGCGGATGCGGTGTATGTGGGACTGCGCGGCCTTGCCGACGGTGTGACTATGGTCGAAGAGATTCGCAGTATATCGGAGGAGAGTAACAGACGCTGGCTGGATCCTGAGACGCGGCTTCTTGTTTCCTTTTCCATCCCGGCGAGGGGCTTGAGTGAGTATCAGGTGTTTGGTGCCTGGGGAGATGATGCCAAAAAAGCGGCTCTGCGCCTGTCCAAAGAACGTGTTTCCAGGGAACGTCTTTCTAAAGAGAAGGTCTCGCAAGAACGAAGCGAGTCGTCAGAGAGTGTGGCAATGCAAAGCCGTGAGCAGGATGCTGCAGAGCTACTGTCTGATGCTAGTAAGCCTGCTCGTGCCCGACTCGGAAAGGCACCGGTGGGTCCAGGACTCCCGGCCGAGAATTCGACCGCAGTACAAGATGAGGATACTGGTGATCGGGCGCTTGCTCTTGAGGATATCGAAATTGATTCTCAGCTCGATGATTGTCCGGCCCAGCCATGTGATTTACGGTATAGGATTTCTGCGCGAATTCGCAATGAGAGTGCGAGGGCGCCGATTGAGAACCTGAAACTCGCTGTTGGCTTGTATTGGGCAGAGAAAGGAATGCTTCCACAGACTCCTGCCTCCGGATCTGCAGCGACGGCAAACGAGGAAATAATTTCGCTGCGAGCGCTTTCAATTGCCCCCGGGCAGAGTAAGGCGATTCGGGTAAACGTGAATCGCGGCGTTCCTCAAATTCCGGGTGGTCAGTTTGTCCCCCATATTCGAATACTGCCGGAGTAGGGTGCCAGGCGTCCGGTGAAGATTAACCCGGCTGAGTTATG
>JAUIMJ010000082.1 GCA_030433295.1 bacterium | reverse complement strand
GAACCAAGCGTGAGGATATCGAGCGCGGTCAGGTTCTTGCTCATCCTGGAACGATCAAGCCTCACACTAAGTTTAAAGCAGAGGTCTATATTCTGACCAAGGAAGAAGGTGGTCGTCACACTCCGTTTTTTAAGGGGTATCGTCCACAGTTCTACTTCAGAACAACTGACGTGACTGGTTCAGTAATTCTTCCTGAAGGTCAGGAGATGGTAATGCCTGGAGATAACATTTCTCTGACAGTAGAGCTTATCCAGCCGATTGCGATGGATAAGGAGCTTCGCTTCGCGGTTCGTGAAGGTGGCCGTACTGTTGGCGCAGGTGTTGTAGCTGAAATTATCGAATAATAACCGAGCGGGCAGGGTCCCGCTCAGCCAGAGAATGTTCAAAAAAGACCGTGGTTAGCCACGGTCTTGCTGTTTTTTGAGAAGTTTTTGCAATTTAGCCTGCTTTTCTCTTTCAGGCTGATTGAGAAGTTTTATGAGACTTGCTATAAGTGAGCCCGGTTTTACTGTATTTCTCGAGTAAAAAAATAGGGATTCTCCATGATCGGAAGTCAGCGGATACGGATAAGGCTTTGTGGCTACGACCACAAGGTGCTCGATGCTGCCGTGCAGGAAATTGTGCATGCCGTGCGGCGTACGGGTGGAAAGGTTGCGGGTCCGATCCCACTACCTACGCGGGTAGAGCGTTTTACAGTGAACCGTTCGCCTCATGTTGATAAGAAGGCGCGGGATCAATTTGAAATTCGTTCCCACAAGCGATTAATTGATGTTCTGGAACCAACTCAACAGACAATCGATGACCTGAGTAAGCTCGAGCTTTCTGCGGGTATTGATGTTGAGATTAAACTCCAGTAGGGCCTGGCGCTGAATACAGGCGCCTGCTCGCACATAGAAGGTAGCACTCCTTAGGAGACCTACCTTGGAATTAAACTCTAGTCGGCATTTCGAACCTTCACCAGGAGTGAGGGAATTCGAAAGAAGACTAGGGTTTTTCGGTGCAGGAATTTTTTGCACTGAACACGCTTAAGTTTAGGCATGCCGGTGAGTGTAAGCATACCGGGTCTTCACGTAGGTCGATGGCAGGGACCTACTGTTTGACCGGAGTGATTGTTTGACCGGAATGAGGTCTCTGAGACGCTGTTCGCAGTGTCCCTCGGAGAAACGGAATAGATACTATTAGCCAGAAGGCATTTCGAAATGAACGGAATCTATGGTCGCAAAGTTGGTATGACTCGGGTCTTTACGGAGTCTGGTGAGTCAGTGCCGGTTACTGTTCTGGAGATGACACCAAATGTCGTTTATCAGGTGAAGTCAGAGGAGCGTGAGGGCTACTCGGCGGTTCAGGTCGGTATCGGGACACAGAAAGCTCAGCGAGTCAGCAAGCCTCAGACAAAGCACTTCGCCAAGGCGAAAAAGGGCTTTCCTGCTAAAGCGAAAGAAATTCGCCTCGATGCCTACTTCGAAGGAAAAGAGTTTTCCGTAGGTGATGAAATCGAGCTGAAGGGCCTTTTCGAAGCCGGCAGTAAAGTTGACGTCGTAGGGACTACCATTGGTAAGGGCTTTGCCGGTGTTATCAAAAGACACGGTATGAAGGGTGCTCAGACCATGACTCATGGAACGCACGAGTACTTCCGACACGGTGGTTCTATCGGTTGTCGAAAGTTTCCTGGTCGCGTTTGGAAGAACAAGCGCATGCCTGGTCGTATGGGTGTGGACCGCGTTGTTCAGCAGGGCCTCGAAGTTGTTCAGGTGCGCGATGAGGAGCACGTTCTTCTCGTTCGTGGCTCAGTTCCGGGCCCTAAGAACGGAACCGTGTTTGTGAGAACTTCAAGTCGCCGCTAGAGAGGCGTTGGCGGAACGTTAAGGCGGTCCGCGAAGTATTTTTTATGTAGATACCCTCGAGTTTGATTAGCGGGGTTTAAGGTAAGGGCTAGAAAGATGTCCACGACAGACATAGCACTTTTTGATGCAAACGGAGCCGAGGTCGGCAAGAAGGCTGTTGCAGCTTCTGTTTTCGGTGCGGATGTGAACACCCATTTGCTTCATCAGGTGGTTCGATGGCAGCGGGCGAAGAAGCGCGCCGGAACGCATAAAGTTAAGACCCGTTCTGAAGTACGCGGTGGTGGTAAAAAGCCCTGGAGGCAGAAAGGTCTTGGTCGTGCGCGAGCAGGTTCTAACACTTCCCCGATATGGGTAGGCGGTGGAGTTGCTCACGGTCCGAAGCCCCGAAGTTATGAGTTCCGCCTCAATCGTAAAGAGCGACAGGCCGCTCTTTGTGGTGCTATCAGCGCCAGAAACGGTGAGGGGAAGTGTAAGGCCATTACGGATTTCGGTCTTGAGACTATCAAGACTAAGGATGCTGCTCGTGTTCTCGCCAATCTGGGTGTGGAGCGTGGCAAGAAAGCCGTTGTGGTTGCCACTGAGCAGGATGCGAATGTGGTTAAGAGTTTGTCTAATATCGCGGGCGTTAAGACGCTCCCGGTTGATGGTCTCAATGTGTATGACCTTCTCAATGCAGAGTTTCTCATTGTGACCGAGAGTTCAATTGAGCCTCTTGAAAGCCGTTTGAGCTAGTTGCGTGTAGCTAAACAGGCGTTTTGCCGGAGTGATACCTCTTTCTGAGAGTGATTCCCGGCGGTTTTCCCCTTCAGAGTTCTTTAGCAAGGTTTGCGAAAATTCTCGCTTTTTAGTAAAAGTTGCTGCCCTGCTGGAGCGGTGATTTGGCGAGAATTAGTTCGGGAATACAACCCCGGTGTTTCGCATGAGCGTTTTGACGCTCGAATGCCCAAATCACCTTTAATCGAAAAGAGTTTAGGTGTTTAGGTCAGTGTGCTCATCCCGCATGTGTGCGAGGAGGGGCAGAGGCTATATCTCCGGTGCCCTTACGTATCCGCGCGGCATTCCGCATGGATTACTGGGCCGGATAGGTAGGTAATCAGGGTGCGTAGCCCGAAGTAGTATACACGAGGTCGCCGATTCTCCGGATGCGATTGCATCGGGCGGGGTTGAAGAGAACCGAAGAGGAAGAAGAGATGGCTAGTATTAAAAAGAGTGTCTTTCAGATAGTTCGCAAGCCACGAATTACGGAAAAGGCTGCCCTCGCCGGCGCCTCCGACAACAGCATGGTCTTTGAGGTTCATCCTGATGCCAACAAGATCGAAATTAAAACAGCTGTTGAAAAAATCTTCGACGTGAAAGTCGACGAAGTTCGAACGGTGAACTGTAAAGGTAAGATGAAGCGGGTTGGTCAGCGAACAGGCTATCAGCGCAATTGGAAGAAGGCATATGTTTCCCTGAAAGAGGGGAGCTCGATCGATATAATCGAAGGCTTGTAGACTTATGAGTATTAACAAACGTCGTCCGATGAGTCCCGGTCAGCGTTTTCGCGCTACCGCGGATAACAGCGAGTTGACTAAGGAAGGTCCTGAGCGTCGCTTGCTGGCGCCCAAGACGCGAATTAGCGGAAGAAATTCTAATGGTCGCATCACCATGCGACGGCGTGGTGGCGGACATAAGCGCAAATACCGCATCATCGATTTTCGACGTAATAACGTCGGCGTTCCTGGTGTGGTGCACAGCCTGCAGTACGATCCGAATCGCAGTGCGAGAATTGCTCTGGTTCACTACGCCGACGGAGACAAGCGATACATCCTCGCTCCTGAAGGGCTCAAAGTCGGCAGCACGGTGATTTCCGGCCCTGAGGCTGAAATTAAGCCAGGCAACGCGCTTCCAATCAGCGCGATTCCCGTGGGTGAGATGGTCCATAATGTGGAGCTTCGTCCTGGTGCTGGGGGAATCCTCGTTCGTAGCGCAGGTGTTGGCGCTCAGCTGATGGCAAAGGTGGGCAAGTATGCTCAGCTCAGGCTGCCTTCCGGTGAGCAGAGAAAGGTATTGGTCACTTGTTACGCGACAATCGGCGTTATGGGTCACTCTGATCACTCAAACCAGAGCCTGGGTAAGGCCGGTGTGAGTCGTTGGTTGGGACGTCGCCCGAAAGTTCGTGGTGTTGCGATGAACCCGGTGGATCACCCGCATGGTGGTGGTGAAGGTAAGACCTCCGGTGGCCGACATCCCGTCAGCCCATGGGGTACGCCGACCAAGGGATTCAAGACGCGAAAGAATAAAGCGACTGACAAGTTTATCGTACGGCGTCGGCGTAAGCGTAAGTAGACGTCAGAATTGAGATTGACTGCGTTCCGGATGCTATTCGGACGAAGAATCTAAAGGGAGAGAAACGGTGCCTCGTTCATTAAAAAAAGGGCCTTTTGTCGATGACCACTTGATGAAGTGGGTTTTTAGAGCAAAAGAAGGCGCGCATAAAGGGCCGATCAAAACCTGGTCAAGACGTTCAACCGTTATACCAGACATGGTTGGCCTCACGTTTGCGGTGCACAATGGCAAGAAGTTCCTGCCAGTGTTTGTCACTGAGAACATGGTCGGTCACAAGTTAGGTGAATTTGCTCCGACTCGAACCTTCTCCCGACACGCGGGTGGAAAGAAGTAAGAGTCTGTTGGAAGTCGAATTTCTGGCCGGGAATGCTCTCGGTCATTGAAGGATTCGTTTTTAGATAAGAGATGGTCAAAATGGCTAAGAAGAAAACAAGCGAAGGATACATTTCCAAAGCTTCTTTGCGAAACACTCGAGTTCCTCCGCGTAAGGCGCGGCTCGTTGTGGACATGATTCGCGGCAAGCAGATTGAACCAGCTTTGGAGATTCTGGATACCTGCGATCGCAAAACTGCTCCGTTGGTAAAAAAGCTTCTTCTCTCAGCTGTTGCGAACGCCACAGATAAGAACGACGTAGATGCGGACGAGTTGTTTGTGAAGCGCATTTGGGTCGACGAGGGGCGAACCCTGGGTCGCGTAATGCCGCGAGCTCGTGGTTCTGCGAGCCCGATTCGTAAGCGTCACAGTTCTATAACTGTTTTACTTGATGAAGTTGGAGCCTAGGCAAGGGGATTTAATACATGGGTCAGAAAGTTCATCCGTATGGGTTTCGTTTAGGCGTAACTGAGACTTGGAAGTCGCGTTGGTACAAAGACCGCGGCTACGCTGAGCAACTCCATCAGGATTTTTATTTGAGAGACTACGTCTACAAGCGTCTGTCCGGAGCTGGTGTTTCCAGCATCGAGATAGAGCGTGCTGCCAATCGCGTTAAGATCAGCGTGAGAACAGCCCGACCAGGTCTTGTTATTGGAAAGAAGGGGAAGGATATTGAGGATCTTCGCACCGAATTGAAGCGAGTGATCGGACGGGATGTCACTATCAATATCATCGAAGTGAGAAAGCCAGACCTCGACGCCAAACTCGTGGCTGACAATGTTTCGAATCAGCTCGTGCGCCGAGTGGCATTTCGTCGAGTGATGAAGGATGCCGTCGCTCGAGCCATGAGAATGGGAGCTGAAGGTGTAAAGGTTTCAGTCGCTGGTCGACTCGGTGGAGCAGATATCGCTCGAACTGAGTGGTCGCGCCAGGGCCGGGTTCCTCTGCATACGCTCCGAGCTCAGATTGACTACGGGACGTCTGAAGCCCTGACTACGTATGGAATCATTGGCGTTAAGTGTTGGATTTTCCGTGGAGAGACTGGTGAAGGTATAGACGCGCTTCACGCGACTTCACAGTAGAATCAGGGATTCAGGTAAACAGGTAAAGAGACATGTTATCACCAAAGAGAGTTCGTCATCGTAAGCAAATGAAGCAGGTTAAGCACCTGCGTGGAGTTGAGAATCGCGGCACGACCGTTGATTTCGGAGACTTCGGACTGATGGCCCTGGATGCTGCATGGGTTACGAACCGTCAGATTGAAGCGGCTCGTATCGCGATGACTCGATATCTGAAGCGTGGCGGTAAAGTTTGGATAAGAATCTTTCCAGACAAGCCGCTTACAAAGAAGCCTGCCGAAGTTCGGATGGGTAAAGGTAAAGGTTCACCGGAAGCATGGGTCGCAGTCGTTCGTAAGGGACGGATCATGTACGAGGTGAAGGGTGTGCCCGAGGAAACAGCTCGTGAAGCACTTCGACTGGCCAGTGCTAAGCTGCCGGTTCGAACGAAGTTTGTTGTTCGAAATCAGAATGTAATTCTTTAGGTAGAGGGCCTCAGTATGAAACGTATAGAGGAACTAGTTGAGCTGCGTGGATTGGAAACGCAGGCGCTTGAGGAGAAGTTAGCCAGCGTTGAACAAGAGCTGATGAATTTGAAGTTTCGTCATGCATCCGGGCAACTTGAGCAAACAGCGAATTTGGGCGTTCTTCGAAAAAGGATAGCACGGGTTTCAACCGTGATTTCGGAGAAGAAAGCTGCCGAAGCAAAGGCTTCAGCGTAATAACAAATTGGAATGAAAGTTAGCGACTACCTATGGGACGGTCGTATTCCAACAAGCAGGGATCATCATGAAGAAGGATGAATCGGAAGTAAAAGAGCGTGGGCTTTCAAAAGTTCGTGAAGGCTCTGTGGTGAGCAACAAAATGGATAAGTCGGTTGTTGTTTCTGTTACGACAGCAAAGAAGCATCCGCAGTACGGAAAGTATGTTCGGCGCTCTACCCGTTACATTGCTCATGATGAGAACAATGAGTGCAACCCAGGAGATCGCGTTCAGATCGTAGAAACGCGACCCTTGAGCAAGCTCAAGAGATGGCGCGTGCGAACAATTTTAGAGAAAGCGGTATAAGCTTCGGAGATTACAAGAGATGATTCAGCAAGAGTCAATTCTCGATGTTGCGGATAATTCCGGCGCGAGAAAAGTAATGTGCATCAAGGTTTTGGGTGGCTCACGGCGACGGTATGCAAGCGTCGGCGATGTGATCACAGTATCTATCAAAGAAGCTATTCCCAATGCTCGCGTTAAGAAGGGAGATATCCACAAAGCGGTCGTCGTTCGGACTGCCAAGGAAATCTCTCGTGCCGACGGTAGCTGGATTCGTTTCGATACCAACTCCGCGGTTTTGATAAACAACCAGAAAGAGCCAATTGGTAACCGTATTTTCGGCCCAGTTGCTCGTGAGCTTCGCGGGAAGAAGTTCATGAAGATAATTTCTTTGGCTCCAGAGGTCTTGTAATGACTACTAAAAAGCAAAGAGCGAAGCGCACCAACGAGCGGACCGCCGAGAAGAAAGAGTTGAAGACTCGTCTCAAAGTCGGTGATCCCGTGATGGTTCTTAGCGGCGGAAACAAGAATAAGGGCAAGGTCGTCAAATCTCAGACCGGAAAGATCCTGAAGTTTCTACCCAAGCGGAATCGCGTCATCGTGTCGGGCTTGAACATGATCAAGCGTCACAAGAAGGCGATGACTTCGCAGGATTCTGCCGGAATCCTCGAGAGAGAGGGCTCGGTCCACATCTCCAACGTGATGTACTATCGCGAGGATATCGGTAAGCCGGTTCGTATCTCGATGCAGACCCTGGATGATGGTCGTAAAGTTCGCGGCTTCAAGCATCCTGAGACCAAAGCGTTTGAACAGATTGACGTCTAGTTTGTAGACGGCTGACCGAGTGGGTCGGCGTTTACTTGAATTTATTGCGGTGAGGCGCAAGTAACATGATTCGGATGAAAGATAAGTATGAGAACGAGGTAGTCTCGAAGCTGAAGGAGCTTCATGGCTACGCCAACGTTCACCAGATTCCCCAGGTCGAGAAAGTCGTGGTGAATATGGGACTCGGAGAGGCCGTTCAGAACTCTAAAGTTATCGACTCTGCGGTCGCTGACCTTACCCTTCTGACCGGGCAAAAGCCGGTTATCCGAAGAGCTAAGAAGTCTATCGCTAACTTCAAGCTGCGAGAGGGGATGCCAATTGGGGTATCCGTTACGCTGCGTGGGCGAATGATGTGGGAGTTTATCGACCGTCTCGTTACTATTGGGCTTCCGCGAGTTCGCGATTTTCGTGGAATTTCCCGAAAGGCCTTTGACGGTAGAGGTAATTACTCTCTGGGTATCGCCGAGCAGATTATTTTTCCTGAAATTGACATGGAAAAAACCCAGATTCGCGGTCTGAGTATCACGATCGTCACTACAGCTAACACGAACGCGGAAGGCGAGGCTCTTCTTGAGAATCTCGGCTTTCCTTTCAAAAAGAAGCATTAGGAGCAATTTACAATGGTAACAGATCAGATAGCAGATCTCCTGACGCGAATTCGCAATGCGCATACCGCGGGACATCCCTCGGTTGTGATCCCTGCTTCCAGGGAAAAGGAGCGGTTACTGAACCTTCTGGTTGAGGAGGGATTCCTCGCTTCCGTGGAGAGTCTGAAGGACGACGCCGATAAGCCGGTCCTCAAGGCGCACTTGCGCTACGACGACAAAGGGCTTCCTGTGATTCGTGAGCTGAAGCGAATGAGTAAGCCAGGAAAGCGAATTTATGTCGGAAAGGACGACATTCCTCGCAACCGTGGCGGACTGGGCGTGGTCGTGGTTTCCACGTCCCACGGCGTACTTGCCGACCGCGAAGCGCGTAAGCTTGGTGTCGGTGGTGAGTTAGTCTGTTCGGTATTCTAGTAAGTCTAGTAAGTCAGTCAGCCGGGATGACGTAACGTTCACCGGGCGGGCTTTAGAGAGAAGAAGAAGATGTCTCGTATAGGTAAACAACCGATAAGTCTTCCCAAAGGGGTTAAGGCTGTTATCGCTGGACAGTTGATTAAGGTCGAGGGCCCCAAAGGGAAACTTGAGCGCAGTGTACGTCCGGAAGTGAGTGTAAAAGAAGAGGGTGAGACTATCGTTGTCGAGCGTGCTGATGACTCCAAGTCGTCCCGTGCGTTTCACGGCCTGGAGCGGTCCCTGCTCAGCAACATGGTTCAGGGCGTTTCAGAGGGATTCGCCAAAGAGCTCGCTCTTGTCGGGGTCGGATACAAGGCGGAGCAGAGCGGCAAGAATCTTGTCCTGTCCCTCGGGTATTCTCATCCGATCGACTTCGCGCTTCCTGAAGGGGTAAGCGCCAGTCTGATTAAAGAAGGTCGAGACACCTTCATTCGTCTAGAGAGCATTGACAAGCAGAAGGTCGGTCAGGTTGCGGCTGAGATTCGAAGCCTGCGTCCACCAGAACCCTACAAAGGTAAGGGCGTCCGGTACCGAGACGAAGTTGTTAAGATTAAAGCCGGTAAGTCTGGTAAAGCCTAGGGCTAAGACACCATAGCTGGAGAAAAAAGAGGTAAGGTCATGGGTAAGACATCACCACGTTTACTTTCACATCGTCGGCGCAGAGTTCGTGTTCGTAAAAAGATTCGAGGCACGAACGAGAGACCGCGTCTGTGTGTCTATCGCAGTTCGCGATACATTTACGCGCAGCTTATTTCCGACGAGACCGGCTCAGTGCTGGGTGCTGCTTCCACTCGCAAGCTCGAGCTGGACAATGCGTCACCGGGGAGCACTGCTGGCGCGAAGGTATTGGGGACAAAGATTGCGGAGATCGCCAAAGAAAAGTCGATCAGCACCGTGGTTTTTGATCGAAACGGATATTTGTATCACGGACGTGTTGCCGCGGTCGCTGAAGGCGCTCGCGAGGCTGGTCTTGAATTCTAGATAAAGAGCAAAAAGGAAAGCGGAGAAAGTTTATGGGAGCTAAATACCCAAGACCATTGCACCGGAAAGCCAGTCCAGCGGACTGTGGTGAGCTTGAAGACAAGGTAGTCTTCATCAACCGGGTTTCCAAGGTTGTTAAAGGTGGTCGGCGCTTTAGTTTTAGCGCTCTTGTTGTGACCGGTGACGGTAACGGTCATGTTGGCTACGGACTAGGTAAAGCCAACGAAGTTCCGGATTCAATTCGTAAGGGCGGAGAAGCTGCTCGTAAGGCTTTGATTAATGTTCCCCTCGTCGGCTCCACTACCCCCTTTGAGGTAATTGGTCGTTCGGGTTCAGCGAGCGTTCTCATTAAGCCAGCTAGCCCGGGAACCGGTGTTATCGCGGGTAGTGCTGTGAGAAACGTAATCGAATTGCTTGGGGTTCACGATATTCTGACCAAGTCGTTTGGTTCGCAGAATCCACACAACGTGCTGGCAGCAGTCTTTGATGGTCTGTTACAGCTTGAGTCTCCTGAGGATGTGGCTGCGAGACGAAACACCAAGCTCGAAGCACTTGATTATCAGGTCTTTGGATAGACAAGTTTTTGGTAAGGCGCATTTTTACGCAGACAGATAGCCTTACAATTATTTTCAGCCTGGCGAGATTCGAATAGGCGTATTCGGCTAGCGCAAAGAGGTAAAGAGAAATGGCAGAAGAAACTATAGTTGTTCGGCAGACGCGGAGCTCGATTCGAAAGCACAACTCCCAGCTCGCGACTCTTAAAGCCCTGGGCCTGGGTCGAATCGGACGGGTGGTTGAGCATAAGAGAGACCCCGAGATACTCGGTATGCTTCGCAAGGTTTCGCACTTGATTGAGATTGTGAAGTAAGAGATTTGGTGACAAAGATGTCTGAAGAGCAAAATAACGAAAGCACTCTGGATTTATCCTCGCTGTCCCCGGCGAGCGGTTCTCGTAAAAAGAGAAAACGTGTCGGCGTGGGCGAAGGTTCGGGTAACGGTAAGACCTGTGGCAAGGGTCACAAAGGACAGAAATCCCGCTCTGGTGCTCGCATTCCTGCCGGGTTTGAAGGTGGACAGATGCCTCTGCATCGTCGGCTACCGAAGGTCGGTTTCACCTCTCGTAAGCGCCTTCGCGGTGTGAATGTCTTTTCCCTGGTTTCGACCGCAGCCCTTGAGGCTACTTCGGCTTCGGGAGAGCTTACTCTCGACGTGCTGAAAGAGAGCGGCTTGATTCCTTCGCAAAAGCGAAAAGTCAAGATTCTTGGTGGAACAGAACTCTCCAAAGCTATTGTCGTAGAAGCCCACGCAGTGTCTAAGTCGGCTCGAGAGGCGATTGAGAAAGCCGGCGGAAGCGTTCGCATCGTATCCTAAAAAGGGCGTGCTCTTCCCGAAACGTAGCGTTTCGGGGCGCAGTAGTATTCCCGGCGAAAGGAGCATGTGCGGCCTGTAGGCAAGAGTCCGCCGCACGCAGTCTTTTGGCGAATACAGGTTTTGGGCCCCGGTGTTTCTTAGGGGCTTGAAGACCCCTCTGATTCCTCGGTAATTTACCCCAAGAAATACACAGCTCCGGATTCGGATTGTTTCCGGTTACCGCTGACGGACGTGTAGTCGTGAGCCTGGCGCACGCAGGTGGCTTCGGTTTCGGTGCAATGGGTTCTTGTTTGTAGTTTTTGTCTCGTGCTTTTTCGAAAGCACCCCTTCTCACCCGGCTGCCGATAGGGTAGAAACACGTGGTGAATGACGTTGTATGGCATTTTTCATAGAAGTGTAGTGAAAAAGCGTATGAGCGAGGGCATATGTCCGAGCGGAACATAGAAGCTAGACCGGTCTAGCGGACAAAGAGAGAGTTAAATCGTGATACCAGGCTTTCAAGACGCAGCTAAGATTCCAGAGCTTCGCCGACGGGTGATGTTTACCCTTACCATGCTGATTATTTATCGAATCGGCGTGTTTGTCCCTACTCCGGGAATTGACTCCAGTAGTTTTAAATCCCTTTTTCAGCAGTCGCAGGGAACCGTGTTCGGAATGGTGAACATGTTCTCCGGTGGAGCGCTCGAGAACTTCTCAGTATTTGCTCTGGGTATCATGCCCTACATCAGTGTTTCGATTATCTTTCAGCTTCTGACCCATACGATTAAGCCACTTGAGGAGCTCTCAAAGGAAGGTGAGCGCGGGCGTCGCCTTATTACCAAGTACACCCGCTGGGGAACTATCGCACTGGCTATGGTGCAGGGGATGGCGATCAGCTACGGCCTGGAGAGTCAGAACGTAGTAAGCGATCCGGGCTGGTTCTTCCGTTTTAAGGCTGCGGTTACACTTACTGCAGGTACCGCATTTATCATGTGGCTCGGCGAGCAGATAACGGAACGTGGGATCGGGAACGGCATCAGCCTGATTATCACGGCTGGTATTATCGCCCGTATGCCTGCAACGTTGTTGCAAACGCTCGATCTCATGAATACCGGTGACCTTACGCTGTTCTCGCTTCTCAGTTTGCTTGCCTTCGGTGTGGCAACGGTAGCCTTCATCGTATATGTGGAGCGAAGTCAGCGAAGAATCCCCGTGCAGTATCCGCGGCGTTCTCAGGGCGGTTCTCGCATGACTCAGGCGGCTGCTCAGCACATCCCACTCAAAGTCAACTCTTCCAGTGTGATGCCACCGATTTTTGCCTCGGCCTGTATGTTTTTTCCCGCGACCATTGCGCAGTTTAGTCAGATCGAGTGGATCAATCAGTATCTCTCATTGCTTACTCCGAACTCTGCGCTCTACATGATTATGTTTGGCGGTTTAGTTGTGTTTTTCACATTCTTCTATACGGCGTTGATCTTTGATCCGAACCAGATTGCAGACAATCTGAAGAAAAATGGCGGCTTCATTCCCACGGTGCGACCGGGTAGGGACACCGCTGCTTTTCTTAATGCGGTACTCACCCGACTTACGGTGTGGGCCTCAATATACCTCGTGATTGTTTGCCTCTTGCCACAGTATTTCTACGGCGAGATGGGAGCGGCAAGCTTTACCTACTTTTTTGGCGGAACTGCTATCCTGATTGTCGTGGGAGTTACGATGGACACTATCTCCCAGATGGAGTCGCATATTGTGGCGCGAAACTACGAGGGCTTCATGAATAAGTCCCCGGGCAAGATTCGTGGTGCGAGTCGCGCGACTCAGGTGTCCGGGCGTTTAATTCGACGTTAGTTTGTCATTGCGGGGCGTGTCCCTGATGTTCTGTCAGGCTTTTCCTGTCAGGCTGCTTTGTTTCTGAAGAAATTCCGCTGCGTTTTCATTCAGGCTGTCCGTTGCTTGTCCTCCTGCGGAGGAACGTATTTATATAGAGGGGAATCGTTATGGCGAAACGAGTTGTTTTTTTAGGCATGCCTGGTGCTGGCAAGGGAACGCAGGCTGAAAAGTATTCTGCGTCTGAAGGCATTGCGCATATCAGCACGGGCGCCATGCTCCGAGCTGCCGTTGATTCCGGTTCCGAACTTGGGAAAAAGGTTGCTCAAATCATGCAGGAAGGCCAGCTCGTTCCCGACGAACTAATGGTCGACATTATCGAGGCGCGGACTCAGGAAGATGATTGCCAGTCGGGATATATTCTCGATGGTTTCCCCAGAACTGAACAGCAGGCACGATCCCTTGGTGAAATGCTCGAGAAGCGTTCAGAAAGTCTTTCCAGTGTTGTACTTTTTGAATTGTCCCAGGATGAAGTCAGACGTCGCCTTGAAAAGCGACGGCAAGAGGAAAATCGCGCAGATGATGCTGCGGATACGCAGGATGAGCGATTCCGGGTTTATGAAGCTCAGACCAAACCCTTGATCGAGTATTATGAGAACAGCGGGGCCCTTGTTCGCGTCGATGCCTCGGGTACGGTCGAAGAAGTTTTTAGCGGTCTTGTGAAGGCCCTGGAAAACTAGAATATTTGCTATGGCGCTCACCTTAAAGAGTAAAGAACAAATAGAGATCATGCGTCATGCGAACATGATCGTCTACGAGGTTCACCAGGAACTGAAGCCGATGGTTGTTCCGGGTGTTACTACTCTGGATCTCGATACCAGGGCCAAGGAGCTTTGCCGCGAGAAGGGAGCCGAACCGGCGTTCCTTGGGTACCCGGCATCTTCTCCAGGTGTTCCACCTTTTCCCGGGGTAATCTGTTCTTCGCCTAACGACGTAATCGTTCATGGTATCCCCGATACGCGTCCGCTTGCGGAGGGCGAGATACTGAGCATTGATTTCGGCTGTCGATATAAAGGATTTTTTGGAGACTCAGCCTATACGCATGCCGTTGGCGAGGTTTCTGAGACAGCAGAGAAATTGTTATCCGTCACCGCCGAGTCTCTGGAAGAGGCGATTAAACAATGTCGTCCCGGCAATCGGATCGGTGATATTTCTGCAGCGGTTCAGGTGTGTGCTGAGGCTGCCGGTTTTGGCATTGTCAGAGAGTTTGTTGGTCATGGTATCGGCGAGCGTATGCACGAGCCGCCGCATGTGCCCAACTTCGGTCGACCTGCCCAGGGGAGGGTTCTTAAGCCAGGTCTCGTCCTGGCGATTGAGCCAATGGTTACCGTTGGTGGGTTTGAGACGAAAATACTCGAAGATGGATGGACAGCCGTCACAAGGGATGGTAGTCTTGCGGCCCACTTCGAGCATACAGTAGCGATAACCGACGGAGATCCCTACGTTTTAAGCCGCCCGTAGTGCGCAGGCAGGGTCCTGCGATAATACCAAGATTTTAGAAAGTGGAGTGAAGGCCATGAAAGTAAGGGCTTCAGTGAAGAAAATTTGTGAATATTGTCGAGTGATTAGACGTAAAGGGAAGATTTACGTCGTTTGCAGTCGTTCGGCGAAGCACAAGCAGCGCCAGGGCTAGGCCCCTATTCGGCTGCCAGCCCAGTTTCCTTGCGACGGTTGTAGGAAATTGAGGGCTGAATAATTTTTTTCAAATTTTCTTATTTTTTTTTCGTGACTCGCTAAGATCGTTTGAATTTTTTCGAGTTTTAGGCATATTACAGGAGTTTTTCAGCGGACCTGGTTTATGCAGTTTCGCCGATGGGGTTCGCGTGCAGATTCGCCGCCTGCGAGGGCGCGCTGTGTTTGGAGCTAAAACTTCGTGTATGTTGCGAATTTTCCATCGATTGGGATGAATTTCTTCCCGGTGGGTGCGCGGTACATTCTCAGTGACACAATTCGTTGTGTCCTTTGTTGGTTTAGTGCGTGTCTCACTGACGATTTGATAGCCGGAAAGGTATCGCTCCTGGCGGATCCTCCGGTGTCGTGTTTAAGCCTTTTGTTGTTTTTGCGAGCCCAATAAGCGGTGCTCAGCAGGATAAGGGAGCTGGCTTTAGCAAGCCAGCACGCGATTTTAATTTTTGGGTAAACAAACAGACGGAAGCATTAAGTAATGGCTCGAATAGCCGGTATCGATTTACCACGAAACAAAAGAGTAGAAATTGCTCTGACGTATATTACGGGGATTGGTAAGACGTCTTCAAAGCAGATCTTAGCAGAAGCAGGCATAGACCCCAGTACGCGAACGGACGCCCTTAACGAGGATCAGATCAGTCAGATTCGTCGTTTGATTGAAGCGAGTTACAGCGTGGAAGGTGACGTCAGGAGAGCGGTTTCACAAAACGTGAAGCGTCTGATGGATCTTGGGACGTATCGTGGCCTGCGTCATCGTCGTGGGCTTCCGTCTCGTGGGCAGCGAACCAAGACAAACGCCCGGACACGTAAAGGTCCGAAGGGAAGACAGGTCGCAGGTAAGAAGCAGCCCGGTAAG
>JAUIMJ010000410.1 GCA_030433295.1 bacterium | reverse complement strand
GCCGCCTGCATGCGCTGATCGAGCGATGGGATCTCGATTTCGCCGTCGGCATCCTCGACGCGCTCGCCGCGCATGACACGGACAAGGAACTCGTGCGGCTTGCCTTCGTCGAGGATGAAGGCACGGATTTCGCGCGTGGTCCTGTTGGGCGTGCCCGGCGGCCTGCCAGAACCAGGAGTCCGCGGCGCGCCCTTCACCCTGCCCTTGTTCCCCCGCGACCAGTTCGGCGCGTCCGGCGGCGGCGCCGGGACGGGTGCCGTCGTCATCAGGCCGCCTTCTGCGCCTTGGCCGTTGCCGGGCGGTCCCAGGCGGCCAGGACCTCCACCTGCAGCCCAGTAGCGAAGCCGTCCTGATCGGTCAGCACAGCAACGACGACATCTCCGGCAGTTCCCGCCGAGACTTCGCAAGCCCCCGTCGCGCAGCTCAAGAAAGCGGCACATGGGGACCACGTAGAACTGCTGCGCGCCACGGCAACTGCGATTCGAGATGTCCTTGCGCAGGTTGAGGCTCCCCCGACTCCTGCTGAACGCTACACCCTTGCTCTTCGGGAACAAATTTCCAATCTACTCAATCACGTTCGGCAGTTCGGAAAAATTGATGAACAGAGCCTTGAGAAGCTTATTAAACCGGTAGAACCGGAGCTGACGCTGCTCGAGCAAAAAGGCAATGTTAAACTTGCCGACGCTCTAAAACTTGCTCTGGTCGAGCTAAAACTGGCGCGGGGGAATCCGGAGGCTATTAGCGAAAAGCTCGAAGCGGCTCTGCAACGCCTTCCCGATACCGAATTCGTCTTGAAAGACTCCGGAGCGAAGGTCCAGCCAAAAGCCCTGCAGGAGCTCGCCACTCTGGCAAATCGACTCGAGCAACTCGCCCAGGCACAGGAGACCCTGTCACAACTTGCACCGATTATGCATGCCCTTGGTGAGCCTGCGTTTATCCTCTTTCCGATGCTCTTTCGGGGCTTTCTGCTAAACACCGAAATACGCGTCGACCCCGATCAAAAGAAGCGACAGCAGGGCGGCAACAAAGAATCTGAGGAAGAAGGCAAAGGTACGGGAGAAGGCACGCAGGCGTTTCAGCGTTTCCACATCAGCGTACCCCTGCCCAGTATGGGTGCCATAGAGGTTGATGTGGCGTACAGCGAAGAACATCTCATTGCCCGTTTCATAGTGGAGCAGGAAGATGTTTCGGAGTTTCTCGACACCCAATTGGAACTGCTACGAGCAGAGCTGGGCAGTTCAAACTTTAAAGAGTTGGACTTTTCAGTCGAGGTCGCCGGGATAAAGGAGCCCGATGTTGAGCTGCAATTTTCCCTCGCCGATAAAAAACTTGGTATTGCCTGAAACGCAAACCTCCGGCACTAGCAGCAGGACGAAGACGACGATGTCTCTTCATGGGAGAGAACTGCAGTCCCTCCACAATCAAAAAGCCCGAAATGCTCTTTACGAGGAGTTACGTCGAAGTACTGGGCATATCTCGTTTCCTCGAGCATAGCCGCCGTATTGCCACAGACGAGCATTGGTCGATTGCGCTCAAACAGATGGTGATCATCGAGCATGAATGCATGAGGGTCCTCTGCTAAGCCGCCTTTGTAGGTCGCTACCTGACCGTAATCCTCACAGCGATCTTCAACAGAATCCAGTTTAAAGGCCCGTACGGTGATCGAGGCAAATGAAATCAGACCGATCACATCTTCAATCTCGGGATTGGAAATCGTAATAGGTGCCTGGCTCACGACGCGGGAATCACGACAGCCCAGGTCAGCCAACAAGCGTCGAAAATCCTCGGTGTACATCGCTCCGGACAGACACTCCCCGTAGAGCACCTCGTCATTGCGAAGATGCTCCGGAACGCGTCGATCAGCATAGACATCAGAAAAATACAACTCTCCGCCCGGCTTGAGCACACGAAAGATCTCCGAGAAAACCCGCCGCTTGTCGGGCGACAAATTTATAACGCAGTTGGATACCACCACGTCTACAGAGTTATCTTCCACACCCGCAGCAGCAAGATCTTCAATAAAGCCCTTACGAAAATCGACGTTTGGCTTTGCAAAACCAAATCGCTTCATCTGCTTATCCAGATTGCGCTGCGCCACCTCAAGCTGCTCGTCGGTCATATCGATACCGATAACCTTTCCCTCCGGGCCAACGAGCTTCGACAGAAGATAGGCATCTCGACCCGTTCCACATCCAAGGTCGAGGACAGTCCGCCCCTCAAGCGCCGGCGGGAGCGGCGTCCCACACCCGTAAAATTTCGCGAGTACTTCGTCCTCAATCTCACTCAGGATATCTTTGTGCGAGGCAGCAACCGCCTCGGTTGAGCAGCACGCATTGGTCTTTAAGTCAGAACTCTGGGAGAGAACTTTTCCGTAATACTCTTGAACGCTTTTCAGGGTTTTAGCTTCTGTGGACATGGTGCTCTCGAGAAAGATAAAACGTTAAACAGGTGAAATACAATACGCGCCAGCGATTAAAGCGGTGCAAAAACAAAAAGGGACCTCTACCCGAAAGCCAGCTCATTCAGTCGCTGCTCCCGGGTGAGGCCCTCTAAACATCCGTTTGAGACAAACAAATGATGTCTCGAACACGAACAACGTCTAGTAACGATAGTGTTCTGGTTTAAACGGACCTTCAACAGACAAGCCAAGATAGTCTGCCTGTTTCTTCGTCAATTTTGTCAGCTTCACGCCAAGCTTTCCGAGATGCAGGCTGGCAACCTTCTCGTCGAGCTCTTTCGGAAGAACGTGGACACCAACTTCGTAGGTTCCCTGGTCATTCCAAAGGGCGATCTGAGCGAGCACCTGGTTCGTGAAAGAACAGGACA
>JAUIMJ010000081.1 GCA_030433295.1 bacterium | reverse complement strand
CGCTCGGAAGGTGGTCAAGTTCAAGGCAAGCCAAATTCTTCGGAAGCAGCTCAACGATTCTATTGCCAAGGAGCAAGCTTCGGTTCCAGGTGATTCGGGAGTAACAGGCTAAGGGGTATCTTCGAGAGGGCCTGTCTCTGGTGCCCTGACGAAAAGACACCTGCTTGCACCCGTCGTTCGGACGCCACATGTTTCGGGGAATATTCTTCGCGAAGCCCCGGATGCTGTATCTAACGTTCGACTGCCGAGCACCGGATGCCAATGGAGCATGTATGGAAGAAGCTGAAGAAAAGTCCGCTGACGAAAGCTTTTTGGAGGAAGGCCCCAGGGTTCGCATCCTTGAAGCCTCTTTGCGACTATTCGTTGAGCAGGGATATTTCAACACTAACGTTCCTGACATCAGTAAGCGATCTCGATGCAGCGTGGGATCGATCTACCACCACTTTCTAAATAAAGAAGAAATAGCAGGCCAATTGTATCGAGACGGGATTCAACAGTTCCGACTCGCATTGAGCAATGCGATTGACCCCAAGCAGGACCCGGAGTCCTGTATCGTATCGATTGTCGAGGCCTTTTTACATTTCGCAGAACAGCACCACCTTCTCTCTCGCTATCTCTGGCTGGCTCGCCATAATGAATTCCTCAATGACAAGGTAAGTAAACCGACCGTCGTGGGTTTTGATGAACTGGGTCGTCGACTGACAAAGGTGATTAAAGTAGGCATACGCAACGGGCAGATCCCCAGTCTCAAAGCAGAAATTTTCTGGAGTATCGTCTTTGGAATCCCCCTGAGCTTCGTTCGCGACTGGCTTGACGGATACACAAGCCTCACTCCAAGCCAGGCAGCTCCGGTGATCGCTCAGGCGTGCTGGGCAGGACTTCTCGGCGCCCGACCTAAAGACGCCTAGCGAGCGCCTTTCATACAGCAATCTTGCATACAGCAATCAGGTCAAGCAAAATTAATCAGACAGAAAAAGTCAGACACTAAAGGCGGTAGGCTTAGGGAGAGACTCCGCTTATTAGCAACAGTCCCCTTTGATTCGAACTGCGTCAGCAGTCTCTTCGAGAGCGCGCTCAATCGCTTCAAATGCAAGAAGTGCACAACGGACACGGGCAGGAAACTTACCGACACCCTCGAGGGCCTGGAGATCTCCAAAGCCTTTTGTTTCGGCATCAGAGAAATCGCGTTCTACGAACATTCGCCGAAAATCTCGAACAAACTCATTTACCTCATCACGCGTCTTACCCTGCACATGTGAAACCGCCATGGCCGCACTGGCTCTGCTTATCATGCAACCATCGGCCTCGAATTGTATGGAGGAAACGACATCACCGTCCATATCGACCCAGAGGGACAGGCGATCGCCGCAAAGAGGATTGTTTAGCACAACCAGGGGGCATGACCCGCCATGGTCGGCGCAAAACTCGGTGTTCTCCGAATATTCCAGAATTATGTCCTGATATAACTCTTCGAGCATATTTCCTCTGCGTGTAGTAGGTAACCGGCAATAACTTAGCACTAAGCTGCAAAAAGGAAAAATAAAACGCCTGCAAGCCTACCCGGATGTAACACTCCGAGCTCGACGCGCTAACTCCCTGTGAATACTTGGTAAACTCGAATAGCGGCCTATGCGCTGCAGTAGCGACTCCGAGCTTGCCTCGTGCCGTATCAGCTCCCGGAGTATCTCCTCCGCAATACTGTGTCTAGTCGGCACCGTGCCATCCAGAGCCTGGTCAAGCCTGGCAAAGATGTTTTCGATATTGTCTTCTGCGAGATGCGCTGGAATTCTGACAACCGCCCCTCCGGTCATGAGCTTTTTACGAAACTCCTTCCTCAGAGCCCCTAACTCAAACTCCTCATCAACGGTAAGTGTGTGTATCATTTAAAGCGGCACCTATTGACTGAGCGAATCATTTCGTAGCGAAGTATCATTCTCTGCCAGAGGCAGAATCGGACAACAAATATACCCCTTGCATACATTGTTAGAGGCATCTAAGCGCTGCATCACCCTGCTGGAGTTTTACAAGCGCCTTCATTTTCACGAGGGCGATGTTCAAAAGCGGCAGAGACTCAAGATCTCCCGCAAGCCTCAGACGGTTCTCAAACACCGCGGTATTGGCGTTCATCTCGCCCGAAATTATTTCGACAAAATCAGAAACAGAGAGCTGCAAAAAACACCGCTTCCAGTCCTCAGACGAAGTGGGGTCACCAGGGCCTTCAGAGATCGTGGGAGAACTATGAACACGTGAACTATCCGAAGCATACACCTTCGGAACCCGTCCGCACTCCATTTGCCACACACCACCATCGGTATCACCGCCATCCGTATCAAGGACGTGCCATTCACAACTCAGGCTATCGCGAGCGTGGCTCCAGGCGCGCGCGTCCCAATCCGAGGGATCTGCTTCAAATACCTGGCGTAGCTGCGTAAAAAAAGTTTCAGGAAGCACGGTTCTTCTCACCCTTGTAGTATCCGGCGTTATCGAGCACGAGGTACATCTTATCGCTTCATACAGACTTCCCACTGCACCTTAGAGAAGCGTACAACTCTGAAAGTTGCCTCCCCGCCCCGCGCTCAGTATAGCTGTCTTTTGGTCACGCCAATGGCGTGACAATATACCCCTAATCTATTGCCCCTAATCTATTACAAGGAACGGCTGACGCCGTACTTTAAATCGTTAGGGGTATACTCGGACTTATCCCATACGTGGCACTCAATACACGGAGTTCGGGGCTCTCCGCAGGCGGTGACAGGATGTCACGACACCAACTACGAAGCAAACCCCGGCCGGGATCCGACGAACCGGAGCCAGAGACGGTGACGCGTTCGCACAGCAGACCCTCGACCCCAAGGCTAAGAATTCCCCAAACGCTTGAAGACTAGGTATTGGATATTTTCTGGGCCCGCAGCTGACGCAGTGATGATTGAAAATACTGCACGTTCAACTCATCTGCTGAGGGCACATTGCGCATACGCTCAAGAAAAATCTGCGCGTTTGTCTGCTGATCATTGGCTTCGTAGGCTCTGGCCAGCACACTCAAACACTCTGCACTCTCCCATTGACTCAGACGACAGGCCGCCTCAGCAAGCTGCAATGCCCAATCGGGCTTAAACTCGCTACCACTTCGCAGGTATGACTTAGCCAACAGCAAGACCGGACGGGGGTCTCGTTTAGAGGCGGTCATCGCGCGGGTCAACTGTTCACGAGCGGGAAGTATCCTGCCCTGTTCAAGAAGGCGTTCACCTCGCAAGAGCACGGCTTCAAAAGGGGCAGCACCGGTAGCCAGCACACGGGCGAGCATGCGCTCCCCTTTTCTGAGGTCCGCGGTCTTCATCTCAAAATGAGCGATGGCCGTGTCCAGATGCACATTTCTGGCATCTTCCAGGGACAAGCGTGACTTCTCTGAATACAGCCGGTTTCTCAACTCCCTCTGCTGCTGTTCATCCATCTGCCCGCTGAGAGCGGTGTGGGTATAACAACTCAGAACCTGTAAATCTCGAGGGTAATACTCCAGGCATTCAAGCATGGCTCTGGCTGCAGACACTGGCCGCCCGAGACATACGAGTATGCGTGCATAGAGGAGATACGATTCCTTGATGACTGAGTCTCGAGAAAACAGTGATTCGAGGTTTTCGAGCGCTTCTGGATAACGCTGAAGACGATACTGGCAATAGGATAGATCAAATAAGGCCGAGCTGTGGGCAGGATGACTTCCGTTGAGTTCCAGTCCGCGCTGGTAGTAGAGTGCTGCTTCGGCAAACTCGCCTTTTTTGAACAACTCTGCTCCCTTGAGCCAATCCCTCACGGGAAGCGTTCCCCAACGGCGATACCAGCGAATATTATTCTGCAGATTCCTTACCAATGCCGGTTTCGGCAAAGAGAATCTGGATTTCCCCCTAGAAACGTTTGATCTTAGCACGAATACTACCTCTCAACTTCTGCTCCACAAGCCCAACAATCGTCGCCCAGGCGACCCACACCTCACCAACAGATGTAAAGAAAATCACGAGGCAAATCAAATAAACCGCTTATTCAACGCCAGGTGACCCTTGGAATTACATCAGAGAGGTCCCACTTGAGTTATGCCATTCCTGACGAAACAATTGCATTTTTATTAGTACGGAACTCGATTTACTGCTTGAAATCAATGCAAATATTTGCCGCAGCCAGAAAAGCAGACTAATTTGCACAGATTCGACCAGGACTCCGGCACTCAAGAATACCGCAATTGACGGCGAGCCGGGTCGGATTGCTTGGGGTCGTGGGCAATATTCTTTGGATTTGTCCCTTCAAATGCTTGAAAGAGTAGTGGAATTAGTGCATGTATATACCCTTTGATCCGGCTAAGCTCCTTGCAAGGCAGAAGATTTGCCTTTTGCGGGGTATTTTGAAGGGTACAAGGATCAGGGGTAAAGACGCTGGGAAAAGGCCTGCCTTTCATTCCAGGCTCACGCTTTATTCCTGCTGGCTATGCCGCCCCTGAGCATTTCTCCAGAACATTCTAGCCGAGAAATCTGCGATGGGGAAATCTGTGCCGGGGATTTTGTGCTAGCAAGGACGCAGAAAAGCCGCACCGCTTCGAGATGCGCCCTGAGCATGTAGAAAGCTTTTAGAACGAGTCTGCCCTGACCCTGTGTCGCGCAAGCTCGAATGTTAGTTTTAATTTTCGATTGTTGTCTGAAGAAAGAAAAGAGAGATCGTTATGTATGCTGTAGTTCGAACCGGCGGTAAGCAATACCGTGTCCAATCCGGCTCTGTCCTCGAAGTAGAGAAGTTGCCCGGCGAGGTTGGAGACAACGTTGAATTATCTGAAGTTTTGATGGTAGCTGACGGCGAGAAGGTTACCGTGGGTCGACCGCTCGTGGATGGCGCTCTCGTTTCAGGCGAGATCGTGGCTCAGGGCCGTGGTCCCAAACTTATCGTCTTCAAAAAGAAAAGAAGACAGGGATATCAGAAAACTCAGGGACATCGTCAGTCATTGACCAAAATCCAGGTCAAAGACATCAAGGCCTAGTCCCTATCCTGAGAATTCATCACGTACTTTATTTTTTCAGCCGTAACACTACTGAGGTATCATGGCACATAAGAAAGCGGGCGGTTCGTCCCGAAACGGTAGAGATTCAGTCGGTCAACGTCGAGGTGTTAAGCGTTTTGGCGGAGAGAATGTCCGAGCTGGAAATATCCTTGTCAGACAGTGTGGCACTCAGTTCCACCCTGGCAAAAACGTTGGCGTGGGAAGCGATTACACCCTGTTTGCTCTCGTCGACGGCACGGTAGCATTCGAACGCAAAGGTCGTGACCGAAAGCTTATCAGTGTCTACCCGGCAGAGGCAGGCGCCTAAGGCGTTACGGGCTCCTGGAACAGCTTGTAGCTTCCTACATTTCTTTCGCACGGACGGCCGTGCTCCAGCTGAAGACGTATGTTCCGCTTATAAAAGCCGGACAGTGAAAGGCACCTTCGGTGTTTGGCGGAGCGGTGTGTCACAGATCTCCCCCTTTCACGCTGGCCTCACTCTGTTTACCGCGCGACGTGCCGGGGATCCATTTGGGAAGTAATCAGGCTCGAGGGGCGCGCAATCCCAAGAGCTCCTATTCGCCGAGGAAATACCGTGAAATTCATTGATGAGGCTAAAGTGTATGTCTCCGGCGGTGACGGAGGTAGCGGAGCGGTCAGCTGGCGGCGTGAGAAGTATCTCCCTAAGGGAGGCCCTGACGGCGGAAATGGCGGAAATGGTGGCGCGGTTGTATTTTGCGCTGAAGATTCCCTTAACACGCTTATTGATTTCTCCTTCAATCCTCATGTCAGTGCCAAAAAAGGCGGCAACGGAGAAGCAAACCAACGAGAGGGAAAGTCGGGAGAAGATCTCTTCTGTCCCGTCCCTGTGGGAACTCAGGTCTTCTACAAAGGGGAACTAGTTGCCGATTTATCTGCGCCAAATGCGCGTTGGGTCGCCGCACGAGGTGGGCGTGGCGGAAAGGGAAATACCCACTTCAAAACACCTACGCTGCAGGCCCCGGATTTTGCACAACCGGGTATGCAGGGCGAAAAATTCGAGTTCACGCTGGTACTCAAATCAGTGGCCGACGTAGGACTGCTCGGACTTCCCAACGTCGGAAAATCTACTCTCGTATCGGCAATAACCGAATCGCACCCAAAGATAGCGGACTACCCCTTTACTACCCTGCGCCCCAGTCTGGGTGTGGTGCTGGTAGATAAGCAGCGAAGATTCGTAATCGCCGATATCCCGGGACTGATACCCGGCGCCCACGAGGGAAAAGGACTGGGAATCCAGTTTCTTCGACATATTGAACGCACCGCGGTTCTGGCCCAGTTAATCGACGTCACCGCCGACACCCGCGTGCAGGAGCAGCTCACAAACGGGGAGGAAATATCCGACGAACTCTTGCGACAGGTTGTCATCGAGCAGTTCGAATCCCTGGATACTGAGCTTTCTGCCTTCGCAGCGGACCTGCACGCAAAGCCGCGTCTGGTGGTGTTCTCAAAATCCGATGTCGCTCCGGCTGGACGGGCGCAGAGTCTCTGCGAAACGTACTTCCTCGAAAGAAATCTCAAGACCCACCTCATCTCAAGCCACAGCAGAGAAGGCCTGGATGCGCTCATACAGGGCCTGGCAAGCCTCGTTGAGGACAAGAAGAAGCCCGGCGTCTAAGTCCCCTTGTAGAGCCACTGGGATGCCTATTGGGGCGCCTACAGGGGCGCCTCAGAACGATTTCATTGATGAAGCCCATGCAATTTGATAAAATAGAGGTGTTAGTCGGAGAAATAACAGTTTTTCCGGTTAGATAGTCGACAGAGAAAGGATTAACACGTACCAGAGTAACTCGTGGGTCCCGGATGAACCTGTATGGTCGGTCTTAGGGCGCACACTCGTGAGGAGATTGCCTTTGTCAGATCTTAATTATTCGAGTTCGAAGCACCACTCGAGTACCCGTATAGAGGCAGCCGCATGATGAATGATACTCATCGGACAAGGAACTGCCTATGAAGAACCGTAAGTCGAAGCTTACCTTTGAAAATTCAGACGCTGAAAATTTAGACGCGGAATATTTGAACGCGGAACTTTCAGGCACCTCAGGATACGAAACAAGTGCTACCCCGAGTAACACGCTCTCGGTCGAAGCGCTCGCCTCGCCCCTCACCCCTACATCCACGCTAATCTCAAACCCATCGACACTGAACTCTAAGCAGATTGCAGACACCGCAATTCGGATCGCTATCGAGCAAAAGGGTCTGGACGTCTTTGGCTATGATGTCAATGGGATGTCTGATGTCGCCGACCACATCGTGGTGATAAGTGCCACCTCTGAGAGGCACGGTAAAGGTATCGCTGACAAAATCCGCGCGGCCCTTCAGGAGGCTTGCGAGAAGCCAGTATCTGTCAGCGGATACGACGGCGGAGAATGGATTCTTCTCGACTACGCGGACACAATCATACACATCTTCCATGAGCCGACCCGACAGTATTACGAGTTCGACGATTTATGGAAGGATGCAGATACGCTGGACTTCAGCCCCGAGCTCGAAGCGGCGGCAAGAAAGCTCAGAACAGGTATTTACATCTCTCAGGCAAAACACAGCTAGGGCATTCCAACTTCTCAGCTCTCAGAGCACCACCGGAATTCCGTGCGGGGGAATAAGGCCGTCGCGGATACAATCGCCCGCTTCAAGGTCCGTCCAGGTTTGTCCGACGATAGAGCAGCTGCTTGCCTGCGCGATCCGCGCAATCATCGTTCGAGAATCATCGCTCCCGCCATAGCCCCTGCCGCACAAATGCTTATCAGGCCACGCTTGAGGTCCCTGCGCTTCAGCTCAGTAGCAAGTGAAGCAACTATCCGACCACCGGTCGCCGCAAAGGGATGACCAAGAGCGATAGATCCACCGAGCACGTTTAGTTTCTCAGGATCAACCGTACCTACGGCCTCCTCTTTCCAGCCCTCTTCCCAGGCCTTCATATTGGCGACGACCTGGGCACCAAAGGCTTCGTGGATCTCAATGAGATCAAAATCGTCAAGAGTCAGACCTGCTCTCTTGAGCAGACGAGGTACCGCCACGCCAGGCGCCATCAGTAAACCATCATTCGGAGCTATCGCTGAATACTCATAATCACTGATGTAGGCCAGAGGTTCTCTACCTTCAGATTGCGCCTGCTCCTCAGACATCAGAAAGACAAGAGAAGCACCATCAGTAAGCGGACTGGAGTTCCCCGCAGTAAGAGTACCCTCAGGCCCTCTGTCAAAGACCGTTTTCAAGCCCGCAAGCTTCTCCAGGGTTGTGTCTGGTCTCACGAAGAGATCCTTTTCGACTCCTGCAAGAGGCGCAAGCAGGGAAGTACCCAGGCCCTCTTCAGCGGCCTTATGAGCATTCATGTGACTACGATAGGCAATCATGTCCTGATCCTCGCGGGCGATAGACATCTCTTTCGCCGTGATCTCCATGTGCTGTCCCATGGTCAATCCGGTCGATGGCTCTGTGACCCCCGGAGGCTTTGGAGCAAAATGTCGCGGTCGCAGGCGAGAGAATGAAGACATTCGCTGCCCGAAGGTCCGAGCGCGAAAACCTTCAAGAAAGATCTTTGAGGCCCCCTTGCTAAACATCAAAGGCGGGTTCGACATTGATTCGCTCCCCCCGGCGATACCACTCCTAGTCGCACCGAGTGCGATACGTTCGGCTACGCCGGTGATTGCCACCAGGCCGGAGATACAGTTATTGGAAACGGAATGCGCGTAAATCGTCTTGGGGAGCTCCGCAGCAAAGAGGATCTCACGAGCCCAGTTCGGTGTTCTCGGGTCCAGCAATACGGTCGAGAAGATAAACTCATCAAGAGTCGTCGTATCGACCTTCTCACGCTCAACCAGTGCTTTGAGCACATGAACACCCAGCTCCTGCATGGAAATGTCTTTGTAGGCCGTCCCGGCCTTAACAAACGGAGTCCGAACACCGCCGACTATAGCCACCTTTTTGCCCAAATTTGCCATTCCCCTTCCCCTAAGTGTTTTTCCTGAAGATCGTATCGAATGTTACCATGCATCGCTTTCAGTTCAGACCACGGACATTTCGCCCGCGCGCTGCAACACCAGCAGCATAACCCTTAAAACTGTCTGTAAAAAGAAATAATCGATTTCGCGGTGTGACGGCCAATGAGCCTGACGAAGGTAGGAGATTTACGCCACAAAACGCTGCGGTTTCGTAGCATACTCCTGCTGTCTCATATCTGGAAATGAAATGCCGGCAAGGGATGCCAGTAAGAGATGCCAGTAAGGGATGTAGGAGAACGATACCCGGGGAGTCTGTACATCCCCGAAGGCACTGCTTAACTCTGTTCGCTTGCCGCCGCTATTCTCTTGGCGGACTTTCGACGAAGCGGGCGTTTGAAATTTCGCTTAGCCCCGTCCTTTTTCTTCTTATCCTTGCCCTTCTTGCGAGAGTCTCCCGCAGCACCGGCATCGCGGCGACGCCGTTCCTTGAACGAACGTGGATTCTTCGAACCGAAACCTCTCCCCTCCCTGCGTCGCTCGGAGAACTCTCCTTTGCGAGGCTTTGACTCGGTGACGATAAGTGGTCGGTCACCCTGCGCGAGCTTTGCCAGAGCCGCAGCCACATCTTCAATGGGGACTCCGCTCTCCTCGACAAACTCCGTGACAATCTCATTAAATAAACCAAGCCTTCCTTCCGTGAGCGTTTCACGTACACGCTCTTTGAACTCCTCTCTGCGCTTTCGAGCGGCATCCTGCTTCGTTGGAAGTTCCATCTCTTCAATGCTGCTTTTGACCTGACGTTTGATGGTACTCAGCATGCGCTGCTCGCGGGGAGAGACAAACAATATCGCCTGCCCCACGCGCCCGGCTCTACCGGTTCTTCCAATTCGATGCACATAGGACTCAGAATCAAAAGGTATATCGTAATTCACAACATGCGTGATTCGCTCGACGTCCAAACCACGTGCCGCAACGTCAGTAGCGACGAGGATATCTACTGCTCCGTTTTTCAAGCGCTGCACGGTACGTTCACGCTGAGCCTGCGGAATATCACCGTTGAGCGCCTCAGCAGAAAAACCACGCGCTTTCAGACGCTCTGCCAACTCCAAAGTCGCAGATTTAGTACGAACAAATATAATCGAAGCATCGAATGGCTCTGCATCCAGCACACGCGTCAATGCATCGAGCTTATGGACCTTCTTAACCAACCAGTATCGCTGCTGCACCGTATCGGCAGTTGTCATCGTGCTGTCAATGCGCAGCACTTCGGGACTACGGAGGTACTGTTCAGCAATTCGTCGAACAGCGGGGGGCATGGTTGCAGAAAAAAGCGCTATTTGCCGCTGTTTGGGCGTTCGCTCCAAAATCCACTCAACATCCTCAATGAATCCCATCCGTAGCATTTCATCGGCTTCATCAAGGACAAGCGTCGTAAGGCTCTTCAGATCCAGCGTTCCCCGTTTGATATGGTCGATAACCCGCCCTGGGGTCCCGACAACCACATGAACGCCTCTCTTAAGACTACGAAGCTGACCGGAATACTCCTGCCCGCCATACACGGGCAGAACAGCAAAGCCCTCAAGCTTTGCAGCATACCTTTGGAAGGCCTCAGCTACCTGAATGGCCAACTCACGGGTGGGTGCTAACACGAGCACCTGAGGTCGTCTCTGCTTAAGATTGAGATTACATAGTATCGGCAAGGCAAACGCTGCGGTCTTACCCGTCCCCGTCTGAGCCTGCCCCAGTACATCTCGTCCGGATAATACATGCGGAATGGTTACAGACTGGATAGGAGAAGGTTTCTCATAGCCGACCTTTCGGATTCCCGCGAGGACAGCATCGTTCAGTCCCAGGTCTTCGAAGGTATCATCGGTAGTTAGTTCAAGACTTGCATCCAAGGCGTTTTCTCCGGCCGTACGACATATAATTCTGAGTATGCTGCCGCAGATTATCTGCGCAGACTCTTGCGGGTCCCTTTCGCCCCGCCACAACAGGCGAACTCCACAGATTCAACAGAGACAAATCCGTGCAGTGGGGCAGAACAAAAAACAGGGGTATCTGGTACTCGGCCCGGCAAAGAGTTACCAGGCAAGCATACCTGGTAAGGATAGGGGTATACCGCAAAATACCAGATAAAGATAGTGCTGGATTCATTCTCAATCACCTGAACACAGGTATTCAAGTGATTGAGCCGGCCCCCTGCTGAGGACTCCCAGAACAAGGCTTTAATTACAGGGGCTTAGACAGTGGCCAGCATAAAAATTACTCGAAAAAGGCTGCAGTCACGGCCTCAGGGTATCATTTGACTGCGACGAAGCAGGGCAAGACCGTCAGGTCCCTCTACACGCAGCTCCAGCATCCAGAGACCAGGGCTCGGCAGGCTGATATCTGCTTTCAGTGCCTCGCTCCCCACGCGGACCAGCTCTGCCTCAAAATCGAAAGCATCCGTTCTGGTGAAGGCCATTTTGAGGCGAGCTTCCCGAATGTCCCTTCGCCAGGCCGGATCCAGCATCGAGATATCAATCAGCACAGTCCCCTTGTTGGCAGTTGATTCACCGCCTGGCGTCACCTCTATCGTAACCTTGTCGAGACCGACACGCGAAGCGAGCTGCTCGCTATCAATCACCTCCTGATACGCATTCGCGTCCTCATACGGGTTGTCTGAGACTGAGGAGGATCCTTCCTCGAGTGCCAGAGGAATAACGTAAAACGCGTAGAAGGCTGCCAGCACGATGAAGAAGCAAATGATACCTACCGGCCAAACGTAATGGGAGTGCTTGCTACTCATTTGGTCCCAGAAGCGTGAAGGTTTCTACCTTGCGGAACTCCGGGTCATCCCGAATCTCAATGCGAATTTTTCGCTTTCCTCCCTCAAGGACCGACTGCGGAAACTGAACAAACAGTGGGACCGTCTGTATTCCCCCCGCGGCTACCGGGAAGGGATTGAGCGGAACCTTGAGGCTAATCTCCTCAGCGTCGAGGATTGCAAACGCGTACTTTTTCTCTTCCTTGCTCTTGTTACTAATTTTCAAATGAAGGTGATTCACGATGAGATCGCCGGACAGACGCTCAAACGGACTGTCTACCGCACCCCGCAGAATAGTAATGTCCGTCTCTGCTCGCGTGAAGAGCGCGTAGGCAAACAGCCCACAGTAGAGGGCAGCAAGACAAAGATAGAGAAAAACTCTTGGACGGAGTATACGCGTGTCTTTTCCGGACAGGGCATTTTCTGTGGTGTATCGAATCAGGCCTCTCGGTCGTTCGACTTTATCCATTATCGAATTACAGGCATCAATGCACGAAGTACAGGCGACACACTCCAATTGAAGTCCATTGCGTATATCTATACCGGTCGGACAGACGCGTACGCAAAGACCGCAGTCGATACAATCCCCCTTCTCATCAGATGACACTTCCTGTGAACCGCATCCCCCCCTGGCTTTACGCACTTTCCCTCGGGGCTCACCTCGTGCAACGTCATATCCAACGACAATTGAATTATCGTCCATCAGCGCTGACTGAAATCGAGCATAGGGGCAGAGAACCGTACAAAACTGTTCACGAAACCATCCGAACTGAAATGCCATCACGCCCATCATGATGAGCGTAAGAAAGAAAGGAACCGGATTGTCCAGAGGGGATCCTTTCATCATCGTTATCAGGATTTCGGACCCGATGAAGTAGGCAAGAAAGGTGGATGCGAGCACCCAGGCAAAGTAGGCACAGAGCGCGTGCTTGAGAAGCTTTTTACAAATCTTCTCAAGTGTCCAGGGACTACGATCCAGCCGTGCTCGCTGACTGGCAGTGCCCTCAACAAGACGCTCAATCGGGCGGAAGAGAAATTCCAAAAAGACGGTCTCCGGACAAGCCCAGCCACACCACACTCGGCCAAAAAGCGCGGTAAAGAGAAATAGACTGAGAGCCAGACCTGTTAGAACAAAAAGGAGAAAGATGGTGTCTGTGGCCCAGTAAGTCACCCCGAAAAAGGTGAATCTCCTCTGCATGAGATCGAGGAATACGGCCTGTTCCCCTCCAACCTTCAGCCACGGCATACTGAGGTAGACCGCCATGAGACAGTAGGCAACGATCCTTCTTTTATGAAAGATCGCTCCTTTGACCAGGGACGGGTATACCCACCTGCGTCGCCCCTGTTTATCAACGGTATACAGGGTATCTCTAAAACTCTGCTCTACGGGGTCGGCATCGCCACCCCGTTCCTCAGTACCCTGCTGCTCTTCTGACATAATACATTACTCGCGAGGAAGCAGTTCGCCCTGTGGCGCCTTCGGATTTGGCGGATTAGTTCCGTGCAAATTCCAGATATAGGCCACTACCGAATCGATCTCATCAGGCGTCATCAAATTTTTCCAGGAAAGCATTCCCTTCGCCGGAACCCCTTCGATTACAAGTTGTTTAATTTCGGTGATCTTGCCACCGTGAATCCAATAATCATCTGTGAGGTTTGGCCCAACAGTACCCTCCCCCTTGGCTCCATGACAGGCCAGACACTTAGTCATGTAGATTTTTTCGCCGGCAGAGACCCGAGAGTCATCTCCCGCAATGGCCAGAAGGATATCGTTTGGCGAGGCATCACTTTGCGTGTCTGCAGGAGCGGGAGCAGACGCCACTCGCATTTCTTCAAGTTCTGCGAGTCCTTTTGCCAACTTTTCGTCGGTCGTTAGCGAATAACCCGCATGTATGTAAAACGCATAGCAAATGGCAAAGACGGTAGTTAACCAAAATATATTGAGCCACCAACGCGGTAAGTCATTATCATATTCACGAATACCATCGTAATCGTGATCCAGCAGTTCATCTCGATCAGCCATCTCTGTTTAACCCTCAACAGTGTCGTCTTCTAATGGCAATTGCTCAACTTCCTGATACGAGCTTCGGCCATTCTTCCGGTATACCCATGCAACGATGCAGACAAACAAAAGCAACATCATCGGCGTTGATAGAATCACCCGCATGGGAAATTCCACCAGAGGCAATAAATCTCTCATTTTCCCTGCTCCTGTTTCGGCGCTCCTTTGATGTCCGTACCAAGTCGCTGCAGGTATGCAATGAGCGCGGTTATCTCCTTGTCCGCATACTCATCGGCATCTTCCACGCCCTGTGATTTGAGGCGGGCCGTCACCTGCTGCGACTCTTCCTCAAGATCGGCAACACCCGATGCAGCTTCTTCCTCAGTATAGGGGACGCCAAGGCTACGAAGTACCTCCATCTTCTTCTGCGTTTTGGAAGTATCCAACTTATCAGTGTACAGCCAGGGATAGGGCGGCATGATTGAACCAGGGGTTGTGGAGATCGGCTCTTTCATATGGCGAAAATGCCAGAAGTCAGGATACTTCCCCCCAACTCTATGCAAATCGGGTCCGGTCCGCTTTGAACCAAACTGGAACGGGCGATCGTAGACGAACTCCCCTGGCTTTGAGTACTCACCGTAGCGAAGCGCCTCATCCCGAAACGGCCGCACCATCTGCGAGTGACAGTTGTAACAGCCCTCTCGTATGTAGATATCCCTTCCCTCAAGTTGCAGCGGGGTATAGGGCTTAACAGACGCAATGGTAGGCACATTACTCTCAACGGCAACCAGCGGAATATACTGCGCCGGCCCCCCGATAATCACCGCGAGCAACGTCAGCGTACTGAACAGAACCGGACGCCCCTCCAGACGCCGGTGCCAGGTGGAACCCTGCGCCGGAGCACTGACATCAAAGCTCGGGGCCTGCGCTTCCTGATCCGCAAGGTCCTCGGCCTTTGCCGATGCGATACTGCGGTACACATTGTAGGCCATGATGAGAACACCAACGAGATACATGGTACCTCCGATAAGCCTCACCCAATAAAACGGCAGCAGCTTCACCACGGTCTCAATAAACTCGGGATACTCAAGAGTCCCCTGGGGGGTGAACTTCCACCACATCAGACCCTGGGTGATTCCCGCGGCCCACATGGATACCATGTAGAGAACGATACCGACGGTTCCCAGCCAAAAATGTGTCGCCATCAGCTTCTGACTAAACACCGGTGTCTTCCAGAGTTTGGGAATCAGGTAATAAATCATCCCAAAGGACAGAAAGCCGTTCCAGCCAAGGGCGCCCCCGTGCACATGGCCAATCGTATAGTCAGTGAAGTGCGTCAGTGCGTTGATTTGCTTAATCGACATCATCGGACCCTCAAACGTCGACATGCCGTAAAAGGTGATACCGACGACGAAGAACTTGAGGATGGTGTCCGTGCGAACCCGATCCCAGGCACCTCGGAGTGTCAGCAAGCCGTTGATCATACCACCCCAGGACGGCGCAATGAGCGTGACAGAGAACACCACCCCAACGGTCTGTGCCCATTCCGGAAGAGACGAGTTTAACAGGTGATGAGGACCGGCCCAGATGTAAATAAAGATTAACGACCAGA
>JAUIMJ010000409.1 GCA_030433295.1 bacterium | reverse complement strand
GGCCGAAGCGGAAGCCAGGCCAAAACCTTTTGTTAAGTGGGCGGGTGGAAAAAGCCAACTCCTTCCGGAACTCTGTGCTCGCTTGCCAAAGTCCTTTAATTCATATTTTGAGCCGATGCTTGGTGGTGGCGCGCTGTTTTTTGCTTTGAGCGGCTCTATGAACAAAGCGTTTTTGTCGGATGTCTCTGAAGAGCTGGTTAATTGCTTTACCGTAGTAAAAAACAAAACAGATGAACTCCTCGAGGATTTGGCACAGCATAAATACGACGAAACCTACTACTACGAGATGCGAGCCGTAGACCGTGACGCTGCCTACGCATCCTGGAGCGACGTTCGTAAAGCCAGTCGTTTCATCTACCTCAATAAGTCCTGCTACAATGGATTGTATCGAGTAAACTCAAAGGGACAGTTCAACGTACCCTTCGGTCGATACAGCAACCCGAAGATCTTTGACGAGAACGGACTCAGAAAATGCGCCGCTGCTCTGAGTGTTGCAACAATCGAACAGAAAAACTTCGAAGATGCGGTAGCATCAGCCTCTTCCGGAGATTTTGTATACTTCGATCCTCCCTACGACCCGGTAAGCCAAACCGCCTCATTTACTGAATACAGCAAAGACGGTTTTGACACGGGGATGCAAATCAGACTGCGTGATGTCTGTCGCGAGCTTGATGCTCGCGGTGTTCAATTCATGCTCTCTAATTCTTTTACCACCTTAACGCTGGACCTCTACCGGGAGTTCAACCTGAGTCAGGTCGACGCCAGTCGAGCAATTAACTCAAAGTCGAAGAAGCGTGGAAAGATAAAGGAAGTGCTCGTAACGAACTATTAGACGTTCTGCGCTGTCAGCAGTATTTCCTTTCGGCTACCGTTCTCAAAGCAATCTAAAACCCAAACATCCTCGCAGTGAATCAAGAAGACATCACAGACGAACAGTCTCTGCCCGAAATAAAAATACAAAGCCTCAGTGAAGTTATCAGAGAGTCCTTCATGGGCTGGCTTGTTCTTTGTAAGATACTAATTCCCGTATCTCTTTGCGTGAATGCCCTGCAGTATGCAGGGGCGATACAGCCAATTGCAGATCTGCTTGCCCCACTGATGAATTTTGTCGGCCTGCCAGGAGAGACGGGGATTATCTGGGCCACAGCTCTTCTGGTAAATATTTATGCCGCGCTGGCAACCTTTGCCACACTCTCAGCCGGAGGGCTCGAGCTAAGCATCGCGCAATCAAGCGTGCTCGGCGCGATGATCTTGTTTGCTCACGCGCTCCCCGTGGAGGGAGGAATAGCCCGATTGGCAGGCGTGAAAATGTGGGAGAGTTGTTCTCTGCGGATCCTTGCTGCTTTGATGTACGCTTATTTGCTCAGCACTGTCTATCGATTGGCGGGAGTTTTTCAGGAAGCGGCTATCGTCCACTGGTCCCCGAGCGAGCCGGTAAAGAGCGTCGCGGAGTGGCTACTACGGGAGGGGCAACAGCTTCTTGTTATCTTTCTTATCATCACCGGACTTAACGTCCTACTATGGCTTGCTCGCCTGCTGGGAATAGTCGACTTTCTCCAGGCGCTTTTACGTGCACCACTGCGCGTATTGGGAATTGGCGCATCTGCGAGTTTTCTTATCGTTATTGGTCTGGTTCTCGGAATCACCTTTGGTGGGGCAATGGTATATGCGGAAATGAAGAGTGGTCACGTGGAGCCGAGCGATGGAAGGCGGGCAATGATTTTCCTCTGCCTCTGCCACAGTTTCTTTGAGGATACCGTGCTCATGCTTCTTCTGGGAGGTGAGTTGCTTGGGGTTTTCGTTTTTCGGCTGGCCTTTTGCTCGCTTGCAATGATTGCTCTGTCCGCATGGGCTATTCGCAGGGGAAAAAACGTCACAGCTCAGGCGTAAACTCAGATACGCGGCTGCGACCGCGTTTACTCTGCAACAAATCGTAGTTGTAGAGAGCTACCGCGAGCAGAATCACTCCAAAGAACAGCTGCTTACTAAAGCCAAAGCCCTCTTTGTAAAGAAAAACAGCCAGGCAAAACTGCATGGTCGGACTTAGGAATTGAAGCATTCCTATCGTGGTCAGCTGGCAGCGCTGCGCGCCATAGGTAAACAGGCAAATGGGCAGCACAGTAATGGGCCCCGAGCAAAGAAGCAGGAACAGACTGAAGGTCGAGGCTGTTGATACCACTGCGGTTGACTGTGTGTTGAGAAAGCACACGTAGCCAATAGCCGGCGCAAGCATAAGCGAACTTTCGAGCAGGAAACCGTCAATTGCCCCGATCTGACCGACTTTTCTAAACAAGCCATAGCAACTGAAGGTTGTCGCAAGAACTAAGGCTATCCAGGGCACATAGCCGTGCTGATAGGTAAAAAAGCACACACCGCTCAAGGCAATCCCCACGGAAATCCACTGCAGGCGACGAAGCTTTTCCCCAAGAACAAAGACACCGAGGAAAATTGAAAAGATAGGTGTGATGAAATAGCCAAGACTTGCCTCAAGCACATACCCGGAGGTTATTGCCCAGACATAGGTCAACCAGTTCGAGGAGAGAAGAAATCCAGTGAGGGCACCCACGAGCAACAACTTCGGAGAGCGAACAATGCGCAATGCGCGCGGCCAGCTACCCTGCAGAGTAACTACAAGGAGCATGGTAATTTGCGAACAAATTACGCGATACGCAAGAATCTCATCGGCAGGTATATGCTTTAATGCCTTCCAATAGACGGGGAACAAACCCCAAAGGAAGAAACAAATGAATGCGGCGGCAAAGCCTTTCTGTAACTCTGAGAACGACACAAGGATCCTGGAAGACGCAAAGTATGCGGAAGTTCAAGGCTCATTATGC
>JAUIMJ010000408.1 GCA_030433295.1 bacterium | reverse complement strand
TTCCCCTGACCTGAATAGCAGGAGATATCAGATGAGGGGTGTTCTCAATCCCAGTAACTCACCGATGAGAATGTTGTCTTCTTCCTTGGCCCAGAGGTAGCAGGCAAATTTATCACCAACTGCCATAGCGTCGACGGCGTGCAGATTGATCCCGTCTGCGGCGAGCTTGCTGAGAATGTCAAAGAGAGCTCCTTTTCGATTCACATCATCGATTCGAAAACAGGTCCCCTCGGTAATATTCCAATCTCGTTCGGTAGCAACGCGTTTAAACTTCTGAACATCACGGGGTACCGCAATGATGTCCGCCGTCCCTCGACCTACGCCAAATCCCCAGATGCCCTCCATGTCGACCTCTTCCCGCATAAGCTCTGAAGTAATGCGAGCGAGGACTCCAGGGGAGTCTTTAAGGTGAATCGTGAAATATACTTCTTGATTGATGTCCATTGCTGCTTCTTGCTCTCATTTTGGATACTCGCATGCCAGCGACTGTAGGGCCCGACTGCCTGCCGGAAGCCTGCGAACCACGTTTACCAGCCTCCGAGCGTAATAAAATCATGGAACTCAGGGCCGTGCAAATCAGCATGGATCTATGACTCAGGCAGAGTCACGGAAGGGCTTCCCGGTCTGTGCAGGGTCTTACCGGGACTATACCTGGATTATTCCGGGGCAGTTGGCAGGACGCGAAACCGCTACTCTAACCTTCGTGTTCCAGAAGCGACTGGAAGAAGAACTGCATTCCGCCTTTAGGCACACGTGAGCCTTCTGCGTTCGCAATCTTCTTGGCCAGGCGGACGTAGTCTCTGCTGGCTTTGGTCTGCGGGAAGAGCTGCAGCACGGGTTTCTGCTGCATGACGCTTTTTGACAGGGCTTCATCATCAGAAATCGCACCGAGGAAGTTCATGCGCACTGAGAGAAAACGATCGGTTGCCGCAGCTAGCTTTGCGAAGGTCTTTCTCCCATCCTCGCCGGCGGGAGTCCTATTGACGACGATATCAAATTCCTTGGCATTCCACTCAGTGGCCATCACCTTAATCAGTGCATAGGCATCGGTAATTGATGTGGGCTCCTGATCGACGACTACCAGAACCTGCTCTGCGGCAACGTTGAAATACAAAACGTCTTCGCCAATACCTGCAGCGGTGTCCACAAGGAGATAGTCGTAGCAGAAACTGAAATCTTCGAATGCGCCAACGAGGCGCTGACGGTCCGCGTCACTAAGCTGCGCAAGCTGACTGACGCCACTAGATGACGGGATGACATCAAAGCCAACGCCGGTGCTGTTCTGGTAACGAACGATGATGTCCTTCAGGCTGGCGTCACCCTGGAGCAAATCCTGAACAGTGGCCTTCGGCTGAAAGCCAAGGAGGATGTTGATGTTTGCAAGTCCCAGATCCGCGTCGAGAAGGAGCACTCGTTGCCCTTGCTGGGCAAGGGCAAGTCCGAGGTTGACCGTGGTGTTGGTTTTTCCGACACCACCTTTGCCGCTTGTTACCGAAATCACCTTCGCTGGTTTTGCACTCGCCGCCATCACATACCTACTTTTTTGCGCGTTTGAAGTTTCAAAAGAATGGGAGTTCAACATCTATCAACCTCTGGGGACTATTGCTAGCCATATAAATAACACGTTTGCCTGAACCTGCGTGCCATTAAGTAATAATAGAGCAATACTAAAAAGCCAGCCGGGAATTGCTCACAAACAAGCCCTGAAATGCTCTAGCTTCTCTTTCCTCGCACGGACGTGGGTCCGTGCTCTAATGTGTTTTTCTGCTGATCAGCCTCTGAATTCTGGTGGCCGTTGCCTGCTCCATATCACTGGGGACATTCGGTCCGATGCCGAAGAAAGAGACGGGCAGTTGAGCCTCCACCAAAGAAGAAAAACAGGGTCCGAAGCAGCAGGTTTCATCTACTTTTGTTACGCAGATGGCGCTGATGCCGAAGGGGCTAAAGCCCTCGAGAAGATTTCTGTAGTCTCTCTTATTTCCGGAGGCCGGAACGACCAGAGTTTTCTCAATTGCAACACCACAGTCGAGGATGGCATTGAGTTCTTCCAGGCGGGCCCGGTCCCAGGTTCCTGCGCCGGCCGTGTCTACAAAAACGATGTCAGCATTCTGGAATCGCTCCATGGCGTCTCGCAGTTCGGATGCAGAGCCAGCCGTGAGAAACGGAAGTCCGAGGAGCTCAGCATACTTTGAAAGCTGTTCTACTGCCGCAACCCGGTAGGTATCAATGGTCACCAGACCGACTCGCAGTCCTCGTGACTTTGCCTGTGCCGCAAGCTTTGCGATTGAGGTAGTTTTTCCGACGCCGGTGGGACCGACGAAGGTCATCCGCGTCTTTTTGCTCCAGATAGAGGAACCGAGGTGTGGGAGCATGGACTCGATAGCGGGGCCCAGTTTCCCGTTTTCTGCGCCTGCGAGCAGATGATCAATATGCTCGGGAGCGACTTCGTTAAAGGTAAGTGCTTCTCGCAGAGGATCGGGGCGCTGGGGTGCTGCCTTGAACGTCGGAACATAGGCGGGCTCGGCATGTGGAGCGCTCGCGAGAATCTCTATGCGTCGAGCTTTAGAGGGCCCGAGCAGAACAGAACGCGATTTTATTATCACGGCATCTTCCCCAAGAGCCTTTTTTACCAGCCGAAGGGCTTCCTGACTTGTTCTTGCATGAAACGCACGTGGTTCTGCTAATTGTGTCATTTGAACGTACTCCTATTAATCCTGTTCAATTGCAATTACACCCAGGGATTGTACTTTGGTGCTCGGACTGATCTCCTGATGAGAGAGCACGACAAAGCCGGGTATGAATCTTTCCGTAAATGAGAATATCGCGGAGCGAAGGGTCGCC
>JAUIMJ010000080.1 GCA_030433295.1 bacterium | reverse complement strand
GTTGCTGCGACATTTGAAATTGATCATTTTCATCTCATGGGCTTGAAGCAGAGTCTGTCCATGAATCCCTCAGAAGGTGACACCTTGAAAGAAAATTTTCTCTATAAGGTTGTTCGACATCCCATACAAAGCGGAATTTTGCTTGGGATATGGTCTACGGCGAACATGAGTACGACTCAATTCATGCTGGCGATCTGCCTGAGCGGGTACATTGTGATTGGTTTATACTACGAAGAGAAATCGCTCATCGCACACTTTGGCGATGTGTATATTGACTACAAAAAAAGAGTGCCAGCCGTTGTACCGTTTTGGCCTGCCGGATAGTTGTTCAACGTAGATTGCCCCCTCATTGGTATCAGGTTGTTTACGAACTCTGAATATCCCATACACAGATTAGCCATCTGAGATGGTGTGCCAGTGCAACGATGCGACATATTGAGGTAATCTCCGTTGCTTGGATGTTCTTGGATTGTCCGAAATTCGGAACAAGTCACTGAATTTTTGGAACGAGTACGAGCGATGACGAGGAGTCTTTAGGTGACGCCTGATGGGGAACTATCAGAGTGGAGGAGGTTAAATCTGGCCTACGGAGGTCCGCAGATTTTCTCACGAAGTAACTCATAGTATTGCGGATGCCGATGTGCTGGGGGTCGGTAGGTATACTCCGGGAATTCTGTGTCCCATGCGCCTGAGCGATATCTCACAGAGGCTAAAGTATAGACTTCCTTTTTTTGCTTCTCCTCTTTGCGATAGGTCCGAACTGTGTCAGGACATTTACTAAAGCAGGTAGGTCTGGGAGAGCGCTTTACGTTCTTTGGTCGTGAGCCGAATCTTTGCCTGAGTATGTTCTTCTTTCCCAGAAATCTCTTCTCATTGAGCTGAGCATCATCGACGAGCTGTTTGGTTCGTTCTTCAAGCAGGGCCTTTAGTTTTTCTACTCGCTCCTTTTTCGGAAGGGATGCATACATGGGAAGAGGAGATATCTTAAGAGTATGGACAGTCTGAAAATCTTTTATCTTTACCTTCTTACCCTTGCTTCTCGCTCGCGCAAGATTAAGAGCTGTGTAGTGCGTGAAACGATATTGACGGTCTTTTGCTCCCAGTGTCTGCCAATAGGAGTTGAGTCCCGGCCAGAGTCGGGGATGGTTTACCAGTAGATGATGTACCGGGTTGGTGAGGACATAGAGGAGTCCATCCAACACATCTACTTCTCTCGGTGCTGGCTGGGAGCTGAAGCGCCTCGCCCAGAGTGCTCCTCTGCGTCCTGCGTAGCGGTTTACTCTTTTTGCGATCTCACGATTAATGTCCTGTTCGAACTCAGAGAGGTTCCCATAGGGAGCTCGCACAAGCAGATGGTAGTGATTGGATAGTACGTTTACGGCAAACAACTGTATCTGATGTTTCTCCTGAAAGCGTGCGATGATGCCGCCGATTACTTCTTTGAGGTCTCTGGTTGGTAACATCCAGAGCTCCTCATTAAACGTGCGATCCGTAATGAGATAGAACTTTTCGGGATCTGTGCTTCGTAATGGGTTCATACTGCTTGCAAATGACAGATTCTGGGTGCAACTCGGGTATGGGTGGCGAATTCCAGGCCACCTGAGGTGTTGTCGTCCGGATTCCGGAGTTTGTTGCTAGGGGGATAGGGAAAAATTTAGCGGTAGCCGAGAAAAGGATGCAGCAAGCTACCTGTTGCCCGCTATTTTGGGAAACAAGCTGATACCGTATCTTGCGGCGGGGTAGTGGTTTATGTGTCGCTCATTTCGAGTGTGGCTGATGAACCGGTGTCCGAGGGGCTGAGCTGACGTAACTCTGCGACAAATCTGTCTACGGACGCGGGGTCGATCGGTATGCTCAGGCTAAGTGACTCAGGTTTTCCCATTTCCTTGCAGTGATCAGCTCTAAGGTAAACGTCAACCTCTGAGCGATTACCCGGGGTGGAAACTCGAAATTCAGCTCTGAGCCCGCCCCCCGCTCTGTCACTATTGAATGTTCCAAACTCCGCGGTTCTCAAATCTCCGGGATTTTGGGGAAAACCATCGATGAGATCTGCAAAGCGGAATACATCGTTATGCTCTGCATAGAAATACACAGCTCCGCTGAAGGATCTGTTCGCACACACAGCACGGAACTGAATCAGATGCTCGTCGGACCAAACTACCTCTAATGTGATACCGTTAACCATAGAGCTACTTCAAAGAATCTCGTTTAGACAGGCATGCCAGAAATCGTAGGAACAATCGGATGCACTCTAGCCATTAGATAACACCCTTCTAGAAGTGCTCCAGGGAAACGGAACGTATAGCTTTCTTGAAGAGGCAATTGTATCCCACTGATTACCATTTGGCCTTTGAAGTTCCGCTTTTACAAAGCGGCCCCACTGATGATGTTCCACAATCCGAAAGGTACCAGAAAGAAATCCAGACACTGCTGAGATAAACTCATCGACTACACGGGTGTCGGAGCAGGGAAACCACTCGCAGTAGAAATTTCCGGCTGAAAAAATAAGCTCGTCGGCGTCTTGTAAACTTAGGGTAACGCCATGCTTCAGCCCAGCTTGCCTGGGTATACTAAGCGAGAGATCGACAAGGTCATCGGATCCATCAACAGCAGCCAGAGCGGAGTGCTTTTCCTTTATCATATTGAATGCATTAGCCGCGATGCGAACTGGGTCTCTGGTATCCATCTGGGTCTCTGGTATTCAGGATGTACTATAACGGGAGCGTAGCGAATTATCTTCGATACCGAAATCCCGACAGCTCTTTACCGACTAAAATACCAAACAATCCGCATTTTATTCCTGATCTCAGCTCATAAACTGCTCTGGAGTGTTGCGTAAATTGGATTCCGGCTATATTCTCCGTCCCTCGTCGGGGTGTAGCGCAGCCTGGTAGCGCATCGGTTTTGGGAACCGAGGGTCGGAGGTTCGAATCCTCTCGCCCCGATTCGATTGACTCTTCTGCGGGCCGATTCCCGCTTCTCCCAATCCGGGAATATCCGCTCTTCTCGAATTGCTTTCTGGTAAGAGTTCTTTACGGCGAGATCTCTGTTGACTTCCTTTTCCCCTACGCGCTGTTTTGAAGTATTCGTTCTCTTGAGCCGGAACGAGTTTCTGCTGATTCCACGTCCGTTTGTAGTGAAGAAAAGAACGAGAGCACATGGCGATTCGGGAATTTCCCCCAGTTGATGAGGCCGATGAATACGGCCTGTTGGCTATCGGAGGTGATTTGGAGGTTTCCTCCTTGTTGCTTGCCTATCGAAGCGGCATCTTTCCCTGGCCTCTTTCTGATGACAGGAGCTTGCTGTGGTTCTCACCGGCAGAGCGCGCACTACTCTTTGTTGAAGATCTCCACATTTCAAGAAGCCTTAAGCGAGAGCTCCGACGCGCTCGCTATACGTTTCGCATCAATTCCGCCTTCGCCGATGTTATCGAGGCCTGTGCTGACAGTTCTTTGAGGAAAAAGGAGGAGGGAACCTGGATAATCGATGAGATGAAGGCTGCCTATATCGAGCTACACAAGGCCGGGTACGCACATAGTTTCGAGTGTTTTCGGGATGAGGAGCTGGTCGGCGGACTGTATGGCGTTGGCATTGGTGCGATGTTCGCTGGCGAATCAATGTTTCATCGAGAAGATAATACGTCTAAATTAAGCCTTGTTTTTCTCATGGAGACCCTCGCCGAGTTGGGAGTGTCCTGGATGGACTGCCAGCAGATGACTCCATTAATTGAGCGCTTCGGGGCCCGCCTGGTACCGAGGGATGAATTTGTTATTCTCCTAGACGAAGCGGTTTCCTCTCAAAAACCTGATGTATCCCGCTCTCTGCGTGAATTGAGCTATCGCCGGGAAAGCTGAGCCGGAAATTTTGCATGTTCACAACGTAGTAGCACAGGTAGAATCCTCTCATCGGATGAGATTATCAGGTGATTTTTCTCGGAATATTAGGCTGCAGTTTTGAGCCTTTCACGTCCGGCTCGCATCATATACTGGCTGGTTTTTGTTACCGCGTTCATTCGACCTATGGTTGTGAGAATATAACGTTTTAGCGTTCGGAGTTTAGGAAATATGCTTTGCCCTCTTTGCGGAGCCGATGTTGGTTCAGAAGTAGTCCTTTGCCCGGACTGTTTCAAAAAGCGCCAGAAAAAGGAAGCGGTCGAAAAGGTCGGTAAACAGACCCTGGAAAACACCGAGCATATTTACGCAGCCAAGAAAGCGGAAGAAGAGGCGCGACTACGCGCAGAGGCAGAGGCCCGGGGTGAGGAATACGTTCCCCCCGAAGAGGAAGTCGAAGAGAGTGAGGATGAGGTCACTGCTGAAGTTGAAGATGACGGCCCATCTTTTGCCGGCCATGCCGGTTTCTGGCTTCGCTTTGTCTCGTACCTTGCTGACTCTGCCATTCTCAGTCTCCTCATCAAACTACTTTCGATCCTTATTTTCTCCGTTTTCTTCGGAGACAGTATAGCGAATGTTCTGAAGGATATGGCTGGGGTCGATTCTGCGGCTCAGTTAAGTGAAGATATGGTCGGGAACATGCTGATGGCGATCTTTCTACCGCTCGGCATCTACATGCTTCTTACGATAGTCATCGGCTGGCTATACTTCGCCTTTTTTGAGTCTTCGAAACTCCAGGCTACCCCCGGTAAGCTTTTGCTCGGGCTTTGTGTCACCAGTACTGAGCTTGAGCCGGTTACTATTGGTAGAGCGACAGCCCGACATTTTGGAAAAATAATTTCTTCTATCACCCTTGGAATCGGCTACATCGCTGCCGGTCTTACTGCGAACAAGCAGGGCTTTCACGATATGATTGCCGGGACACTGGTCGTTCGTCGTGAAGTGTGCAGCATGGTGAAGGTTATTGCTGTTTTTATTGGTTCCGTTTGCGCACTTGTGCTGATTGAGGCACTTCCCGATGGCTCTCGTCCCGTTGAAAACATTGCCACTCCCGGATTGGAGATCCCCGGCACCGCCAGCACTATCCCACAGGCCACGCCGACTCCTGCACCGCCCATCGAGTTGATCGAGTCTGATGTCACCGGCGCACTACAAATTAAGGAGTTGAAGATTGACCTATCGGCATCTTTGACGCTCTTTGATCCACTGACTAATAGACTGCAGATAGCCTTTTTCAAAGACAAGCTTGGAGAGGACGTTCGAGACGAGCTCGCCAAAATAAGTTCCCCCAAGGCTCTAAAGGCTCAGAAGCCCGATCTCTTGATCGATATCGTCTTTAGTCCGGGGTCAACAGAGTGCGACAAAGAAAAGATCGAAACATATCACGTTGAAGTCCTTGAAGGAGCCGGAGGTTCTTCCGTAAGCGGACGCTTTGATTTCTCGTCTTCACTCGATGCAATCGAAGAACTAAGCTGCACCCTCGAGCGTGAGTCACTTCTCAGTTTTGCTTCAAAGCGCACTACGTTCAAAGCAGATGGAGGAGAACGCATTCCGATCCGCTGGGCGGTGGAGTCGCATGGAGCGATACAGGTCGGACCTCTGGATACAAGGGTCACCTTGTTAGATCATATGGCACTCTCTCGAGTTGCGATCTGGAACCCCGATACGCGGGTGATTGAGGTTGGATTTTTCGCACAAGAGGTTGCCCCGGAGGAGACCTTGATGATTCGGGAGGCAAAAGCCTTGTTTGCTCTCGAAAACAAGAAGCCGTTTGCCGTCATCACCATGGACATCGCCGAGGGGCGTTCGACCTTTACGCGAGACAGTGTGACCAAATACGGAATTACGATTTATCGCTATCCCGATTTCGGTATTGTGTTCCCCGGAGCCAAAGAATCGGTGTCATTTTATTACGTACCTACTGAGCTGGATGATCCGCGGTTTCAGAAAGTGGGCGGCCAGATTTCTGAACAGCGGGTAATCACTGCTTCGATGGCAAATAGCGCTGAGAAATCATTCTCCAACATTCCGTTTACCTTCACCTGGGATCTCACCATTAGTGATCCGCTAATGAACGTATTTGCCGAAGCTGGCAGCGGAGATCAGTCCGGGATCGGAGTTGATTTCAAGCCGGATGAGTTTTACGCCCGGATCAGAGTCGGGGACCTCAATCTTGATTTCAAGACAGCGGTTGCCCTGTACTATCCGGAACATGGAGATCTCGCAATTGGCTTTTATGCACAGGAGATAACGGAGAAAGACAAAAAGGAAATTCTTAAGAATCGTTTCCTTTGGTCTTACGTAAATGGGAAACGACCCAACTTCGTTCTGTTCCTCGATATGGAGCCGGACTTCAAAAACTTTACCCGCGACGAAGTGCGAACACTGACCACGACGTTTCTCAGAGACAAAGTTGGGGAGTTCTACTTTCCCGGTGTCTACGAAAGAAAGCGATTTGAACGCACGATGAGTGAACTCGGTCCGGAAGAATTGCGAGCGGTAAGCGGCGATCCGAGGACCGGTGGCCCAATTTCACTGCGTATGCGTGGAGTGCGGGATTCGCAGAAAAGCAGTATGCGATTTGCCTGGGCTGTGAACATTCCCGAAATCGAGGTGCTGCAGGTAGGGCCCCTGAAAAAGTAGCCCAATCCTGAGCACTCAGGATGCCTCAATATCGCACAGTATTTTTTAGCGGGCTGGAAACAGCCCCGCCAGACCCAGGCCTGCCCGTGTGTTAAGCTGCTGTAAATATTGCGCTTATTTCTAGTATCTCAATACCTATAAATTTTCTTTATCGAGCGGCCCAGTTTATTAGGTCATTAGAAAATGCTGTCGAATACTTTACTTAGGCTGCATGGTTTGCGGCCGTACGGATTGGAAATTGGATTTTCCAGCTAACAAAGGAGTGCCTTTTCTCGCGAATCAAATTCTCGAGACCGCATTGGACGCGAAACTCGCCTGCCAATACTTCCTTTACCAGCTGAAAAATGTGACGACCGTTCCAAACTGCAGGATTAGTATCGCCAATGGTCGGCGGATTCCTGTAGAACACATTTCTGCCAGGCAGAGGTGGTTACTCCGAACCAATGGATGGTTTGGATACTTGAGCACGGATTAACGCTCTCCTTTAGATTTCGACCTAAGGAGTTTATCCGATGACTAGCGTAGTACGTACCTCTCTGGCCCTGAATAGTGGTGAAGTTCGCCCACAAGAGCGACGCGCAGTTGCAGATGCAGCGCAGAACAAGAGTGCTGCAGTTGCTAATGATGATGCAGTTGTTGCTCGCTTCTCGATTCGAGAAGGAAGAGATGAGTTTGCAGATATGCTTTCTCTTGCCTCTTCAGTTGGTGAGCGGATTGTGCGTCGAGGGGGAGAAGCAATTGAGCTTCAGGCTCCATCGGCAAATGCAGAGTCTACTCAAAGAACCGAAGCACTACTTTCGGCCTAGTTACGTTGTTCTTATACGGGCATCGAGGCGCCTCTTGTGAAAGCAAGGGCGCCATTTTTTTTGTGTGGCGGGTGCCACAAAAAAATGAAATCGACGTAGGCTAAGACCCAATCAGGCAGCGATTGGCAGGACGAAAGAAAAGGTGCTCCCTTCACCGAGGGTGCTTGATATTTCGACTCGACTATCGTGTGCTTCAAGAATACCTTTTACACTGGGAAGTCCCAAACCGAGTCCCCCGGACTGGAACTCATACGTGCCTGAGCTATGAGCCAGAGAGCTTCCGACTTCGTAAAACTTTTCGAAGATCAGCTCTTTGTCGTCATCGGCGATTCCAATGCCGTCGTCATGCACGCTAATACGGCACATGTTCTCGACATTTTCTACAAACTCGAGCGAGAGCCGAATCGCCCCGTCGTTGGGGGTGAAACGTATTGCATTCGAGAGAAGGTTGCGAAGGCATATAGCGAGAAGAATCGGATCTGCCATCACTCCTGGAGGATCTTCGGGAACGATAGTTTGGAAAGTGAGATTTCGCGACTCACATATAGGCTCAAACTCATTTCGCAGTGACTCAAATAAAGCAAGGCAGTCTACCCTGGAAACATTTGTTTTAATCTGCTCATGGGTGAGCAGCGAGACGTCACGAATTTTCGAGACAACTGCAGTCAGTCGAGAAATTCCGTTGGTGACCGTTCGAGCTATGCCCTTCTGCTGTTCTTCGGGAAGCTGATGTTCTGTGAGCAACTCGACTGAATTTTGGATGATGTTGAGTGGAGTTCTAAACTCATGCGTTATGACAGAAATCATTTCGTCCTTCCGCTTATTCAGCGAGGTGAGGAGGTGATTTCTTCGAGTTGCGTCGTGATACAACTGTGCGTTTTGCAGGGCAAGTGCGATCTGACTACAGAAGGAGGTCAGGAAATCAAGATCAGATTCCGTGAACGCTTGTCCATCCTGCTTGTTAAGCACCTGAACTGCACCGACTCGACTTCCGTCGCGGAGTCGTAGTGGAACACAGAGCAGCGACTTGGTTTTGAATTCGGTTTTCTCGTCTATCCGTGAAAAAAAACGCTCATCTGATTTTACATCATTACTGATTACGGCTTCATCCTTGGTCAGTGACCACCCGACGATGCCCTGATTGGCGGGGACGCGCAGGTCTTTAAGCGAGGTTGGAGGCTTACCGTGGGTTGCCCAGAAAACGAGCTGTTTACTCTCTTTGTCGCGCTTTTGCTCGCCAATGCGATCTCCGTCGCTCAAAAAAAACTCCAACAAGAAAACCGTCGCAGCCTCTGCCTCGAGCCTGCTGCCGAGATGCTTCAAAGCGATTCCAATAATGGTATTCGGATCAAGGGAAGAGTTGAGAAAGGTCGGAAGCTTTGCAAGAAATGCAAGCCGCTCTATCTCTTGCTTCTGCTTGGATCTATCATTCATCACGGTTCCTTTGTGAACGCGAACGATCAGACATTTCTTCTTCTGCTTCGCGATCGACTACGGCACATGATTCAAGTGCAGGATGGGAGACGTCTCCCAGAAACTGGTTCAAGGTAAATTGTCCGTTCTCTGCGACCACGCTGAATAATGGTTGAATCAGTAAGTGATTCGAAGCCGAAACAACGATACGTCCCTGCGGCCCCTTGAGTTCTAAATTGTTCATTGCTTTGGAAAATGAGTCCGCCTTAATAGACTCAGCCTTCCTGTATGCCTTCGCTGCTACCATGAGCGGAGAGTATCCGCCGAATACCGCGGCAGCGGTTGGAGTTTCTGGCCCCTTTGCGCTGACTCGCTTCCATCTCTCTAAGAAGGCCTTGTTGGACTCTGAGTCAAGTGCGCTCAAGTAGTGAGTTGTAGTATGGATCTCATCCGCTGCGCTGCCCAGTCCGCGCAAGGTCTCCTCGTTGAAGGAGGCGATGGCCGCAACTTTCATTTCTCCCTGCACACCCAGTTTCTTTGCCTGAGGCACAAAGGAGCTAAGGCCCTCTCGGGAGAATGTCAAAAATAGTATCTCCGGAGAATGAGAAAAGATTGTCCTGATTCCACGAAAATGATCGCGGACGCGAGCGTCGACAGCGACATCACCGACGGTGAGGAAGCCAAGACTCTCGGCAGTGGCGACAACGAGTCTGGAGAGACGATCTTCTTCGGGGCTGTCAGAGCTCAGGTAGTAAAACGTAAACTGAGACTCCGGCTGTCGGAACAATTCAGCTAGTTGGATTAAAAAAGGTTCGATGCGCATCTGTTGCGTAGAGCCGAAACCCCAGACATAGGGCGATGGTTTGAGCGGATCTTTTTCCTGACAGGTCTTTGGGGGCCCGTCAGAATAGTAGATGAAGGGAACCTTCTTATCTCTGGCAATTTCTGCAACAGCCAGTGTCGCCTCTTCACTAAGCACCCCAATAACGAGAGAGACTTTCGCCCGATTGACGAGTTCCAGCGCCATCTCCACCGACAGCCGGTCGTCGGAACGGGTGTCCAGAATATGCAATCTTAGCTCTCGATTATTTATATCGCCTTGCTCGCGCAACTCAGCTTCTGCGACACGGAGGCCGGCGAGCGCACTATTTCCAATGTCAGACTCCGGGCCGGTTTGAGGCAGCAGGACTCCGATATTCAGGTAGGACTTTCCTGCAACCGGGGGAGGGAGAGTGTTTGCATCAGGCTTCTCCTCGGTCGGACCGGAAAAAAGTAATCGAAAGGCAAGAAAGCCAACTAACAGCAGCAGGGCCGCGGCAACAGCGATTCTGGTTTTTTTACGGGGTGTAATAGAGGTCAAAATTGTTCCGCCGACTAATACATGATTTGATTTAGGACTGATAATGGCTCGTCTGGATTTAGCGCACCAGATTGTAGCTACATACTAGAACATGTAGTGCGCTTGAGGAACTCGGAATTTTTCCGAGTGTTCCTCAAAGGATAATTATGCCGTAAACGGTGGAAACGATGCATTCCGAAGCGGGTCCTCGGACGTATGCGATGGATACCGCTATTGGTAAGGCTTTGTTTTCGCTATGATAGGCGGGAATTTGAGTGAAAAAGTATGGGAATTCGTAGTTTTCACAAGTGCAGGAGTACCACGAATAGTTCTGTGCTCTTTGCTCTTTGCTCTTTGCGCTTTGGCTTGCCGGTCGTTTCGTGCGGAAATCTGTGACATCTGATAGCGGTCTCTGAGGTGTGTTATTAAAACCTGGATGATAGTTTTGCTGGGGCTGGCGTACGTCGTTTTTCCCTTTGATATAATTCCGGATGTCTTCGGGCCTCTGGGGATAATCGATGATGTCGCGGTTCTGGCTTTTCTCTACACCAAGCTCAGAAATGCGCGGCCAGGTTCCGCGCGGGGGGATCAGACAGATTCGCATGCTGGTCGGGAGAGAGAGGGCTTTGCCACTGGACGATTTGAAACTGGGGGATTCACCGCAGAAAAACCATGGGAGCTTTTGGGAGTGCCGGAGCATGCGAGTCTCGATGAGATTAAAGCCGCATATCGAATAAAGCTCGCAGAGTACCACCCTGATAAGGTAAATCATCTTGGTGAGGATTTACGCCGTCTGGCTCACGAGAAGACCCTCAAAATAACGGAAGCGTACAACGTTCTTGAGAAGATTCGCGCGAAGTAGCATGAACGATGAGCAAAAAAAACAATCTGACTATTTGCCGAACACCGGTATCGATGACCTCTCCCTGAGTCTGATTATCGACAGTCAGCAGAAAGCGATCGCGCCCTGTGTGCAGCGTTTGGTTTCCGTCTGTGGTGCCTGGTGGCCGGATCTTGCGGAATCCAAACTCGAGTTGGTTCTCGATGAGGCTATACGAAATGCCTACGAGCACGGGAACCTTGGCATAAGCAGCGAGGAAAAAAGCAGGCTTCTGGATTCGGACGAATTTGAAAAAGAACTGGCGCGTCGTGAATTGCTGCCCGAGGTAAAGAAAAAGAAAATTTATATTGAGGTTTCTTGTTCACGAGAGGAGTTTGTCCTGACGATACGGGATGACGGACCGGGCTTTGACTGGCGCTCGTACGAAGCCACATCGCTTTCTCAAAGAAACAGTGCAGATGCCCTTCATGGTAGGGGATTGCTGCTCTTACATAAGATTTTTGATTCGGTATCTTATAATGAATCAGGAAATCAAATCACCTTGAAGCAAACGCTGAAGACGGACAAACAGCAGAGCTGAGCTCTCTATTTGCCTTCGTTATCGTGATGAAACTGCTCTTCAGTATGCACGCGTCTGTAAACGTCTGCTTTACCCCTGAAGTAAACGCAAAGCAAAAGAGGGCTGAGAGTTCGCCTGTCCAAGCACGGCTATGGTGGCCTGCTGTTGTATTTTCAGGGCGAGGAAATTCGCACTCTCCTTGGCAATGTCTGCGTCAGTGATCCTGCTTCGTGCCTCTTCGTTAGAAAGATTCTGCTGAGCCAGGTTGTTTAGCTGCGTGCCGAGTCGAGATTGCGCAGCTCCGATGGTGCCTCTCCGAGACGCCAGGTCCTGAATTGCAGTATCGGTTGCTGTAATCGCTGCCTGAGCTCCGGCCTGAGATGATATGTCCAGACTATCGAGCCCCAGGCTTTGGCTGCTTACCTCTCCGATTTGAACTTCAGTCTGGGAACTGGCGTCACCAGTAATTCCACCCTGTATAGTGGTAGTGGTGCCCAGAACCTGACCATTAAACTGTGGGTCGATTCTATCGAGCTCCGCAGTCAGTTCTTGAAACTCAGCATTCAGAGACGCACGCTCAGTGTCATCAATTGTGCCGTTTGCCGCTCTGACACTTAGTTCACGCAGGCGTTGCGTGATGTTTGAGCCTGTCTCGAATGCTCCTTCGGCGACATTCAATCTAGAGATACCGTCATTGATATTTCGAACAGCCTGTCGGCCTGTTTGAATATTGTTGGTTAGCCCGGCGGCAATCTGCAGACCGGCAGCGTCGTCTGACGCTCGGTTTATACGACGACCGGTTGATAGTCGCTCAAGCACCTTGGCGAGGTTTCCGGTTGTTCTGTTTAGCTGTGATTGACTGGCAAGGGCAAAGATATTGGTTCGGATATTGATTCCCACGATACTACTCCTTTGGGTATCTAGCTAAGCAAGACCATTGCAACACGCCAGCGAAGATTCCGGTTTGAATCGACGTGCCTGGGTCCCGCGTCCTTTAGAGCTGCATCCGTGAGCCAAAAAACACTCCCTTACCATGTAAATCGGCGTAAAAAGCCCTTTGCTGAACAGTCTGAGGCGTTGAATCGCCAAAAAAAGCAATAAAATGCCATTATTTAGGCTCAGCAGGGGGCGTATAAACACCCGGGGTCCGAATAGCTAAGCCGCGAAGAAGTCATTTTTAGGGGAAACTTTAGAAACACCGGCTTCCTGCCTGCTACAGAATCGTCTTCCCCAGAGCGGATTCAATCAGGGAAACCGCAATTTCAGTGCTTTCGCCGCTGTCGTCGAGTGAGGGGTTCAGTTCTACAAGCTCAAGGGCTCGGCAGAGACCCGAATCGAAGATCTTCTCCATGACGAGATGAGACTCCCGATAGGTAAGTCCCCCGCGACATGGCGTACCTATGGCACTGATAATTCTTGGGTCACAGACATCAAGATCAAAGGAGGTGAAAAACCCGGCTTCGTTTGCAGCCAGGTATTCAATTGCCTCTGTTACCACTGAGAAGAGACCACGTGAGTCAATATCCTTCATGGTGTAGCAGCGAATTCCCAGCTTCTTGATAAGTTCGCGTTCTCCAGGATCTACCTCGCGAAGTCCGATGTAAACCAGAGACTCGGCAGTCACTGCGGGAGGCGATTTCTGCAAGCTGCTCAGAGGCCCGGGAATCTGTCCAAGCAGCGCCGCAACTGACATACCGAAAATGTTCTTACTGGGCGAGGTCTCCGGCGTGTTAATGTCTGGGTGGGTATCCACCCAGAGCAGTCCGAGGGGTCCCTGCGTTCGATAAAAATCACTGACCGCAGCTACGCTACCGATAGATGAGGAGTGATCGCCACCGAGTATCAGAGGGAAGTTCCCATGTTCCAGGGCAGCGTATACCTTTTGGTAGAGCGAGGTGCAGGCAGAGAGCGTTTCCTTTAAATTTCTGACGTTCGTTTTGCTCTCGCTTTTCTCAGTGTTTGGGTCGCCACGGTATTCAGCATCTCCGGCGTCGCTGACTGAATAGCCCAGTTCGCTGAGCTTTTCCGTCAGGCCGTTGTTCCTGAACGCTGCTGGTCCGTCCTTACAACCAGGCACATTTCCGGCACCTCCGTAGGCGTATCCAACCAGAGTTATCTGCTTCTTGTGCGGCTTCATACGACTAGACTTTTTGATGTGTGGGCGTTATCGTCCTTCACAAAGTTTACTAACTATTTTAGCACAGGTAACTCCAGTATGGCATCGAGAATGGTCCATTGCAGTAAGTTTGATCGAGAAGCTCCGGGTTTGGACGCCCCACCATTTGACGGAGAACTCGGGCAGGCGATCTTTGACAATGTCTCACTTGAGGCATGGACGATGTGGAAAGACGATATGATGATCAAGATAATCAACGAGTATCGCCTGAACCTGTCTGATGCTGAGCAGTATGAGCAGTTGCTTGGTCAGATGAGGGCCTTCCTGAATCTGAATGCCAGTGATGGTGAGGCGGTGCTGGAGGTTGGTAATGAGGAGCGTGGTAAGGGGCAGGGTTAAGTTTTTTCCTCCTTTTTCGGTGTTCTGCCCATTTTCGTCTCCCGGAAATGAAAGCCTCGGAGAGAGCCTTCTCTCTGAGGCAGGATATCGCTTTGTATTTATTGTAAAAATTCCCTGCCTCCTCTTCCTGTTCCAGCTCGCAACTTAGAAATCACGCTTTGCATCGGTATTCGCATAACCTTTCTAGAGAGGTAGTGCGATTGGTCTAACGCGCAATGCGTTCAGCCAAAGATAGTCGCACTTAATACTTCAACAGACTCTGCTTTACGGAGTCACAGCGTGCAGTTGTTAGACGCGCAGAAAGGATTTCTTATGGGTATTTTAGATACTAGAAACAGCAATGCCATTGCCAAGCCTGGTGTTGAAGGTGAGGGGCAGAACAAGCAGGAACCTCTTGCCCGTATTACTCCGGTGAAGAAAGCAGTTCCGTCTCAAGCGGAGATGAAACTTCCGAAAAAGCGGGGTGCCGTCACTGATGAAGCCAGTGCTGAGAAAGTCGCTAAAAATCTGAAGTCACGCTTGAGCGGATACAATCCGCTTGATGAAGGTAACGGCGTAGAGCAGCACGTTGGTGCTGAGCTCGATCAGCAGCAGCTCGATAAGCTTAACGCAGACAAGCGTCGTCGGCAGGCCTTGATGACGCAGAATGTCGATCTCACGAAAGAGAGCTTCACCGGTCTGGTCGGTATGATTACCGCTGTTGGCGACCGCCTGACCGGCTCACGCCTTACCAATGAAACGGTTCTTCAGCGAATCGGTTCTAAACTTGCTTCGTTGTTTTCTCAGGAGGGCCCTGCGCCATCGATGAGTGAGCGACAAACGGAGATCCGTACTCGGATGGCAAAAGCCATAGAGGGTATGGCCCAGGCTAGCAGAGAGGCTCAGGACACGGTGCAGGGCATACGGGCCCGAACAACGGCGATAGAACGACTTCAGGCAGGTGGCGTTGCTGCAGCCCTGTATCCGCAGACCAGAGCTATTGCTGGCCCTAGCTTTCCGGAGCTTCGACGAGCTGCCGGAATGAGAGGACTTGATCGCCTTGCTGCTGAGGTTGCCTAGCAGTAATTCTGCTGAACCCTCTGCTGAACCGATCTCCGCAGACCTGAGCCACCGCGCTGGCAACTAACGCCTACATCAGCTACACTTACAATCCGTACACGACGTGTCGGTCTGTGCCCGATAGCACTGCCCGGTCTTTTCGAAATCCTGCGTACGCTGAACCGAAGAGAAGCGAACGTTTTGTTGTAGCACTGTCTTTGTTGTAGCACCGTCTATGAGCGCCAAATCCCGCACATTTACCTTGCGGCTCCCCGAATCTTCGCAGGCCAGCGCATCGGCAGCAAAGCATTCAATGTCGTCAGCCTCTTCCCTTTCTAAGCTCTGCGACATTGAGGACTGGAACAACCCGGAGTTTGCTGGTCTGGCAGAACGTATAATGGGTGATTCAAGCTGCCCCCATCCCTTCTATCACAGAAAAATCTGGGAGTTTTCCAAGGCGGTTGAGGCCTTGCAGCACCACGGCGTCTGGCATGAGGATGCTATCGGGCTGTCGGTCGCCGGTGGAAAAGAGCGATTTCTCTACTTTGCGGCGAATGAGATAAAGCGGATTGTTAGCAGTGATATCTACGGATGCGGTGACTTTCGCTTCGATGAGGCGGATGAGAGTTTCCTCCGGGACCCAGCC
>JAUIMJ010000407.1 GCA_030433295.1 bacterium | reverse complement strand
CACCAATGAGCAGAGTATAAAGGAGGTCTTTCTAATGCGAGACGAGCGTGTACTTGAGTATATAGGTTCCAGATTGAAAACAGAGCGTAAAGACCTCGGCAAGTCGCAACAGGAGTTTGCAGATTTAGCTGAATGCAGCCAACCTCAATATCACAGAATTGAGTCCGGTAAGCGTGAAATAGGTACGCTACAACTGTATAAAATAGCCTCCTTCCTTCTGCTATCGATGGATTCCTTTTGCCCGCCTCATCAGGAGGAACTGGACAATTCGGAAGAGAAGCTGGTGGAGGCTTGGCGCGCAAAAGATCTCGCTGGGTTACTAGCGCTGATAGCCGACCGCTTTAGCTAAGCTCTATTCCACACGGAATAATCCTGACAGATCGAAAATAAAGAGGTGGGAGAATCCTTGACGGCGATGTTCACCTAAGTCCTTATTTTTCAACAGCAAAAAGTGGCTAGCCGAGCACGATTAGCCATCAAAGCACTCTACTAATTATTCCAAGTCGCTGTCCTTTCGTACATTATGATTCGCAAATCTAAGCGGATCGAGAGTACTTAGGAAAGCGTTCAGTGGCGAAAGACGAACATATCGAAGGCGATACGCCCGACGAGTATCTCCCGCTTCATCGACCTGCGGTGCGCCAGGCAACTGGCGTGGCACCCGCGACCTTGAAGAAGGCGGTCCTCACGGAGCCGGAGCAGTTTGCTCCGGGAGTCGCTCAGGTTTTGGATGTAGGAGGGTCAAAACTCCTGCGCTTTAATCCCGCTCGCTATCTGCAAAGCTTAAAGGAGAAAAAGTTATGCCTAGAAAATCAAAAGGATGGAAAGTTTACTGGCGCGGCAAAGCAGCTTGGGTCTGGTGGCCAGATGGAAGAGGTGGAAAGGTGCGACATCGAATCGCCGACGCATGCGGTCGAAAACTCATGCGCCAGGACGAGACGCGGACGCTCAATGCCGCAGCGGCAGCCATGTATGAAGAGTGGTGCCGAAACATTGAAACGATTGAAAGCGGCTCGGAAAGGCCGCTCCCGAGCCAAGTGACTGTGGGATACCTTACTCACGAACATGCGATCTCTCACTATAACTCTTGGCACAAAAAGACGATTAATGCGTATATTCTTGCCTATCGAAATTTGGAGGAATACTTCAATGTCGATTGCCGGATCGCTAGCCTAACTCCGCTCGACTGTGACAAACTGTCAAAATGGATGGCACGTCATGGTGGCAGAAATGGGCGCCCCCTTTCTTCACGCACGGTATACAACAGAATAACACTGCTCAATACTGTCTTCCGCTGGGGCATCCGCATGGAGATCATTGAAAAGAACCCATTCTCCGCTTTGAAGCCAATCGAGTATGAAGATACATACAAAAAAAGGCCTTTTTCACCTGATGAGACCAAACGCCTCCTTAACACAGCGATGGAAAATTTCCCGTACTTCTATCCCGTTGTCCTTTTTCTCGCCCTCACCGGGAGTCGTCGGGGCGTTGTCCCCTATATGGAGGTGCGTGACTTCGATTCGAAAGCTGGTACCCTGATCGCACGAGACGAGATCAGTAAATGCAAGAAGGGACAGATATATCACTTACCTGAGTCCATATGCGAAGCTCTTAAAATGATTACTGAGGGGCGAGAGCCAAATGAAAGGCTGTTTCGCAACGAGAAGGGGGGACGCCTGACCGAAAAGTCTTTTGATCTCCCTGCGAATCTCAAGAGACCCGGTCAGTCCTGCATTTGGTATCGGCTCCTTCAAGCAGCCGACGTCGAATATCGAGGCGTCCATAATTTGCGACGGAGCGCGGTGAGCATACTTGCGAAATCAGATGCGACGATGGAGAAGATTACTGCGGTAACGGGGCAGACGGTCGAGATCGCACGGTCCCACTACTTGAAGATCGATCCCGAATCGCAGCGACAGACGATGGAGAAGTTGTCGGATATCTACGCGGTAGAGAAGTCTTTAACACCACAGATGAACACGGCATTAATTGATGCTAAGTCTGGCCCTGTAATCTCCCCTCGCCGCATCACTCTCCAGCTAAGTGACCCAGAAGCCGATGCACTCACTCGTATGCTAACCCTTTACGAGGATTCTGGCACAAAATCTGGCACAAACGGACACCTGATTTCGCTTAGGCCCAGAAAATTTAAGGGATCAACAATTCGCGCGGAGAGAGAGGGATTCGAACCCTCGATGCGGTTTCCCACATACTCCCTTAGCAGGGGAGCGCCTTCAGCCACTCGGCCACCTCTCCGGGGATAGTAAAGACCGTCACCTTCGCAGCCCCCGGGCAAGGCGCGGCAAGCAAAAATTCCCGTCCCATCGCTGGGTCTCTCCTCACTAGCAGGAGGCATCAATTCCTGGCAAAATGTGGAATGTTACCCCCAATTACTCTGTTTTGGGCTTTACGACACAGGCCATGTTCTCGCATATCATTCCGCAGAATGAAGGAACAAACAGGTTTAGGCATGCTCTTGGGCATGTATCTCCTCACCCTGTTCGTGATACCTGAAGCCCATGCGGGGGGGCCTTATGGTATCGAAACGCGAACGGCCAACACATCGCTCCTTATCGAAGAGGTACCACCTCTGGTGCCCGGCGATATCGCTACCGAGCGTATTTTTCCCAGCCTCAGTTTTAGTCGGCCCCTTTTCCTTACCCATGCGGGCGATGATTCCGGGCGTCTCTTCGTGGTTGAGCAGGGCGGGATTGTTTATACTTTTCCCGCATCCGGAAATCCTGGGCCAGGCGATTTAAGCGCGTTTTTGAATCTGCAGGATCGCGTCCGTATGGTTGGTAATGAGGAGGGGCTGCTGGGGCTGGCGTTTGACCCCGATTATGCAGTGAACGGTGTTTTTTACTGCTATTACAGCGCTGGAACTTCCAGTGCC
>JAUIMJ010000079.1 GCA_030433295.1 bacterium | reverse complement strand
CTGGCGAACTGCAATCAGAATGTTCAGGCGCCCTACGTCGGCCTGTCCGCCTTTGCACACAAGGGAGGCCTGCACGTGGCCGCAGTAGAAAAACTGAGCAGCAGCTATGAGCATATAGAACCGGGTCTGCTTGGGAACAAGCGGGAGATTCTCATCTCGGAGCTTTCCGGGAGGGGGAACGTCCGAGCGCTCGCTGCTGATGCAGGAATCCAATCCGACGGCACAGAGTCGAGTGTTTTGGCAGAGGTAAAACGTCTCGAGGGGGAAGGCTATCAGTTTGAGCAGGCGGAAGGCAGCGTTGAGCTGATAATTCGTCGAAGCAAGAAAGACTTCTCTCCGAGCTTCACCGTTAATGCCATGATGGTGGTCTCTGAGGCCCGTGGGGATGACTCAATGAAGGTCCAGGCCATAGTAAAAGTTGATATTCAGGGCCAGGAGATGCACACCGCCGCGGAGGGCGTTGGACCGGTTGATGCCCTGGACCAGGCGTTGAGAAAAGCGCTGCTCCCACACTATCCGCAGATTGAGCAGGTTCGCCTATCAGACTACAAGGTCCGAATAGTCGACCCCAAGAGCGCCACCTCGGCAAAAACCCGTGTTTTTCTGCAGGCCCGTGACGGTGACTCCAGCTGGTCCACTATCGGCTGCTCCAGTAACATTATCGAAGCGAGCGTTGAAGCACTAACCGACAGCTATCAGTTGTTCCTGCTAAGAGATGACAGTCCGCTCGTTGACGGTGCCACCCCGGTGAGGCTTCAGAATGCTCACGAGACATCGCTTCGGGGCTAGGCCCCCCGGGCGGCAAAGGGCTGCTCACACAGAAATAAACTAACGCGCGTTCCTCATGACAAAAACAGATAAGGTATACAGTGAGTTTCTTGAGCGAGTAGAGGAGTTCCGTTTTGACGATAGGGTCGCAAACGTCTTTGACGACATGATTTCGCGTTCCGTGCCCCTCTATCGAGATGTTCAGGTTGCGACGGCGCGACTTGCTTCGCGTCTCGTAAAAAGCGACTCCGTCATATACGATTTCGGCTGCTCCACTGGCGCAAGTATTGAAGCGATGTGTCGTGAAATAGACGATCCAAGCGTGCGATTTATCGGGGTCGATACCTCGGCGCCAATGCTGGCAAAATGCGCTGAGCGGATGGACGCACTGGGAGTCAGCGATCGTGTCACATTGATTCAGGACGACCTCGCAAACATAACGCCGAGCAACGCCAGCATACTGGTGTTTAACTACACGCTGCAGTTTTTTTCCCCGGGGAGAAGGGCCGCGGTTCTTGCTCATATGGCAGACTCTCTGGAGAATGGCGGTGCCGTTCTCATGACCGAGAAAGTCGTTCACAACATGCCACGAATTCAGGAATCGCTGACCGAACTCTATTACGACTTCAAACGGGACAATGGCTACAGCGAACTCGAGATTTCTCAAAAAAGAGAGGCCCTGGAAAACGTGCTCATACCATTCACCGCCGAGCAAAACTGCGATTTGCTCAGGAAGAGCGGCTTTTCCGAGGTAGAAATCTACCTTAAGTGGTATGTGTTTGTTTCAATTCTCGCGATCAAGACAGCGGCATAGAGCTCTCTGCTTCAAACTATAGAAAAGTCCGGTAAAATCAGTCGAACTAAAAACCGGAAAGTGGAGGGGCCGACGGCTTTGATGACTGTCGAGGTGCGCGCGTGGTCGTATCGCTAGTCTCTGAAGCGGGAATACCTGCGGTTGTTCTTCGAGAAGGTCGCTCTCGACTGGTTCGTTTCGGGACCGAAGAACGATCAAAACCGGAGCCGCTTGGTCTTGCGCTTGATCTTGCGCTTGATCGTGATGGTGCACCGACATTAGAACGATAGGGGAGTGCTGGCGGCTTGATTTTAGTCTCTCGAGACTCTTTACTCGCGGCCTTTCTCTCGGCTATTTCCCGTTGCTCCTGCTTATTGCTTAGCTGATTCCAACGCGCATCAGAAGCCTTTTCTTCCTTCAACGCAATTTTGATCAAAAGATCCTGCATTGCCTTATTTTGGGCAACAAGTCGCGCAAGGACCTTTTCTGGCGCCTCTTCTTCCTCACCGGCCACAGCTTTATCAACATCTTTAACCATCGCGGCTGGTGGGGCCACGGGTGCAAGTCCTCGCTGAAGGCGTCGACAACTCTTAAACCCACAGTGTTGGAATCTCTCACTACAGGAAGCCTCAAGAACATGCTCAAGCTCTATTTTGCGCCTTTCTGAGAGCGTTTTGTAAGAAACCACGTTGGCAAACTCTTTTAATACCCGAGCCTGCAATTGTCGGCAGGTAAGAGGCTCATTCAACCAATCGAGGCGCTGCCAGGGATTAAGCGCGCCGCGGGCCTGAGCGTCAGGTGTTTTCTCCGATTTCTGACTTCCCCCAGTCCTGGCAGTATCGTCTTTGTTGATTTCAGCACAAAGGGCGAAACCACAGACGGCGTGCTTCCCATAACAGGCTTCTTCTATAATCAATTTAAAAACTTCCTGAGTACTCTTTTCCGCTCTGGCAGCCTTATCTAGGGTAGCGACATACGCATTGAGATTTTTCGAGAAACTCTGGCAGTCATCACTGCTTTTAATCCAGGCGGTATCAGCCGCAAACCGAGAGCCGGATTGCGTGGAATCTTTAGAAGCAGCAATGTCAGAGCCGTGTTCCTTCGCCGCAGAATTCTGAGCATCAGCTTTGGTGGGCATGAGAAGCTGTGTCGGTACGTGCAGAATCAGGCAGATCAGAACAAGGCGGACAATACCGCCGACAGCAGAAGGCACGCCAGAATAGGTTCTGTTAGAACAGAAGCCGTCAGCATGCTGATCTGATACAAAGTTACTCACGCATCTCCTTACAATTACAGTACCGCTGTGACAGCATAACCACTGGCCGTGAAAGTATAAAGCCAGTAAATGACGCGCTCTCATACACGGTGCAGAAGGGGTGTCTCCTCCTTCCTTTTTCCTCAGGGGCCCTTTTTCTGTAAACACCCTGCTACTTTAGACGCAGTAAAGACCCAATGGTTCTCCCGAAACTCCCATACTTCAGGATAATACAGTAATATAGTCAGACTTAGTCTCTCCGGGTGCGAGTACCCACGCCGATTTCTGCCGTTTTATCCATTTTTCCGGGCTCGCGGAAAGGCCGATCGGCTCCCGGCCGATAATAGTGGTATGATGGCGATGAACGGGTCCTCTGCATGTGACTGAAGCCAGGCACCACCGCGACGGCACTGCGATACCAGTAAAATGGCTGACGTATTGGTTTCCGCATGAGATATTTCGTCCTTATGCGGGGAGGGGATCGCCCGAATTGCCGCTGAAGTCTAAAATGTAAAACGTACGAATTTTGCCAAAGGCCTTTGTGAATAATCTTAAAGGATTTTTACTCTTAGTTTCCCTTTTCGCTGTTGTCTCCGTGTGCGGTTACCGTGGCGAAAGCCTCGGATCTCTACTCAGTTCTCTCTCGACTCCGCTCTCGGGGAACTCATCTGACACCGCCGGCGATGTGACCGCGTCAGCAGCAAAGGAGGAGATTCCCAAAAAGAAGCCTCTTGCCCCCCCGGCCACCGCAGCGAAACCTCTTCAGCCAGACCCCAGCAAGCAGGCCGCCCCCTTTTACCAGATGCTTCAAAAGCAGAGGCAGAATCCTTCGCGAGGCGATACACCGCCTCCTCCGGCAGGCCCTCCGACAATCGCTAAATCTCAAAACTGGCAGGGTTCGATGAAAGACACCTTGAATTCAATCAACCGTGAGTCCATAGACGACGGTCAGAGATTGCGACGCAATGACTACTTCAATAAGCTCTCAAAACAAATGGAACAAATGAGAGGCAAGAAACCCGGTGAAGCGGCAGACGACACTGCCGAAGCTGAAGCTGCTCCGGACCCCGAAGTCGATCCTGCAGAGGATCTCGAAGAAAACCTGGAAGCAGAGGTCGCAGGAGACGCACCTGGGGCCGGCCAAGTTGAAGACGCACAGGAGATCGACGAACTCGACGAAGCAATTGAGGATCTGATCGGAGAGTCTGAAGAGCTACTGCAATAGACGGCCTATCGTGCTATCAGGCCGTTTTCGGGCGGCCCGCTGGCTTCAGCCCCATGAAGCAAAGAGCGAATCGTTCCCCTCAGGGTTTTTGTGGTGAAGGGCTTGGTAAGATATTTATTTGCGCCTGCTTCAATCGCTTCCTTCATCGACTGCTCATCATCCAAACACGTAAGCATGACGTAGGGGATGTGGCGGAGTCTTGGATTACAGCGCATTTCTTTCAGGAGTTCCAGACCCGACTTGTACGGCATCTTCCAGTCCGAGATAACGATATCGAATTCTTTTGGTGAGTCGACCCCGCCATAGTAACTACGTCGGAGTATGTCCACAGCTTCACTTCCATCAGCCGTTTCGATAATGTTCGAAATTCCCATGCTTTCCAGAACCATGGAAACGACAGTTCTCATTGCCTCCTGATCATCGACGACCAGGACACGACAGGTGTCAAAATCTTTCACTGTACTACTACCGCATAACTATGCGGCCCCTCTCAATTCCCTCGGGCTTATGCAACCAAGCAGATTATAAAAAAAGCACCAAAAATATGATGCTCTCAGAAAACGATGGATTCCGGCACCGCGGCACCCCCGTAACTCTCCGAAAAACAAAGTAAATTAGCATCCTCACGCGGTGGCTCGCCGTCGACACACGGACAGAGCATATCTGAGCGGCGGCGGAGGAATTGAAGGCAGCTCGGCTTTTTGCTACACAATTTGAGCTTTCATTTGAGCTTTCACTTGAGCATTCACGGGCTGCGCTTTTGCGTCAGGATCGAAACGGCAGAAAGACAACAATTCTCTTCGCTTTTACAAAATCTCTTTTATACAATCTCCTTGATACAGTCCCCGGCAAAACCAGTGATCGATTCAGTCCCTTTACTTCCCCACGGTGCCGGATGGCACAGATCCGATGCTCTACTCGACTATCGTGATGTGATCGACTACCCCCGATTGCAAGAACTACGAGAAGAAGTTCGTCCCGCATTTTCACTCAAAACCTGGGAGTCCGTCGCTAAGGCCATGGGAGCCCTCCACAATCGCGAAGAACTCTTCCCGTCCGAAGAAGATCGCCTTCTGCGCTTCAACCACAGAAGAGTGCAGATTGGCGCAAAGCAAACTATTGCAAGCACCTCTCGCATCGCGCTTGAAGAGCTCATTCTCGGACTGCGGCCCTGGCGAAAAGGCCCCTTCGAACTTTTTGGAATTGAGATTGACGCCGAGTGGCAAAGTGACCGTAAATGGTCCCGGGTGTTCCCTCATCTCGAGCCCCTGCAGAATAAAGTCATCGGGGATATCGGCTGTGGTAACGGATACTACCTGATGCGGCTCCTTGAACACGGACCCAAACTTGCTCTCGGCCTGGACCCCTCACAACACTTTTATTTTCAGTTCGAGCTGCTGCAGACGTTCGCACGCCAGCCACAGGTGCAGTATGAGCCGATCGGCATAGAAGCTATGAATGTTTTTCCGGAGTTCTTTGATGTGCTTCTGTGCATGGGAGTTCTCTACCACCACCGCAATCCGATGGCCTGTCTTTTGGGTCTCAAAGATTCCCTGAAAAAGGGAGGGCAGCTACTTATAGAGTGTCAAAGCATTCCGGGGGATGAACCGATTGCGCTCTTTCCACCGGGACGCTATGCCAAGATGAGAAACGTCTATTTTGTGCCCACGGCGCCGTGTCTGGAAGCCTGGATCAAAAAAGCAGGATTTGTGGACATACAACGCTGCTCTGATGTGGCGGTAAGCTGCGAGGAACAGCGCAGAACGGACTTTTCACCGAACGAAAGCCTCGCGGACTTTCTCGACCCGGAGGATTCCTCACTGACCGTTGAAGGACACCCGGCCCCCCGTCGGGTAATAATCACCGCCAGAAAGCCATAAGATCAACGCCGAGTAACAGCCTCGGCGGGCGTATGCCGATCCGCTTTGCTGCCAGATCGCTCATTAATAGCTTTCATTGTCCCAGACCTCGATTCACGTTATTAGCTGGTATGCCCCGGAGATGGCTCTGGTTCCACCTGGCTCGGCCTGTCCCCACTGACTATGTCTAGGGTTTACATGCGATGGGCTGAATATGCGTCTGGCGCACTATGCGCCGGGCTTACTGTACGCCGGCGTATACGACGTGGGGAGGATTGCTGCCGGGAGCAGAGCATTGATGGCTGGGTGTGGATGATATCTCTGCGCCAGCAGAACCGATTACCCGATATTTGGGGAAAGGGCTGCAGAAGAAAAGGGACTTGGAAGGGGAACAGCGGTCGCGGTTCCCAATGCTACTGCTTGCTTTACCCGATTGTGGATTACCGAAAGTGAAAACCGAATCGCCTGTACAGCATCGACTCCTTATTCGTATCCTCGAACCTCAGGACGAGTCGACGCGATATGTAGATAGCTTCGACCTGGCCGCGAGCTTTACCATGCCCGAAACGCTCACCGAAGAGCAGGGGCAGGGTTCGCATGAATTGGAGGGGGTTCCCGAGTTTGAGGTGCTGCTTGAGGAGTTCAGCGGAATTCAGTCCCGACTGCGAGCGGGCTTGATACTCTCTGCAGAGCGGCTCAGGCTTGGCGAGTCCGAGAATGGAAAGAAAGCATTTCTCGAAAGTTTTGAAATTTCACCGAACGAGACAATCGTCAGAGACCCCGATAAGCAACTAAGGGGACGTCTTGGACAGATCAATGCAAGAATCAATATTTCGGCACTCAGACCGCACGCAGATGAGGCACCACGCCTCTTTTCCCTGAAAGTCCTGGCAAAGGATTCCGCACAAACAGCGGTATCAAATGAAGTGCGTTTCACCCTTCAGCCACGGCTTGCAAAAATCGGAACCCTCGGAGGATTTCTCTCTCATCCGGATGCCACGCTCTTTTCCCGCGTTCTCTTTCTGGAAGGCTGGGCGCTAAGGCCAGGTGACGAGATACTCTCCGTAGAAATGTTCGCCAACGATCACTCCCTTGGCTACGCTAACTGCAAGTTACCAAGCCCCACGCAATCTGCGTCCCTACCAGACTTCCCGGAGGCGCAGCTAAGCCGTTTCGCCTTTTGCCTCGACTACGACAAAAGAAAGCAAACCGCAGTTCCCGAGGATGATTGGAAGCAACTCGTACACCTGAGTGCCCTGATTGAGTTTACCTCCGGCCACAAGGAACGTATCGGGGGAGTCGCCACGCGCTGGAGCTATCCTGGGGAGGTTTCAAAGGAACTTCTTATTGGCGGACTCGAATCAGTCGGCTACGGAGCGAACGGGATGCTCCATATACGAGGACACCTCGTACATCAGAGTACCGAAGTTCCCGCCATCGTGCTTCGATGGAGAGGTGCTGAACTCCTCGTTGAAGAAAGCGCCGGGACCCTTATCTGGGAGCAGGCAGAGGATGTCATCCGAAGGTATCCCTCGCTTGCTCACGCCTGTCCCGGATTTTGTATCCAGGTTGCCCCGGAAGCCTTCGGACGGCTCCCGGGAAATATAGAAGTCCTGCTTCGCGACAAACTAAACGGGAAAGAAGTTGTGCTCGGACCAAAAGGGATTCTCGCCTCCATACCGGAACTGCTGGAGTCAGTCAGGCAGGACAGCTCCCCGGGAACCAGACTTGCGCAAAGCATCATTCAAAAAAGTTCACAACTGACCTCGGGGCGGCACGTGCATGCGGCAGGCAATAGCGGTAGCGAGAAGTCGGCGTTCACTGAGCGCTCACCGGTCTTGTTTGCCACGCATAACCTCTCTGCCTGTGAAGGCGCTCCCCGGGTGTTGTTGCAGGTTATCCAGGACATGCATGAGCAGGGAAGACCGTGCCTGGTAGTCAGTCCGGAGGAAGGGGAACTCGGCGCTATGTTCAAGGACCTGGGTATACCCGTATTTATTATCCCCGAGCTCGCAACACTTGGCCAGGATTGGATCAGGTACCATCAGGGGCTTGAGCGCCTGCAGGGCCTTCTTGAAGAACATACCCCAGGGATGGTGTATGCAAATGTTCTGGATAGTTTCTGGGGGATCGATATCGCTATCCAGAACCGGATTTCCACCGTTTGGGCAATCCACGAGAGTGTGTATCCCGAGACCTGTTTTCAGGATATGCCGTTCCCTCTGCGCACGCGTTTTCTCAACCTGCTGCCACAGGTAGACAGGGCCGTGTTTGTCACAAACGCCACTGCCGCTTTGTTTTCCGAGCTCATCCCGAGAGAGCGACGGCTTGTTATTCCGAATGCTGTTCATGTCGGTGATCTTGACCGGAAGAGGGCAGCCATCAAAAAAGATGACACCCGACGAGAATTGGGGATCTCTGAGAATGAGGTCGTTGTCACTATCGTGGGTACCACGACCAGAAGAAAAGGCCAGGACATTTTTATCAGGGAGATGGCCACACTACGACAACTCTGCCCGGACGTTGCGCTGCGATTCCTCGTTGTTGGCGCAAGAGACATCCCGTTTTTGCACGAACTCCGAGAACTTTCGCGCAGTCACGATCTTGATGACGTGCTTCATTTTGTTTACGAGACTCCTGATGTGGCCCGGTATTTCGTGGCCTCGGATATCATAGTTATCGCCTCACGCGAGGAGTCTGCCCCGCTGGTTTCTCTGGAGGCCTTCGCATTTGAACGCCCCCTGATCTCGACTACCGCCTTTGGGCTCGCGGAACAGATTGACCATGAGAAAAACGCGCTTTCATTCAAAGGGACGGAAGCGGGAGCCCTGGCTCATGCGGTTAAGCGCGTCATTGAGGACTCCCCGCTGCGAGCACGATTGATTGCGGGAGGCCGGGAGACCCTGATTTCAAGATTTTCGTTTCAAAAGACCAGAGAGCAGTATCGCTCGCTTCTACAGCCCGAGGTTCAGAGCACGTAAAAGCCCTCAGGCCGCCTGGCCTACGAAAAGCTGCACCCCCGCTGTATCTGCGCTTGACGTGGGCAATCGGAGGGGATACATCAGTCCTTCGCTTGGATTTGGCCCGATCGCCAAGTGGTAAGGCAGAGGTCTGCAAAATCTCCATCCCCGGTTCGAATCCGGGTCGGGCCTCCAAACCACCTTTTCGCTTTCCCTCTATATTTTCATATGTTTTATGCCTGCAGGGCGTTGGAACGCCGGCATTTCTGTCTTGAATCCGAGCAATTCGGGGCAGGGGATTTTCGGGGGTGATAATCTTGCGATATGGTCGCTTTCTTGGCAGATTGGGCTGGTAGCTACCGGTAACTGCGATCCCTTATCCAGTCCGTCTGAATGATTGGAGTCCGTCTCACAGACCAATGGCACTATTGAGTTCCGCTCTTGAGTATTGGCGGTATGTCCTTGGGTGAGAACAGGCGTGCGTGAGCGAGGGCTCGTTGCGGTTTAGAGGATTCACTTTGGCTCCGCTGGAACAGCTGCCGCTACGTAGCTTGTGGGGCGAGGCCCCTGAGTGAAATTTCATTTGTTGCAACATCATTTTGGAATAACAGTACTATGACTTACGTCGTCGCTGAGCCCTGTATCGGAACCAAAGACCGCTCCTGTGTTGAAGTCTGCCCGGTTGATTGCTTCTACGATTATGCCTCTGAGGATCTCAATAAGAAGGTTGAGAAAGAGCCCGCGATGGCAGGAGACCATGGGATGCTTGTGATACATCCCGACGAGTGCATTCATTGTGGCGCCTGCGAGCCGGAGTGTCCGGTTGAGGCCATTTTCGAGGATGATGATGTTCCCGAACAGTGGACTGAGTATACAGAGTTAAACGCCACGATTTCCGAGGGTTACTCTGACGAAGAGCTGGACGCCAACAGGGTCACTTCTAAGGGGTGATGCCTAATTCATCTAAGCACTGAGAATACTTACGTTATTATTGATTTCATACTAACTCGAGCTTGTTTTTAAGCCGGGAAGTTCTCTGGCCGGCAGCTAGCCGATTGCCGGGGTGCGGCTGTGTTTTCTGTGGTTTCTCCGGACTCTTAGGGCTGATGTGGGCGCGACACGCTCCTTTGCCGTAGCGCTTTCGAAGAAACCCCGGGAAAATTTGCATTTACGACACATTTATTGCATAAATTTGCTCTGTTTTCAGCTTTGGGATGCCCGAAGGGAAACGAGTACGACTCTAGAGAGATAGCACCATGCCAGTAGTCATAGTTGTCGGTGTCCAGTGGGGCGACGAAGGTAAAGGTAAGATTGTTGATTACCTCACCGAGCCCGCAAACCTGGTCGTCAGATTCCAGGGCGGAAATAACGCCGGACATACCGTGATCGTAGAAGGCCAGAAGACCGCCTTAAAACTGATCCCCTCGGGCATATTGCGCCCAACGGCTCGCTGTTTGCTTGCGGCCGGGGTGGTACTCGATCCCCATGCGCTTCTCGAAGAAATGAAGTCTCTTGAAGATATCGATATTAAGGTGACGCCCGAGCGCTTCGGGATAGCCGGGGAGGTTACCCTCATACTGCCGTATCACAAGGCGATTGACGGGGAGCGTGAAAACCTCAGGGCCGGCGGAAGAATCGGCACAACCCGAAAAGGTATCGGACCCGCATACGAGGATTCAGTGTCGCGGGATGCCATACGCATGGCCGATCTCTTCGACGAGAAGCATTTGCGGGTTCTCGTTGAACGCAATGTCGCCAAGAAGAACAAGTACCTGAAGAGCGTTCTGGAATGCGATGTTCAGTTTTCGCCGGATGAAATATTTGACGAACTGCTCGAGGTTGCCAAAACATTCAAGCCCTACGTAACCAACGTCAGCTCAGAGGTCGACAAAGCAATCAAGGCCGATGAATTTGTGGTTTTTGAAGGTGCGCAGGGAGCACTACTCGACATCAGCCACGGAACCTATCCCTTTGTAACTTCCTCGAACACCGTCGCGGCCTATGCCTGCGTCAGCGGAGGTTTTGGTCCAAAGGCTGTCGATCGGGTGTTGGGTATCTGTAAAGCCTATTCTACTCGTGTGGGTAGCGGGCCATTCCCCACCGAAGACACCGGAGCTGATGGAGACACGCTCAGAGACGTAGGCAAGGAATTCGGCACGGTGACCGGACGACCACGACGCTGTGGTTGGTTTGACGTCAAAGCAGTGCAGAGAGCCGTGCGGCTCAACGGGATTGACTCCCTGATAATCACCAAGCTCGATGTGCTCACGGGGTTCTCAAAACTCAAACTGGGAACATCCTATGTTCTTGATGGGAAAAAGATAGAAGACTTACCGGTTTCTCATCTCGACATTGAGAGAGTAGAGGCCCAATACGAGGAAATCGATGGCTGGCAGGAGGATATTACCGCTGTTCGCACACTTGAGGAATTACCCTCGGCAGCCCGGGCTTTTCTTGATAGGGTTTCTGAAGTGGTAGGATGCGAAATAGGCGGGTTCTCGGTTGGACCCGACAGGGAACAAACCATTCTGCTGGATGCAGGACTTCGTTCCTACGCCGCCTTAAAATAGTTCTTCGGCAGCTGTGGAGAATTCTGGCGTATCGAGACTCAGTCATTAGAACGTAGAGCACTCATAAGGAAGTAAGGCAGTGGCTAAAGCACAATCGGCTCTTGAAAAAAACATCGAAGCAGAAAACAGTACGAACCCCTTCGGCGTACCACGCGCCCTGGTACTCGTCGTCGATGATGAAGAGTCTATCTGCACCAGCCTGGCGAACGTTCTGAGTGATGAAGACTTCGAGGCAATTGTCGCTAACTCCGGCGAAATGGCCCTGCGTATGATTGAAGAGCACAATCCGGAGATCGTCTTTCTCGACATCTGGATGCCTGGATGCGACGGGATGGAAACTCTTCAACGCATCAAAGAACTCTCGCCAAATACCGAAGTCATAATGATTTCGGGGCATGCAACTATTTCCAACGCGCTTGAAGCCATGAAGCGTGGAGCAATGGATTTTATCGAAAAGCCTTTCGACATCGACTCGGTTATCCTCTCGGCCACGAGAGCACTGGAAAAACGATGGAGGTCTCATTCGGGAGACTTCAGTCCCGTTGAAAGCAATGCTGATACTCAGGCGCAGGGCAGTGCGCTCGCCTATACCCATCCCGGTGTGCTCAGCAGGGGACTTGCCGGAAAGAATCTGCAACAGAGAACCATTCGAGACAGTGTGGTCCTCTACGGACACTGCCTGCACTCGGGAATGAAAAGCGGTCTGGTTTTGGAGCCACTCCCTGCGAATTCGGGTCTTCAGTATTCAAAGATGGGACACTCGAAAGCGGTTCCGGTTTTCGTTGATAATGTAGAGTCTACGGAATTAGCCACGACACTTCGAAATGGCGGCATGGAGGCTGCGACGATAGAGCACCTTATGTCTGCGCTGCATGCCTACGGCATTTCCAATGTCCTTATCAAATGCAATGGTGAGGTTCCCATTTTTGACGGCTCTGCGGAGCAGTTTTGCTCGGTTATTGATTCCGTCGGGATTGAAGAGCAGGGAGGCGATTGGTTCGAGGTCGCCGTCGATAAACGCTATGAGTATCGACCGGAGAATCCGCGTGGTGACGAGCTTATTTCTATTGAGCCCTGCGACTCCCTGAAAGTGACCTACGAACTAAACTATCCCGCCCCGATTGGACAGCAAACGTTTTCCTTTGATTTTTCCGGTGTTGATTCATTCAAGGAAGCGATAGCACCAGCAAGAACCTTCGGGTTCATGAAGGATGCAGAGCGGCTTCAGAGAGCCGGACTGGCCGCAGGTGCGCGCCTCGACAACTTCCTGCTGATTGGAAACGATGATGTCGTCAACACGGAACTGCGTTTTGCCGACGAGCCGGTGCGCCACAAAATCCTCGATATCCTGGGGGATTTGTACCTTTTAGGTCGGCCTCTGCGAGGACACATCAAGGCTCGCATGACGGGACATTCCGACAACATCGGACTCCTGAGACTTATTCGTAAAGACATCTAAGCACCTTACGCCAGGCTGCCTTACACGTGAGAATGCTGCAATTGCGGTGACTCGAACACGTCCAAACGCACGTGCTCTTTTGCTCTTGTATTGAATATAAGGAAAATCGGCTACGGAAGCCGGTGAGGGAGCGGTCCTCGGATTGAGAACCGCTGAAGCATGAGTGTACCCTGAGACGCACCTAAGAGTCGTCTGGCAGGGAGAGATGACCTCTCGGGAACTATACTCCCGAAACTATCTCCACAGCCTTAAGACCATTTGCAGTAATCTGCCAATTTGCGCTGGTGAAATCTCCCTTTGGCTCCGGAGCAACCAGACTTTTGCCTTCAAGGGTGTATAAAGCTCTCAATACTTCGTCGTTGTCGCGAATACCAGTGGTAAAAGAAATTTCAGATAAGTCAGTGGTCACACGTTCTTTGGAAACTACCTGCCGCTCGCTGAGGCAACACAGTACTGCCAATTCTTTGTCTGAAATAATGTTGTTGTCTGATGAATTAGGACCGGGAACAATCTGTTGACTCATGTGGAATATTTACCCTGTTATTTGGTTAGGAATTCGCCAAAATGCTGGATGTATATAGCACGTAATCACGAGGGGGTAAAGGTACGAGGCCCTCAGACGAGGTAATTCCGGGGTTCAGACAGCAGGAAAAACAGAAATCTTAGCAAGTGATTTCAGTGTGTTAGCAAGGATATTCGGCCCACAGCCTAGCCGCCGCTCAGCTCCTTCTCGACAAGCTTGGTAAATTCTTTCTCAAGCTCAAGGTACTGGTGCTCAAGATTAAAAAATCGGGTCTGAGCCTGCGAATGTATCTCGGCCACACTGGAAAACTGGGCTCGTGCAGAGTCCAGGGCTGCGCCGATTTTACTCAGGGCAGCTTTCTGCTCTGCGGTCATTTCAATTTCGCCACTCAGGCTCTCAAGATGCTGCAGCGACTGCGCAAGCTCTTCCTGGAGACGGCCCGCTTCAGCTTCAAGGCTATCCTTTGTGGCGCGAAGCTCTTCGGCCAGCATGGTCGCCTCATCCTTACCTTTTTTCAGCTCATTATGTGAGGCCTCTTCAACCTCGACATCGGCCTGCAGGGCCTCAACCTTCTTGTCCAATTCAGCTAATTTGGCGTTTTCCTTCTCCAACTGCTCCTCAAGATCCTTGATAGCAGCTTTCCTCTCCCCAGCCTCGCGCAGAGGAAGCATGTCCTCAACGTAGGAAAGCGCCTGCTCCATGGCGCCATCAACGAGCGCAATTTCGCTCTCTACGTCGCCTGCGGTCTCACTGGAACCGCTGGGCTTATTCTTGGCAAAATAACGGGAGAGCAGCACCAGCCCGCCGACGTAGAGTCCACCAAACAGAATTGCAACTAGAATATCAAGCATCTCTTATGTATCTGCCTACCGGAAGAATACGCTGCCCTCATATGAGCGAGCGGAGAAAGCCCACCACCGACCTTTGACAAGATCTACGGCCGCTTAATGCGTTTAATAGCGCGGTTCCTGACGATTTCTCAGCCGGTCCCATATTCATCTATACTAGGGCTGAATCCGTAAGGAAAACAATATATATGGTACACAGACTATAGATTTTGGCCGGCAGCCGAAACCATAAAGCGAGGAGCATGCACTACCGAAGTGGGAACATGTGCTCCAAAGCCCCGAACACGCCGTTTGACATCTCGGAGGACTTCTCTTGCCACAACGAAGGCCCTATACCTCTCCTCACTTCGCGCACTCTTGCGCGCCTGGGCTGATTTTCGAAAAGAGGCACGACTTACCATATGATTTTTATGCGCAAAGCACCTTCATTTCCGGATCTTTCCGGGGGATTACAGCATTTTTAAAAAAAGCGTGGGGAGAGATGTTTCAGAGTGCGAACGCATGCCCGCGCGGGGAAAGAGAAACTAAGAGACTTTTCCTCCAGGGAAACACGGTGTATTCATAAGTATCGCCTAAAACGACGCTTATGGGATTCCCACGGTGTACCCAAGACATCAGGTAGTTCTATTATGTGGCGGGAGAATTTATAAAAGCAGGGAATAAAGCATTCAGCATGGCTATTGAGGACCAATTACGAGAAATCCCTTTGCTCAACGATCTGGACGAGGTTGAGATTCTGAAGCTCAGCGCACTCGTGAAAGAGCGACGCTCGCCAAAAGGCAGCTACATCGTTTACGTTCAGGATCCCGGGCCGAGCATTATGTTTTTGGTACAGGGCAAAGCCAAAGTAACCTTAAACTCCTCCGACGGAAAAGAAATCGTTCTCTACAACCTCACCAAGGGAGACTTTTTTGGCGAAATAGCCGTACTCACTGGTGAGGATCGATCTGCAAACGTAGTTGCAACTTCAGACTGCAAACTCCTGGTGCTCGACTCGGCCGACTTCAAACGACACGTTAATGAAAACCCGGGACTCTCATTTGCCTTGATGAAGGAGCTGGCGCTCCGACTTCGGGCTGCAAGCGCAAAAATCGGTGATCTGGCGCTCTACGACGTATATCGTCGTGTCGCGCGCACGCTTAAATCAATGGCGAAACCCGAGGTTGAGGGAGATGAAGAGGCTCTCGTTATCGATGAGAGACCGACGCATCAGGAACTTGCCAACATGGTGGGTACTTCGAGAGAGATGGTGACTCGGGCGCTTAAGGGACTCGAAGAGGATGGCTGCATCACTGTAGAGAGCAAACGCATAAAAGTCATTAAGATGCCGATCTAAGACCGGGTCCTCGCGCGAATTCCAAAGGCGTCTCAGCCGTTTTCGTTCATTGCTGCCCGGCTACGAAGTATGGCTTTTCCGCTTTGGTGTCCTTCCCAAGAGCAGTAAAGGATCAGGCCGCTTTACTAAACTCGCTTTGTACCTTTCTGCGAAGCCAACGGTGGGTTTGAGAAACGCTCACGGGAAAGT
>JAUIMJ010000078.1 GCA_030433295.1 bacterium | reverse complement strand
GTTCGCTGCTCGTAATGCTTTCAGCGGCCGCCTGTAGTTCAAGTGAGGGCTTTAAAGCAGTGGTAAACGGTAAGCCGGTTGAGCTTTCGCCTAAGGCGAGCACCGTGATGAAAGATACTGTCACGGATGCGGTTCGCCATACGATGGTGTTCACCAACTTTGATCTTGAGCCAAAAATGTCAAAGATGAAGCTGCAGAAGGCGAGCCGTAAGGACGGTAATGTGCTAGTGCAGCTTGAAGTCATCGGTGAGAAGGGTACCGATACTTCCTCTGAGCTAAAGCCGGGAGTCTATTCCGCGCGCGTTGGTAACACCGGGTCTGCGTTCAACAGCGCAAATGGTGCAAAGGTCGCCTTCGGAAAGGATGGAAAGTCAAGTTCTGTCTATCTTGGCGGCCCGGATATGAAAGAGGGGAAGATTGTTATCAGCTCTGTGGAGAATGGCCTGGTAAAAGGGGAAGTTGAGCTACAGGACGGTGACAATACTCTCAAGGGCAGTTTTTCCGCTACCCTATAGCAGGCACGTATAGTCCTGTTGTCGCACCCCGCCTGAAATCCATCATTTCAGGCGGGTGCGGCGTGCTTTATTCTTCTTCCCGGTTTAACTGCCCCCTCCACTGCGCACATCCTGCAGGCTCAGGTTCTTCACGAGCACACTGTATGGCGCTCGGGCAACTGAGAGTGTTCTTATCGCTTTTAATTGCCTTGCAGCACGCGAGGTACTCATTGATTTCACCGCTGTTTTTATTTCTGCAGTAGTTACCGTCTCCATCGAGCAGTCTGACGGTACCAATGCAAATCGCGGGGTCGAGAAGCTGGTTCTCAAACAAGGCCTTCACCGCCGGCTTCGGACGCCAGTACGCCTGAAGATCCGGATCAGAAATATCGCATTCTGGGAGCGGCGGATCTTCCACCACGACCGGATTCTCCGGCTCTTCGGCAAATTCGTCGATAATCTCGGGAAACGTAGGCTTGTGTTTTCCGCAGGTGTGACCCGGGTGAAACTGCCTCCTCCAGGTTCCGGGGCCTCTGACTCCGGTGTAGAAGGAACGCTTGCTACATTCGTCCTTGCTTAGTCCACTGAAACACTTTGTCTCGTAGAGCTCCCCGGAGTAGTAGACGGCGACGTAGCAGGCACCGCGTGCTTCATTTCCGGAAGGAGGGTCTGCAGTTATCTGAGCTGCTGCAAGTGCAGGAAACGTTAGCAGCAAAACTAGTGCAGAAACGATTTTCAGAATTCTTAATTTCATTGTGTTGTCCCCGGTATGTATTCCATTGCAAAATTCAACAAAGGGTGGCTGAGGCCGGCGGGATACTGTAAAAGACCAGCCTTTCGAGAACAGGCGCCAACCCACAGACCTCATTCCCATGACTCCATTCACCTGACGTTATTGAGGCTCTGCCGGATACGCGGCGAGCTGCTTGCAGCTTAGAGTTTATTTGCTGCCAAACTGCTGATTTTCGCGCAGGCTGCGAGCAGTAGATGCGTGCTGCCCCCGAAGGTTTACCTCGGGGGCAGTTTCTCTTCTCCACAGATATTTTCATTCTTCGCGACCACCATGTGCTTAATCTTGTACTGGTACGCGATCGGAAGGCTGCATTACGCTCTGTGCACCGGGAGTCGTCTTACGGTTCTACCGCATCAACAATGCTCGAGAGTGGCCTTACTGAGGGGTCGAAGGATTCTTCTTTCCTGCGCAGAAAACCGTAGACGATAATTTTTACGCATGCGGTTTTCTAAAGGAACGCGGAAAGTGTTCCGTTTAACTAGTGGTGGAGACTGTTTCCAAACCCGCTGATATCCGCGTTAAACGCGTAGACACCGACTCCGTACCGTCGATATACGAGAATACTTTTTCCGAAGCCGTAAGCATGCACGCGCTACGCCGTCTATTTTATTGAGTAAGAAACTAAGCTGCCAGAGTACATCTGACCCCATATGATTTCCCCGGGAACCAAATTAGGAATAATGCCCCTGTCCTCACTTCCGACACTTCTCTCGCTGAGAGAGTGCTCTCCGATCCGGGAGTTTGTTGAGATTCGGGATATTCCTGACGCCGCCCTGAAGAGGATGCTCTTCATCGAAAGCTTGCAGGACTTCCTTTGCCGGGGAGAGCTGCAGGGGGACATCACGGTGTATTATACGATCTCCTTGATGGATTTAATAAGACGAGGGCAGCACGCAGAAAAATTCCATCCAACCGAAGACCATCCCTATCCCGAGGAATTGCACCTGAACGATTCCTTCGTCGCTTTTCCGGTATATGACAGTGCGAGGCAGATGGTTGCACTGCACTGCCGCCGCATGTCGGATAGGTCCGAACGACGCAGATATCTTACCGTGGAATTGATTGCAGACACTGCCAACCGCACAGGCCTTGGTCGGGACCTGCTGCAGGAAGATACCGTAGTGTTCGTATGCGAAGGAGCCCTCGATTCGCTACTTCTCCCCAACGCTGTTTCCTCAATGGGCTATGGCAACGTACCGGCTCTTCTGGAGGATATGCTGCGGGAATACGGACCGTCTCTCGATCCCTTAATCGTTCTCGACAATGAGATTACTGCACCCGTTGTGGCAATCCGCAGACACTGTTTGTCTCGAGGCTATAGGGTGGTCATGTGGCCCTCAGATTTTCCTGCGAAAGACTTGCAGGAGTTTGTCGCGCTTTGCGGCATGGGACCCGAACAACTTGCGGAGTACCTTCTTTCACATGCCCGAAGAAAAGAGGACCTGGGTATATTCTATCACCTGGAGTTCCTACGACTGCTCTTTCTGCTGTTCAGAAGTGGCGTTTCTCACTACGCCGATCGACTGCAGCATTACCTGCAGAACCCGGCTGAGATTCTTCCCATGCTTCGCCGAAAGGTGAATGGAGAAAACAAGATCTGGCATTCTATGTGGGACAAAGACAAGGCGTAACGTTTTTTCCCCCACCGTGATTTTCCTGCCCACACCTTTTCTCTTCGCGACACTTTTATCGAGCCTCGATGAAAAATACTCTAGCTTCTTAGACGCTGCCCGATCCTGGAGAGAAAACCCAGGAGATCACCGGGATGTCTGAAATAGTGATGTGCTCTTCCTCCGTAATGTCTGAGTTTTGAGGAAATAGTATGTCGTATCTGACAAGCGTAGGATTTGAGCAGCGCCCGAAACCAGGGCGAACTCTTTGTCTTCTCGACGAATCCGGCTTTAAGCACCTCTTCGATATCTGGCTTTGAATAGCCTGCCTCTGCAAGGTCCTGCAGGTCTTTGTGCTCTTTCAATCGGGATGGCCAGAAGAATACCGAGTAGCCCGCATGAAGCAAATGGCGTTCGAGCACCCGGAGGTAGGCGCGATAGGGCTCGTTGTCGAGGACGATGCGGATGCTGCTCGGGGCAACTCCTGCTCGAGTAAAGAAGGCGAGCAGGCGCCAGAGATTTGCCGAACCCAAAAAGGCTATGGCGTTGTCAACGTGAAAGCGATCAAAGACACCCTCCACCAGAACGATTTCTCGTTCGAAGTCTAGAGATTCTAGACCGATTACCTGCGTCTCACCGAAGCTTCTTCCCTGAGGATGGCAGATCCATACAAAGCGCCTGTCTCCATCTGTATCAGGAGCAAGGGATCTGCAGATGATGTGTTCCAGGGAACCCTTGCGAGAACGCAGTGTGCTGAGGAGGAATCCGCTTCTGAGCCAGGCATACTCTTTGAGAGCAGTGATTCTCGGATCAAGCGTTGTTGCGGGGTAGTAGGGGAGCCAGGGAAGACATGCTTCGTCTATCTCTTTTGAGCGACTCAGGGAAATACGAACGTCAGTACCAGTGTCCCGGGCGCTCGTAACCCATTCCTGGAGATTGTCTACATAGAACATCGTCTGAAGCGCGTTCTGTGAAAGCCGACGTTTCCTGATGTAGGCGGCGAGTTCGTCCGGGACCGCTGTCTCAGAGACAGGAAGCAGATGTTCAAGAAGTGTTTCCACGAATCGTCAGGTATTTTGGGTGTGCCGGCTTAGGGTCTATGTGAATTCTAGATTGCAGAGGATGTGCTTGTCACCTGTTTTGTCGAAATTTGAGCGCGGTGCCACTGAGCGCAAAGCCATAGTCTATGATCTGCCGAACAACAGAGGCTTAGATAATTCTGCAGACTACGTATCTGGACTTACATGATTTCAAAAGCTGGTGTACAAGTAGTCTATGGAAATACAACAGGACGAAGAAAATACTCCGAGCGTCGAGCAATTGACCGAAGTTCTGGAGACAAACTCCGCAGAGCGGCTGGACGAGTTTCTTCGCTCACTCTCGTCTTCGGAGAAGGCTCATATCCTTACGGAACTTCCCGCGGAAAGGCAGCTGGAGGTCCTTAACACACTGGAGTCAGAAGACGCAGCACACCTGGTGGAGTCAATCTCGGAAGCCCAGGCAGTTGAGATAATCTCAAATCTTGAAATTTCAGACGCGGCAGAGCTTTTTAACGAGCTCGAGAGTAATGAGCAGACAGATTTGCTGGCCAGGCTGGATCCCGAGCACGCCGAAGAAATTCTGTCCGAAATGGATTTTGAGGAGGCGTCCGATGCTCGGGAGCGCCTTGAGTATCCGGCGCACTCAGCCGGAGGGCTGATGATCACTGAACTGCTGAGTTATCCCGAAACACTGACAGTGGAAGAAGTGGTGCGGGATCTTCGAACGCGGATTGATGACTTTTCCGATCATGCCGTGCAATACGTTTTTATCGCCTCTCATAACGAGCATCTGCTCGGCGTGCTTCGGCTGCGCGACCTGGTTCTCAAACCCCTTGCGACTCCGGTGAGAAATATAATGATTTCTGATCCTCTCTCGGTTTCCGTAGATACCACTCTTTCAGAGCTAGAGGACATCTTTGACGGTAACAAGTTTCTTGGCGTGCCTGTCGTCGACCAGTCTCAGCGACTGGTTGGGGTTGTTCGAAGGGCAGATATGGAGGAAGCTCTGGGGGAACGTTCGGACAGCGCCTATCTGAAGGCGAGTGGTATCCTGGGTGGTGAAGAACTTCGCAGTATGCCCGTTCTTCAGCGATCGCGTCGCAGACTTTCCTGGCTGAGCGTGAACATTCTCCTTAACGTTATGGCGGCAAGCGTCATTGCGCTGCACCAGGAGACCCTGGAGGCGGTTATCGCTCTGGCGGTGTTTCTCCCGATCATCTCCGACATGAGCGGCTGCTCCGGGGCGCAGGCTATTGCGGTCAGTATTCGTGAGCTTACCCTGGGAACCGTTCGAGTAGATGAACTTCTGCGCGTCTGGTCCAAGGAAGCGATGGTCGGCGTGATAAATGGCGTAGTCCTCGGCTGTATTATCGGACTTGTTGCCTGGGCCTGGAAGGGAAACATCTATCTCGGCATGGTGCTTGGTGTTGCTCTGGCAGTAAATACGCTCATTGCGGTATCCGTCGGTGGTTTACTACCGCTGATACTTAAGCGACTTGATCGAGATCCAGCCCTTGCCTCCGGACCAATTCTTACCACCATGACCGATATGTGCGGGTTCTTTATCGTGTTGACCCTGGCAAATTCGTTTTTGAGCCTGCTTGTCTGAATTGGCGCTAGAGATGTAATTGTCTTGACCCGCACAGAGTACATCCCGTATTTTTATTGCGATTTAGGAACATTCCGCAAAGGGTGCTGCCATGCGTATACGATTACTTAGTGTGCTGTTCTTGACGTCCTTATTTGCTTTCGCAAACCCATGCCTTGCGGAACTCCCGGCGCCGATCGAGTCAGAAAATGGAGACTACGAACTCACACTGCGCGAGGTTTCACGACGCAATGATGTTCTGACGGTGAAAGCGAAGCTTAAAAAGCTGGATAATGAGTACAGTCATCAGTTGCGCTTCTGGATCAGCGATAACACCTTTCTGTTAGATGAAGAGAAAGGTGTGAAGTATTTTGTGCTTGAGGACAAAGAGAGGAATAAGCTCGCATCACCCGGTAAGAATATTCGTAGTTCTGGTGACACAGTTTCCTTCTGGGTTAAATTCCCGGCACCTCCTCTTGAGAAGAAAAGCATAAGTATCTACTTCTCCGGCTATGAACCACTCGACGACGTTGCAATTGAGGATAAGTAAGTTGCGTCGTCTCCTATTTGTTTTTGTGATAGCTGCTTTGAGCGCCGACATAGCGTTTGCTTCGGAACTCGATGAGAATGCTGCTCAGGCTATCGCTGAGGCGCTTGTGCACGAGCCGGTTAACAAAGAAAAAGTAGTGCCCCTTGCTTCCCCGAAGACCTTGCGCCTTCAGGCTCGCTACAGCACACTCACGCGAAAAATAACTGGTCTTTCCGAAGATAGATCAGGTCTGCGCAAGAACGTATCTTCCCTCGACGATAGACTGTCGAGGCTTGGTGCGAGAGTGAGCGAAAAGGAAGTGCGCATCTCGCTTGAAAGTGCCGTGCTTTTCGCTTTTGACCGAGCTGAACTGCGCCCCGATGCAATCGAGACACTCAGGGAGGTGGTCGACTTGCTTAAGGAGTATCCAAGGAGCAGTGTCCTGGTTGAAGGACATACCTGTTCAATGGGAACTGAGGAATACAATCTCAGGCTTTCCCAACGTCGTGCGACTGCCGTGGCCACATGGATTGAGGCACACAGTAAAAGTGACGTCGCGACTCTTGGTCTCGGCGAATCGCAGCCCCTTGCGGATAACGAAAAAGAAGAAGGGCGGCGCAAGAATCGACGCGTTGAAATCGTTATTCGCAAGATGTGACTCTATTTCCCGTATATTCCCAATTACACCTCAGCTACCAGGCCCCGTGCCGAACGTGTAGTAGCGCAGCCGAACGTATTGTCCGGGGGGATGCGCTAAATTGACTAATCTAGTCAAGTAATATAGCCTTCCGTTGTTCACCGTTCGGTTCTTTTCACAGACACATATAGAAGAGGTTACACCATGTCGAGACGCCGACAGCCAGCCAGGCCTAAGGCAAAGAACTACCCCTGCCCCAGTCTCGATGGCTTGCTGAGGATGTGGGAGGATGCCTGCTTCTGGCATAGCGGAGTCGAGCTAATCAATCGCCAGTTTGTCCGTCGAAATCCTTTGGGTCCGGCACAGTTAAATTGGCACCCCGGTGGAGCATTTGAGAACTTTCGAAAATTCCGTTCCTACGTTCTCTCCATCCATCAAAAAGATCCTGAGATGCGCGATATCGCTCAGTTTCATTGGCCGCTTCCACGGAATGAGGTAAGCCACGCCGACTCTGAGACGTTAGCACTCCTACACTGGGTGCCCATTGAGATTGCGTCCTGGAGTCTGTTCTCGCGACGTATTTATGCCCTCACTCCCGAATTGCAGGCTATCCTGGCAGCAACTTCATTGGGAAATCTCAGTTGGAATGACGTAAAGCTCCCGTTTGACTCGTATGCGATTCGGCTGGCAAGGCCGATCCGCATGGCGCCGGGAGAAGTCGTGGACTATCTCTTGGTTACTCGTCGCAGAGACGAGCACGTCTTCTTTCGGGGAATCAGCCCCAAAGTAGCCGGATACGAAGCTGGAAGCAGTAAAGTAAAGCGGCGCTTTGAGAACTTGCTTGCGGAAGGAAACCTGAATGAAGCGCTCGATTTGAATTTGGGCGAAATGAAGCGTTTTGGTGTTGCGAATTACGGAGCAAATTTAGTTATGCCCGCGAGTTTGATGGACAAGCCGATTCGGCAGTCTATTGACAACACCATCGATCAGGGTTTGGTTGCGCAGGAGGCTGGAGTTCGGAGTTTTACCCTCGAGGAGGTACAGGCCGCCCAGGAGGGTATAGGAGCCGCGATCAATGTCGCCGTGGGTCTTGCGCTGTATATGCAGACCTTAAAGTCCAGGGAATCGCATTGCAGCGATTGGGATAAGCTGCCCTGTAAAAACGCTGATCCCCGCGCGATAAGTTCCAGGAGTTTGCTGTGTTCAGTTACACATTCGTACCAGCTTAGTGCAGAGGAACGAATAATGCTGGGGCTCGACAAGACGAGCGAACGCAAACGAGCGGAGATCGCATTGGCTTGGCAGTTCGTAAGCGGGTACTGGCGACGCCTTCCGGGCTTGGGTAAAGATCCCTCAGCGCCGAGGACGGAACATATTCGTTCCTATATGCGCCGGAGAGATTTGATGCCAGAGGACGAAGGCCTTCCCGGTGGTGCGGAGCAGACATGGTGACCCGGTTTATTGCGGGAATTCGGAAGAAGCGTCCGTTTAGGTACGCTTCTTCTTTTCTTCATTTTTTCTTTGAGCAAAAAGTATGCATTGCGGCCTTTCCGAGACGGCCGAAGACAAGTAGTCTGCCTCATTGCGTAATTTTCAGGCTAACTTTTCTGAAGTAAACAGAGGAAAGGCTCGGATATGAGCCGGTAGGGGCTTTTTGTTATATTTATACGAGGTTTGGTAGATGGTTAGTCGAATTTTAAGGAATCTGTTTGCTTTTGCATGTATTGCAACTGCAGTCATCGCTTCAGGCAGCAGCGCGCATGCGGTGACAATTAACCCCGGAATGTTTGGTTTGCGATTTGATGACCCGACACAAAGCGGAGTTGAATTTCGAGCTTTCTTTGGAAACGTCTATAACAACAATCCTCAGATGCTGAGCTACGAGCTCAATCTTGATGCAGAGGCAGGTACAGCCTCAGTCTTCTTCAATAATCTCTCTGGAAACATTTTCGCCGGTGATGACTTTCGCGGTGATGCAACGCCGCTGGCCGATGTATCACTGAACCTCGCGTTTACCTGGACTGGAATCACGCAGGATGAAAATGGAAATCTGGTTCTTCGAGATCCCAGTGGAAGCGCCGGCGCTGTCGCCAGTCTGACCTCGGACTACTTCGACGGTGGTTCGGTCTCTTTTGCGCTCTCACCAAAAGGATCAACTAACTCAAACTACTACCCTGCTTCTGCAGATAATCCCGTGTATTTTTTCCTTGGCCAATCCACGCATCCGTATTTTGGCGGCGAAGGCAACACCCTGTTCTCAGCCTGGGTAATGGGTAACAGCCCGGTCAGCATTAACGGCCGTAGCTACAATGTTGCGGGGGATTTTCACGGTAGTGCCGAAGTTCCCGAGCCGGCGTCGCTTCTGCTCCTGGGCTCTGGTGTGATGTTTCTTCGAAGAAAAAGAAGCCACGCATAGTATCGGCTTTCAGGTAGGTACTATCAAAGGCGTATAGAATACAGCACTGAGGCTCTTTAGCGCGCGCTTGAACTGACGCTCTTTTGAGCTTCACTGCTTTCCTGTTCTTCTGTTTTCGAATGTTCCGATTTTGCCAGGGAGAGGCGCTTTAGCGCTCCGGTGCCTATAAGAGCCGGGGCAATCACCACGCAGAGGGGGCAGGCTGCTCCCGCCAGTGCGGCAGCACCGGCACCGAGCGCACCAACCCCAACACCGAGCGCCATGCAGGTGTTGGCATCACGAATCTCTTCTCTGTGGCTGCCTTTGAGTTCACGGGATGCCGTGTCCAGACTGACTTTATCTTTTGCTTTCATCATTTGCCTCACAATTAGCGCAGGGACTCGCGTCCGTGCTCGTAGCATTCCTCGCCAGGCTCTAAAATGCGCTAGAAGCTCTTCATCAGAATATTTCCCAATAAAACCAATGCAAAGGCTCCCCAAAGAAGCAGGCATGGTGGGCAGCTCGTAATGCTGCACGCCTTTGTCTGACAGCCATCGCCACATTTTTCTGAGTCTTTCCTGCAATTTTTCATTTCGCGTTCCTCCAATGATATGTCCTGAGTAGTATTATATATCGTATTATCGCGATATGTCAATATGCGGACGCTAGAGCCGCTCCGGTCACAGAATAGGAAGCTAAGATACGAAGCTGGCTGAGGTTTTTGGTCGTGCAAGTTGCGCAGGGCTTACACGATTTGCGGAAGAGCGGGATAAGGCTCTGATTTGCCGAACGTTTATTGGAGATTGTTAGGAAGATCTGCGTATCAGGAGGTTCGCAGACCGATAATCAGGTGGCGTATCATAGTCGCCATCCCTCGGCTGAGCGAGGCGTTCAGAACTGAATGGCCGGAATTACTTCGTCTTTTTCTTCGTCTCCTGCGGCGGATTACACGTCTTACCTGAGGCTTTCCCAGTCGCTCTCTGAGCGAGGCTATCTGATGTGCGCGCAGCAGTCGATCGTAGGCTCTTCGTTTGTCGGCGTTTGAGAGAGTGTTGTAGGCTTCTGTAAGCAGTTTGAATATTTCATAATGACGCTCACTTAAATCATCGCGAGCATTTCCGTAGAGCAGGGTGTCCGGATGGTACACCTTTGCAATGTCTCGATAGGCTTTCTTAATCTCACGGTCCGATGCATGGTGGCTTAGAAGCAGCCGACTGTAAAAATCTCTGTTTTTTAGTTTGTCTTCTCCCATGCTGAGTTCAGATATCGGCATACGGTGTTAAACCTTGAGAAGCAAGCTCTCAATAAAAGGGCACAGAAACGCTTTTCTGAAATTTCTTTTTTCTCCCTGACAAACGCTGCTTAAATAGATGAAGCGTTGCGCATATCTACTGGTTTTGCCTTCGGGGAATTGATTTGAAGAATACGAGGTATAGCGTTAAGGTGCCGCATGGCTGAGCTGAGCAATATTACCTGCATGATATCTACCTGGCGGAGAGTCGGAGGCAGAGGGTTTTCGCGTGGGGCCAGTGGAGAGGCGCTGAATTTCACGCTATTTCATTGCGTTAGAATTTTTTCCGGCTTTGGAGGGACACATGCGTGTCTCTCATGAGGATATGATGGCGATGGCCGGGGGGAATGTAGATTCGTCGGCTCACCTGCCGGGAGAGACCCTGAGACTGAGTGTTGAGAGCGACCCCGTGTCCGGCCTTCCGCTCATTTCTGAGCGCAACAATATATTCGAACTCGTAACCGCCTACCTGCGGCTTCCCTACAGTATCGCGGAGTATGGCTGTGGAAAGCGTTGTAGCATCATCATAGACCAGCTTATGCGTCTCGGTATCGCACCTCAGGCGATGAAGCGCGGTCTGATAATGGAGAGAGATATGTCTCCCTCCGCACTCGCCCAGAGTGATGTGTATCTGCGACCCCACGCAATGCTTGCGAGAAATCCCTTTTTCGACAGAGTAGATTTTCATGACAGAAAGTTGCTCGCATTTCTTGAGGAGCACGGTGCCCGGATTGACACAGACCGCGGGTATATCACCTTTGATACCTATACACTCTGCCACAAGCCAAAAGTTTCCTTTGAGATTGCCAGGAGCCACGTATTTTTACTGCTTTCGTTTTGGGACCCGAGCCTGCAAGAGGTCGTCGAGCGGGTTGTTGATCCGACGCTGGATGAGTATGAGGTATTCCCTGTCTCTCAGTTGCGGCGCAAGGTCGCAGCCTTTGAGTCAGTGATTTTTACGGGAGAACTCACGGAACGCTTTCGTATTCGGGGAGATTTGCTCACGCGCCGGCAGAAAGCTGAGCTTGATTCTCTTTGTGCCTCCCGGGGTGTGGCCCTTGGCAGTCTGAGCGAATCAGAGGAGATGGAGATAGTCAGAATATTTCTCGGGGCCGAAACGGCTTCCATAGGCGATCCGGCAACCTGGACCTATGCCAATAACATTCCCGGTTTTTCCGGCAACGCCAAAGCGGATACCCGGCACGACGCAAAGCAGCAGTATATTACCGAAATCGATGCGACGGCGGCTCTTCCGGGTGCCTCGCAGAATCAAATTGCAATCATATCCGCAGATGCGCGCTGGGCAGAGAAAAAGTTACTGCCGCTGTCTCGACTGGCAAATCTCGTGAGTTACTACCACGCAAGAAATGTTTTCTGTCATGCGCTGCACGAGGGTCAGCAGCCCTCGTCCTACCTGGACGATGAGCAAATGCTTTACGTGCTACAGGGGCTGGGTATCAGCCTTGAAGAGCGTATCAACACGGCCGCAGATGTGAGCAGACGCAGTGACGCTGCCATAGACGCCAGAACATTCAGCCCGGGTTTCCTTCGGGTTTCCTGTGAGCTTATCCGTCAGATGAACGAGCTTGATATGCTCGTTTTCGTCGATGCCGTGGGGAATCTTCACGGAGTGTTTTGCTCTCAGGGTGAGCGAGCTGAGGCCGTGCAAAGCGTGGAGGCATTGCAGGAGATCTGTGGAAGGTCTTTGTGCTTCATGTCCCATATAGACACGGTTGAGGATGGCGGCAGATACGATGGCAGGCTGGGGGTCTTCTCCGGATTGGCAATCGTGTCCCTGCTCAAGGAAGTCTATGCTTCCGAAGCGAGTGAGACTGTGGAGGCTCGTTTGCGCAGGCGTCCGATCATGGTTACTGCCTATTGCAATGAGGAAATGACCTTTACCGGCAAGCAGATTTCAATGCCGGGAAGCGCGGCGGTTTCGGGCTTTGCTGCGGAGGAGGACATTCGCCTGATGCAGGATGCAGAGGGACGAGTGTATGGCCAATGCCTCGATGAGTTTTTCTCTGCCTTGAGTGAGAAGTGTCAGCTGGGAGAGCTTGCGATTGCTAACCTTTCTGGTGAAAAAGAAAGATCGATTCCAGCCCGAGTTGACCCGACAAGCTTTTATTCTCCCCTGAGCTACGAACGTCACATCGAGCAGGGACCGGTGCTCGATCGAGAGGGTGTTCCGCTCGTTTTGGTGAAGGGAATTCGTGGAATCCGACAGGAGGACTTCACTATCTCTGGCCCGCAGGCTGCGCAGGCTGCACTTGAGCTGAATCTCAGACTTCGGGAGCTACAGCTGCAACAGGATCCCGCTGACTCCTGTATTCGGGTTACTGCCGGGATGCTGAATGAGAGCGAGATCACCGGGGTTTGTGCAAAACAGGCGATGCGGCTGACCTTTGTCGGCGAAGCAAATCATGCGGGAGCGACGCTTCTCGAGGACAGACGAGACGCTGGTGTTGCCGCAGCTCGTTATCTTCGTTTCATTCGGGAGCAAATGGGAGTGGGGGCCGAAAAGGCGGCTGGTTCTACAGGCATTGTCGCAGGAGATATCAGCTTCCTACCTGGCTCAGGACGAAACAGCATTCCCGGTGAAGTCTCCCTTAGCATTGCCGCGACTGAGGATGCCGATCTCGCAGCATGGAGTGAAGCGCTGGAGGCTGGGGAGCGATTTATAGAAGACGTATTGCGCAAAGCTACTGCAGAGGGAGGGGAGGGGGTGCGTGCCTGGACCCGGGAGCCCGGGGGGCTGGCAGGAAAAGCCGAAAAGCTTGTCATGAGCGCCGATATTCGTTTCAAAAACTACGCAGTTCAGAAAGCTTTTCTCGATGCGGTTTCTGCTGTTGCCAGGGAAATCGAAGATACCTTCGATGTGCAGATCGAGCGCTCTATCGAGCAGGAAGCAGAGCCCATAGAACTTACCGAAACGGGTCAGTTGCTACAGATTGAGCGAAGCTACGGCGGAAGTCATAATCCCAACGAGGCCATGCTCCTGTTTGATCTTTTGCGAGGTCTGCTCTTTCAGTTTGATGTGGCCTACACAATGCAGACGGCTGGCGAGTCGTCTGAGAAAACCGTGTTCCAGACTGCGCGGGAGCTGCTTTCCCGCTTTGGTAAGTATGCAGATTTGGATTTTAGTTCAGGGGCGCTGCACGATACCTGTAACATCGCTCTTCGCTCACGGCAGTCAGGATAGTTTTCTGAGGTGCGCGGATAATTGGCCCGACGCAGGTTTTTAAGCATCGCAGGCGCATTTTCTGGAGATATTTCTTATGAGGACAGCTCAGGTGAATAGAATGACAGTGAAATCCTCCTGCATGCAGAAGTATGTCGGCACTATCGTTTTTTTGCTTCTTGTGTCCGGATGTCAGTCTCCGGGGAAACATGAAAGCAAGGCTGAGGAGTCTTCATCGAAGCCTGCTGTGGAACCTGAGACTTTGGAAAAGCCCTGTCGCGTTACGGAAGGGCTTGAGGGAGTGGACCTTTGTTTATCCTGGGAGGAGATACCCGAGCGTGAGTTAGAGATGCATGAGCCGTTCACGCTGGCCTTGAAGCTCAGCAATCTCGGTACCCGTGAGGCAGTTAATTCAAAGATTTCTCTCTGGGGTAACAATGTGAATTTTCATTTGTCCAGCGCGCCCTTTTCCTGTGCGGCAAAGGATTCAAAATACATTTGCACAATTCCTCGGGTGAATGAGGGGGATGAGCTATTGCTTCGGTTTACCGGAAGACCGATCTCTGCAGGAACGATAACTCTTACAGCCTTCATAGAAAACGATAGTGACGTGTATACACTGAACAATGATCCACGGCCGTTTCCTCGATTTACGGTGAGGCCCTCAACACCAAAGGAGGGTGACAGCACCAGTGTATTCCTGCAGGTCCGCCAGGAATGCGTTAAGAAGCACGGGGAAGACAAGATGGCCCTGCGCAAGTGCATGATAGCGGCGAAGAACGACGGGCGTCTCTAGAGTATACGAGGAGAATATGCCTACGCGTAGACTGACCCTTGGGAAGCGGGTGCGACGATGAATACTGAAGCAACTGAAGCAGGTTTTTGGGCGACGATAGGCCCGCTTGCTTTCAGTTGGGGACTTGTGACCGCAGGGGTCTCCGTTGCCGCCTATGCCATACAGTATTTTTGGACGCTTCGCTCAGATCCTTCCCTCTGGGGAGCACTCTTGTTTTTGCCTCTCTACCTTCTCTTCTTTGCCGCCTTGGGCGGATTGCTTGGCGCCCTGCTTGGGTTCGCCTTTGGGGTAATCCGGTTTGCGTTTCGAGGTTTGAAGAAGCGGCCTGCCCCCCGACTGAATGATTGATTTTCCCAGAGACAATTGTGGTTGTATGGCCGTTTAGGGAAATCAGAAATTCACAGAGTGATCTCGAAGGAACACTCGCAAGAACACATTGAGACGCGTGCTTTGCAGGCTCCTACCGCTTAATTGGCGATGGGATTACAAACCACACTCTACCATCGTCACCGGTCTTCGTAATTAAGTTATAGGCTACCACCGAGGCGGATCCACCAAGTCCCGGTTCAAGTTCAATGGTTCCGTATTCATTGACCGTCCAGGGCTCCGTGGTGTTGACCGAACCCACTGCAGATTCAAGTTTGTTGAGGGTGAGCCCGAAGGTGATACCGCGTGTCGGGTAATTCAGTCGCAGAGTCGCTCTGCCATACCCCCGGTCAAACTCGGGATTGATAATGCTGACTATGTTGTCCAGACCCAGGTTGGTGTTAAAGGTCCCCGTCAGGGTGTAGGGATGTCGGGTACGCGCCGGTATTACGAATGACGTCTGCAGGGTGTTGCTCTGGCAATCGTGGTAATACACCAGCGACTGCGCCAGTAAAGATTCGCGGTCTGCGCCCTTCACAGAAACCCAGCCATCGGTGTTTGCGCCAAGTAGTGCGCTGGCATTGTAATGTCTCTGCGCCTTTGGCGGCACAGAAATGACCTCCTCTCCGACGACGGCTCCCTGATTGTTGCGAAAGACGAGATGCGCTTGTGTGCTTCTTGAGGTTACGTTAACCACCTCAAGCCAATTCGTCTGGGACCAGCAGGCACCACGCTGATTGAAAGTTGCGACATACATTCCCGCACCGGAGCCGGACTTCGCGTCTATGCCGTAGGCGTAGCTGAAGTCATTGCCCGCTTCGTTGACGCGATACCGCGAAATTGAAGCAAAGTAGCGAGCGTTGGGGTTATGGGGAGCGAACTCATTGAGATATACCCCGGGTCCGTATTCATGCCCGCCCTGCACATCGACCTCGGCCAATGGTGGCACGGTGATTTCCTGGGAGTAGAGCAGGTATCCGGCCTGGTTGTAGACGCGATGAGTGAATACTTCCTCCTGACCTTCCAGGTTGATGAGCTCAGCCCAGTTGGCAACGAATCGGTCCTCAAGTCCCTGGGGGTCAATGGTGTTGCTCGT
>JAUIMJ010000406.1 GCA_030433295.1 bacterium | reverse complement strand
TCACGGAGCCACCTCTATCCGCGAATTATCCGCTATTTTCACGGCGAGCAGGCGCAAGGCCCCAGTGGGATCTTCTTCTTCGGCAACAACGGTCCAGGGTTTCAGACAGGACGCATCCTTGACGCAGGGATCCGTAAGAGTCCGCAGGAACTCTACCAGGTCACCTATCTGATCCTCACTGAGTGAAAACTCACGCGCAACATACATCCCGGCCTCACGCCGTATCTGTAAGGCACGGGCAATTTCGGCAGCATAGTCTTTTTGGTCAGGAACCCTCACCGAGCCCTCGAGCTGACTTCCGTCATAGCTCTCAATAGCGAGAGGAATATTGAGATGATGTCGTATGATTCCCGCAAGGCTTGTGTAGGCTCCGGTTCTCCCGTAGGGGCCAGTAACTTCAACGTTCAGGAGCGGTGGTGTGCGAAACGCAAATCGATCGACCTCGCGACGCGATTCTCGGTAACGACCGTGGTCAAAGTTTGCAGAATCGCCATCCGCTTTCCCACGACCAATCTGAGGCACGCCCAACACGTGAAAACGCTCATCGGTGAAAAAACTTCCACGGTGACAGGCGTAACACGATGCACCTCCCTGACTCACCGGAAGATAAAACAAACGAGCTCCTCGCTTTGCCCGTTCAGAAATTGCCCTATCCGCACCAGCCAGAAAGCGAAACCAGGGGTTCGAAGTAAAGACCTGCGAACGCTGAAACTCTCCCAGGGCAAGCCTGAGGCGTGACACCGATATCATCTGCTTGTCCTCGTCGGCGCTTCCAAACGCTGTTTCAAACCTCTTAATCCACTCATCCTCGGATCGCAGACGAGCAACTGTCATCTCACGAACGGTTTCGTTCCGGGCTTTCTCGGTTCGACTGCTGAGGCCAAACATCTCTTCCTCTGAAGACAATGGAAAAACCGAGAGAGCAGCCAACAGGTTCGGACCGGCCTCAGGATCTAAGGTTTCAAAACGCGTATCCGGAGTTCGAATTCCCGATGGACCTGCACCATTGAGCAAGGGCTCTTTGCCGAGGCTTTCCAGGCGACCATCCCAGAACATCGCTGAATCAAACATTCCAACGTTAAAGGTGGTCGGCGCATTACGTGGAATAATCGGACCCTCCTGATGTTCATACTTCAGCTTTCTACCAGGCCCCAGAACGTCCGGGTTGACCACATCGACGCCGCGAGGCAGCGAAAGACCGTCCCCCCCTCCCAACTGAGGATGATGACAGGTCACACAGGCAGTCGTTCCGGTGTTGCTCAAAGTTCTCGAAGAAAAGAGCAGTCTTCCGAGCTGAGGCAGCGGGTCGCTGATATGAGGAAGTGAACGCCCCTGATCGGGAGGGCCTGACACCCCGCGTTTCTTCGCCAGCTGTCTCAACGCTGCATTGTCCGTCGCGGGCGATGAGGAATGCCCGCCGGAGAGTTCAAGCCTCCGACACGATGAGAAAGCGACGATCTGCAGGAGAACGATACAGGCTAGCAATGGGAGATTTGGTCGGTAGCGCCCTGTATTTAATGAATATTTACACATTCCCGGTCCCTAAAAAGCATGCAATGGATGAAACCTGAACGATTCTTATAACATTTTACTCATAAATACAATCGCAGAACCTCCTTTCACTGTCATTTCAAACTGCCGAGAACCTTTGGTATCTGCGCCGGGACAGGAGGGCCGCACTTCCTCGCGCTGTAGATTTGACTACTTCTTTTTTCGCCTTATTCTGCGGCTAACTAAACGCCGCGAAAACGCGCACCACGACTGCGCACTCGGCACGTATTAAACGTAGGAGTTACAAAATGAAACGCGTATTAGTCCTTCTCTGCCTGAGTCTGCTGATGATCTCCACTGCGGGGGCCGCCGAAAAAGAATCTGAGTTTGAGAAGGAAGCAAAGGCCGCGGCCAAGAACATTTTCGAAAATCATTATCGCAAACCGGATGACAAGTTGTTAAATCACTATTCCGTCCGCCTGCGTCTCGTTCGTGTCACGTACGACGAAAAAGGAGAGGAAATCACCACGGTAGTACGACCCGAAGATGTGCGTGCGAAACTCCGAGAGTGGATATATGCGGATCAAAGAAAGTCAAAAGACAAAGTGCAGTATACCCTTCCCTCGTACACGCTTGAGGATGAAACAGTAATCGTAAAGACGGTCCGAATCGAAATGGAACCGCATACGGTCACCCAGGTAACACTGCGCGTCTCTAAGGACGGTGGCAGCAAGTGGGTGATTGTCGAAGACACCTGGAAAGCAGTGACACGTTAGCTCAGAGAGCGGCAATCCGGAAAATGTCTTAATGCTGAAATCGCGGTCTCATGCTCCGGCCCAGAGCATGCCTACTCTGAGCATGCCTACTCTCGAGGTTCCCAAACGAAATCCTTCTCATCATCCGAGGGACGATAGTCTTTGCGTTCGGGAAAAGGCGGTAGGGCATCAAAGCGCGGATACGGGGCCGGGGGAGGACGCACGGCGAAGGTGTGCGGCATGGCCTTGCATACGCCCGTAATAGAGCCACCATGTGCGGATGATATTCTCAGGGGTCTGGGAGCTCCCATATTGATTGGTCTCAAGAGCGCTTCAGCCGGTCCGTTGGGGACCACCGATAGTGAAGGCTCGCCCGAATCCGGAATGAAAGACTGTACAAAGTCCGGATCGGCTTTAGTCGGATTGCTGCAATCCTTGCGATCATACCAGCCCATTATATAGCCCGTGTTACGCAAATCGTCGGCTCGCTTGCCAAGAACAGCAGACAGAGGAGTGGCGACCACTTCAATGCTGGATTCCTGATACACAATGCAGCATCCCTTCCTGGTCTGTGAATACGTAATTTCGCTCTTCCGACCTTTTGCGCCTTTGCGATACACCCCGTCAGAAATTACACAGGAGTTCGAATGACCAAAAAGGAAAAGATAG
>JAUIMJ010000077.1 GCA_030433295.1 bacterium | reverse complement strand
ATGCGACAATTGTGGACCCTGAGGGCTTAAGGGGTTGTAATGACTAGCTTTTACTGAAGGGGCGCTGGAGACAACGAAAGATTTCAATACAATTGGCTTATGTTTTTCAAGGCATATCGGGTCCCCCGCCCACCTGAGGCCGAATCAGCAGCCAGAGCAAACCACTTCCTGGCCTGCTGAACATCATTCTCTCCCCGAGCGAGCAGGAGTTTGACGAGGGCCGCATTATTGAAGATGGCAGCAAAAAGCCTTGGATTGTCTGTCTCAGCGACCAGTGAGGCTGCCTTTCTAAAATGCTCAAGACTCGACTCAAACAGGCGCTGCTCAGGCGCGCCCTGTTCCAGACCCTCGATACAATCAAGGGTTCCGAGTAGAAAATGCGCAAGGCCATGCGGGGTCCCACTGGCCCAGGGACCATCAATGCGCAGCGCCTCAATCACCGCGTCCCTGCGCATCGCAAGTAAGCGCGCAGACTGCGACACGGGTTTCGACGCCTTATCGGAGCCGTTCCATGGACGTCCCGGCTTCTTATCCAGACTTAGACCCCGGGCAAGCCAGGCAATAAAGTGCCGCCCAAGCTCGGGCGGTGTATCCGGTATGGTAATGCTCTCCGGGACAAGGACGAGTTCAAAACGTCCACCAAATGGAGGAATACAAAAACTATTGTTATCAAAGCGTTCTCCCTTCGTCTCTGTAGGGCAGGAGCCGTCTAGCTTGTGTGGAGAAAGCAGGTCGCTCTGATTAGGAGCCAGTGAGACAGTGTACCACTCCGGCGCACCCCAGATCACAAAAGGACTTCGTGGATTCCGGTGCAACCACTGCAAAGCATCGGCCTCATCCGAGAAAAACCGTTGCACCAGCTCCATTCTCGGCAACTCGTAGGTTCGCGCGATCTCATTAATGCGCTGATACAGTCCCCGCGCCTGCATCCCATCGCTGTCTCCCTGCAAACGAGAGAGATAGATCCGCGAAGTTTCCGCTCCCTGGGGCAATGCCCCACGCACAAATGCACTCGTTGCCAGCCATAAAAGCACTACAAACAGCAACAATACCAGCGGAAGGCGCTGCGCTCTATTCTTCGGAATGAAGTAAAAGACTACGGCAAAAAGCGGAAACAAAAATGTTTGTGCGTCTTCAGCTAGAACACCAAAGTGCGGTGCCAAAACCGCCCCGATAATCAACGCGAGAAGGGTGTATATCCCCAGCCGTGAAAACCGCGCCTGTTGACAGAGTTCTGCCTCCGCTCCAGGCGCCATCGCCGTCTGAGTGCATGCCCTCATATCAGACTCCCCCGGGGCTCAATGGAATGTACTACAAGAAATCGCACTTCAAGGTTCTTTCGGAAAAGGACAACTTTAAAGAGTCACTTTGTCATAAATCGCTTTGAGAGCATACTCCTTGCTCCGGTATTGTGAAAGCAGTCAGGCACATTTCTGCCCAAATACCATCCACATTCGGGAGACGAAAAAGTGAAATTCTGTGACCATGCATGCTTTGTGCCTTCTCGCACACGACAAACAATAGGAATACTGAGCTAATTGCGTTAGTATTCCTTGGTCTTCTTCCGCTATTGGTGCATTGAAGTAGTAGCCCGTGGAAGACCCGCCCCATATCAGCTAATCCGACCTCTTTGACTGTCTGCCTGTCAGGAAGTCTGCTTTGCCGAGATAGGGGTTTTGAATGAACGAAAGGTAAACCAGGCAGTGCAGCGGAAAGAGCCGTGCCGTGCCGAAGATCCGGAAAACGGCATATCTGACGCCACGATGTTTTTGTATGAGTGAAAAAGATTTCCACCTCGATAGTCCTTTTCCGTCGCCCGCCGAGGCGGCTGGCGACGAGTATTGCCGCGCAGCTCGTCCGGAATTTGATCCGGCGGATCTGCGCCATGGTGAATTACTCTCTTCCCTGGCACATAAAATCGGACACGAAATTGGCAATCCTCTGACATCGATCATCTCACTTGCGACAATAGTTGAACGCTTTTCCAATGCTGATGACCAAAGCCAGTCGCTGAGCCCTGAAAAAGTTGCAAACTATTCTCGATCCATCGTCTCCGAAGCATGGCGGATCAGCGCTCTTAACGAACGTATGGTTTCCCTTCTTTCAATCAAAACGGGGCATGCGAGCGATGTAGAAATCGCCAGAGTAATAGAAGCCGCGTTGAAGCGGATCAGCACGCGTAAACAGCTCGATTGCTCCGATGTGATAATCCGCTTTGAAAAGGACGCACCGCAAACTGCGCGAATCGACAGCGATCATCTGCTTCTGGTCATCGAAGAACTCGTCGGAAATGCGCTTCAGTCGATAGCGTATTCCGCATCCGGGGATTCCGAAAATGCATTCCCCCCTCCCGTAGTCCTCAGTATTGCAGCAGGTGAAACTGGCGTGCGCATTGAAGTAAGTAACCCCATTACGCAGCCTTTTTCCGGAGAGCTACACAGTGTATTCGAACCCTTTGTTGGTGAACATGCCGACCAAAAACATATCGGTATTGGCTTACCAATGGTCGTCGGCATCCTACAACGCACCGACGCCAGGGGGACCTCGCGGCCCTCGATCGAAGTGCAGGAACGTTCCGACGGCAAAGGACTGCAGTTTGTGGCCACGGTGAATCTCCCGACTGCAGCGACAGAAACTATCGAAGACGAGGAGCAAGATTCTGAAGCTGCGATGGAATCCGCCAAGACGACGTTTCGCTTGCTGGTGGTAGATGACGAAACGGTTGTTTCCTCTGCTATCAAAAAAATACTTGAAGTAACTCTTTCAACTGATACCCGAAGTATCAGCTGTGACTGCCTCAGCGGAAGTCAGGCAATTTCCATAATTGATGCCGGAGAAGAGTTTGATGTGCTGCTCTGTGATCTCAATCTTTCAGATATGAGCGGCAGACATGTATTTGAACACCTGCAGAGGAAACGACCTGCGGATATTAGTAAGTTCGCCTTCATCACCGGGGATAGAAGCCGTCCGGAGACACAACTCTTTCTTTCATCCGTCCGTCGTCCGTATTTACATAAACCCTTCGAACCGGAAGAGCTGCTCGCTCTTGTCGCCACGGTGGCCCCGGAGCTGAAGCAGCAAACCAAAAAATAGACCGTTATGAGTATATTAGACTTAGTTCTGTTTCCAGACGAACGACTTCGTGTGGAATGTGCCCCCGTTGAAGAGGTAACTGACGAAATCCGCACGCTTCTCGACGACATGGCAGAGACAATGTATGACGCTCCGGGTATCGGTCTTGCCGCACCACAAATCGGCGATTTGCGTCGAATAATAGTTGTCGATTGCGGACACGACTCCGAGGCCGAGGCCGAGCACAAACCGAACCTGCTCAAGCTGGTGAACCCGGAAATTGTGGCCTCTCGGGGCTCAAAGAAATCAGAAGAAGGCTGTCTGAGCATTCCGGAAATTCGCGAAACCATTAAACGGGCAGAAGAAATCGATCTTCGAGCGCTGAACGAACACGGCGAAGAAATAGAGCTGAGCGCCAGCGGTCTTCTTGCCGTTGCGCTGCAACATGAGATCGATCATTTAAACGGAGTTCTGTTCATAGACTATCTGAGCAAGCTCAAGAAACAGCTAATCAGAACAAAGTTGAATCGCCTCCGGGAACTTGCGGAAACTCGATGACCACACCCCTTCGCAAAGCCTTATTTCTCGGCACCCCCGAATTTGCGGTCCCCGCACTCGAGCGGCTCGACGAAGCCTTTCCCGGGGAGATACTCGCTGTGGTAACGCAGCCTGATCGCCCGGCCGGAAGAGGGCATAAGCTCAAAGCTCCTGCGGTAAAGATTCATGCCGAGAAACGAGGCTTGCCGGTCTATCAGCCGAAATGGATAAAAGACATTCGCAAAGAGAACGACCGCTTCGTTGGGAAAGACGAGGAGCTGGTGCAGCTTCTCAACACCCAGGGTACCTTCGACTACATTGTTTGTGTCGCCTATGGAAAACTCATTCCGAAAGACCTTCTGGAGTTTCCAAAGCACGGGGTGATAAACATTCATCCATCACTTCTCCCAAGATGGCGCGGTGCAGCGCCACTCCAGCACACGCTTCTCGCAGGAGACGAAAAGACCGCGGTCTGCATTATGGATATGATTGAAGAACTTGATGCCGGTCCTGTGTACTCCTGTGTCGAAACAACAGTAGCCAGTGACGAGACGCTTGAGTCCCTCCACAACAGACTGGCCGAGATTGGTGCAGACGCCCTGGTAGAATGCATCCCCGATATTTGTTCGGGAGCACTGAAAGCCACTCCACAGGCGAACGAGGGTGTGACCTATGCCCACAAATGGGAGAAAAGCGATTCAGCGATCATCTGGGAGGAATCGGCAGAGGCATCTGATTGTCGCATTCGCGCCTGCACTCCTGTTCCCGGAGCTCGTGCCCGGCTGGGTGATGTCCATATCAAGCTGTTTGATTCATATGTCGCCGAGGATCAGAATTTCCCGGATTCCCTCCCGGGAACCGTAGTAGAGTGCAACAAGGCAGAGTTAGTACTCGCCTGTGGCAGCGGTTATCTGGGAATTCGCGCCCTGGCGTTTCCGGGGAAAAAGACGATTTCCATCGCTGAAGCTATAAATGGACGTCTGATTCGGGCCGGTGATAGGCTGCAGTAGTAGCTTAGGAAAAAACGCGTATGCACGCGGACAAATGTCCCCGTGGAAGAAGACAAACTGGAGCGAAGCATTACCCATGATCATAGCACCTTCTATTCTCGCCTCTGACTGGGGTCACATTGATCGCGATATCCGCAAGGTCGTAGAGGCCGGAGCCGACTGGATTCACATTGATGTAATGGACGGCAGATTTGTTCCGGCTATTACCTTTGGCGGAGACATGGTTAAAGCGGTCAGACGAGCATACTCCGGAACACTAGATGTACATCTGATGATTGAGGAGCCCGAGAAGCATATTGCAACATTCGTTGATGCGGGTGCAGACATCATCACCGTGCACCTGGAAACTTGCCCGCATATTCACAGGAGCATTCAACAGATAAAAGAATCCGGAATCAAAGCCGGTGTCGCCATCAATCCCGGAACTGCAGTTGAGGGGCTGGAGCCACTTGCAGCGACGGCCGATTTATTTCTGGTAATGACGGTCAATCCAGGCTGGGGCGGACAAAAATTCATTGAAACATCTGTCAAACGCCTGGAAACCGCAAAAGGCATCATTGAAAAGAGTGGTCGCTCAATACACCTGGAAGTAGACGGAGGCATTAAACAGGATACCGCAAAACTCTGCAGAGATGCCGGCGCTGATGCATTTGTCGCCGGAAGCTATATCTTTGGTAGTGATGACTGGAAAACCGCTATTGACCGCTTGCGTTCGTAGACGCGCGCTGAGGAATCGATGATTCAGGAACCATTATTCGTCTTGCTACTTCTGCACCTTTCGGCGTTCATGATCGGGAGCATTCCGGTCGGCTATATCATCGCGAGAGCTAAGGGCGTGGATATTCGGACCGAAGGAAGCGGAAATGTCGGAGCAACCAACGTCAACCGCGTGCTCGGTGCCTCCGCTGGCGTCTACACCTTAGTGGGGGACATTTGTAAGGGTCTGCTAGGGGTTTCTCTCGTTTATCTTCTGAGTCAGACTCAGTATCAGGTTCCGCAGCATATTGGATTCACCACTGAGTCCTTTGCCCCCAGCGTCGGCTTCTTCACCATTCTCGGGCATTGCTTCTCTCCCTTTCTCAAATTCAAAGGCGGTAAGGGAGTGGCAACGAGTCTTGGGGTTTTCTTGCTTGTCTGCCCTCTCTACCTGCTCGTAGCGGTTGGGCTCTTTGCCATACTCGTTAAGGCAACCCGATACGTTTCGCTCGGCTCACTCAGCGCAGCACTTATTCTCCCGGTGCTGGTACTGATGTTTGAGGGAAGCCAGAATCCGATTCTATTGCTGAGTACCCTTCTAACTGCCGCGCTCGTAGTTTTCCGACATATCGGAAATATCAAACGACTTCTAAACGGCACTGAGAGTAAGCTGAAAATTAAGAAGAAAGAAGACGCGGAAGCCAGGCAGTCCGCCTGAGTGCAATCAAATCTTCTCGAGACCACCGGGAACGAAGTGCGACGAAGTGCCGTTATCCCAGAGAACCGTAACGGTAACTCCTGGAGGCTCGGTACCATCGACCTTAATAGACTGTCGCACCGTCTCAACTCTGATCTTCTGAACCGTGCCAAAAGGACCATCCGAGTCAACGCGCTTTACTCTATCGCCTGTCACATATCCAATGTCTGCTACTTGAGATGCTGCCTCAGCTGTCACGCTTTCACACTCCTGTCTGTAATCCCGCACCACAGAGAGCGGAATATAATCTCATTCTTAATTGCTTTGGACCACGACTCCAAAATTTCTTATGGAATCGAATCGCTCAGGGCTACTTATACCTTTTCTTCTCGGACTTTAACCAGCCCCTCGGTGGTACGACTTTCTGTGTCACCCGATCCCAGGCGTAATCATACACTATAGACTACTATTTGAGACTATTGGTGTGCTGAATGGATGCAATTAATTTAAAGTTTCCTATCTGCACCCGCTGTCGCTGGTGTAGACTTCCTCACTGCTTGTGCAAAAACGAAAGAAAAAATCACGTAAGCGGCGTATATTTTTGAGCAGGACCATGCCCAAAATTCTAACAAGTCTCACACCACAGATGCTTAGTCGACTCGGCGCTGCCCTGTGCCTGCTACTCGTCCTGCTCGCCTCAATCTGGGGTCGAAGTCTTCAGCGAATTCTCGAAGGTAACAAGTCGGTCTTTCTCGCTCTGGGTCTTGCCGCCCTGGCCTTTGGCCTGCTCTGGCTGTTTAGCAACTTTCGAGTTACCAATTACAAACGCCTGTTGAAGGTCCTGCCGCTTGTAATCATCGCACTAATACTGATGATTACCATCATGGAGCTGAGCATTGTGGCAGCAATAGAGCGAATACACTTTATCAAGTATGGGGCGCTTACTGTCTTTTTTTACTTTTCTACCGATAGGCCCCATGGCGCCCGCAGATGCTTCGATGCCGCGGGGGCCAGTGCGGCAATCGGAGCTATGGAAGAGTGCGTTCAGTATTTTCATCCGGAGCGGGTGTTCGACCTTCGCGACATCTGGCTCAACGCAGCGGGATGCCTCTATGGCAGCGTCACCATAGTGCTGATCCGGATGTGCGCGTCCGCCCTGGCCCCCTTGCCGGAACGCCCTAAAGCCAGTCCCAATCAATAAGAAATAGTCCTTAGCCATACGAAGGCCTTTTCGAGCACCTGATGGTCAGAGTCATGCGGGGCTATGAAATATTCATCCGGGCAGCTCAGCTACGGTCTCAGTGCAGATACCCGAAATTCCATAAGATTTACATTTTTGTGGCAAGTCAGGGCGTTTTTTCTCCCAAATTTGGCCCTCAATGAGCTCTTTTTCTTGAACCCAGAGGTAGGTGATTGACCATCTGAATTAGAGAACGCAATGCTATCGCACTGCCCACATAGCCACCGGAGATTGATGGCTCCTGAGGTTTTGATTTTCATTGGTTTAAGACAGAGAAGGTGTACGAAGTGATAGGCAAAAACGACAGATTCTCCCGGGGCCCAACATTACAATGTTCCTTTTGCGCGAAGACTCAGGACGACGTACGAAAACTCGTCGCCGGGCCAAACGTCTACATATGTGACGAGTGTGTCGACCTTTGCAACGACATCCTCGGCGAGGAACTGGAAGATCTCAGTGCTGCAACATTCTCCAGCGATCTACCGACACCGATAGAAATCAAAGAGCACCTCGATCGATATGTCATCGGTCAGGAACGTGCCAAAAAGATTCTCTCTGTGGCCGTGCACAATCACTACAAAAGAATCAACACGCTAAACTCCAATAAGGAAGACGATGTTGAGCTGCAGAAATCAAACATTCTGCTCGTAGGCCCCACCGGTAGCGGAAAAACGCTGCTGGCTCAGACGCTTGCTCGACTGCTCGATGTTCCCTTCACTATCGCAGACGCCACTAACCTGACGGAAGCGGGATATGTCGGTGAAGACGTTGAGAACATCATCCTGAACCTGCTGCAGGCTGCCGACTACGATGTCGAGCGTGCTGAACGCGGTATTGTTTACATTGATGAGATCGACAAGATATCTCGCAAAGCGGACTCCCCTTCGGTCACTCGAGACGTTTCGGGTGAAGGCGTGCAGCAGGCTTTGTTGAAGCTCGTCGAAGGAACCGTCGCAAGTGTTCCTCCGAAGGGTGGCAGAAAGCATCCTCAGCAGGATCTGCTACAAGTTGATACATCAAATATTCTCTTTGTCTGTGGTGGAGCCTTCGACGGCCTGGAAGCGGCCATCAAACGCCGCAAAGGCAAGAACAAAATTGGCTTCGGCGCAGAGAGTGTTGCTGAGGCAGAAGGCAAAAAAGAGTTTACTCTTGCCGATGCTGAGCCACGAGACCTCTTGGGCTACGGTTTGATTCCAGAGTTCATTGGTCGACTGCCCATTCTCGCTACCCTGGATGAGCTCGGGGAAGAAGATTTGGTTCGCGTCCTTAGTGAGCCCAAGAACGCGCTGATAAAGCAGTATCAACAGCTTTTTCACTTGAGCGACGTAATTCTTCGCTTCACCGAGACGGCAATGGTTGAGATCGCAAAGAAAGCGATAGAAAAGAAAACCGGCGCAAGAGGATTACGAGCAATTATCGAAGACGCTATGCTGGAGACGATGTACGAAATACCCAGCAAGACCGACGTAAAAGAGGTTGTTGTGTCTGAGAAGGTAATCTCTCACGGTGAACAGCCAATGATTGTCTACGAGAACCAGGCCCAGAACGGCTAGGTTATTTCTCCAGGACTAAAAAAAAAGGACGGTTACTACCGTCCTTTTTTTTGCTCTGATGGCAGAAACTGTTCTCCTACAAGAGCAAATCGATTCTTTGCACCGATAGCTCAAAGCCTCTGGGCAAACTACTCTTCCTCGTAGTACGCAGCCTCAGAGTCCAGCAAGACCGCCAGCCAGCGCGTGTTCTCGCTCGCCTCCAGACCGATTTTCACCGTCATAGTGAGAGGAACGGAAAGCAACATTCCCACCGGTCCTAGAACCCAGCCCCAGAACACGAGCGAAAGAAAAACCACCAGTGACGAAAGCCCGAGCCCCCGCCCCATCCAACGCGGCTCGATAACGTTTCCTACTATCACATTTATGAAGATATAGAGCGCGGCCGTTATTGACGCCGCACCTATCCCATACTGAAGAAGTGCTATGAGCACCGCCGGAACTGCTGCGAGCGCCGAACCGATGTTTGGCACGTAGTTTAAAAGAAATGCCAATAGCCCCCAGAGCACCGCATACTCCAGCCCGAGTAACAGTAGTGCAAACCAGACCGCAAGCCCCGTCCCCACGCTCACTATGGTTTTGATGGCAAAGTAGCGCTTCATGCTCGTGACAAATCGCTGAAGGGCCACTGAAGACTCTCCGCTCCGACCCGAGATAGCTTCCAGCTTACCCGGCACACTCGACGCCTCTGCCAACATGAAGATGAGCGCCACCAGAATGAGAAAGGCATTTCCAAGAAGACCGCTGAGTTCCGACAGGGTCCTGGCGACAAAACTCATCGCCGCTCCAGGATCGAAATACTCAAGAACTTCGGTCTTGGGAATAGAGATTCCCCAGGTCTCGAGGTACACGAGGAGGCTACTGAGACTCTCTGCAAGCTCTCTCTGGTATTCAGGCAGGGATTGAGAAAAATCTCGAACCGAGGTGCCGATAACCGCCCCGATCAACAGACCGATAACCACTGTTCCAAGCACGAGGATACTCACGGCCAGAAAGGTCGGCACTTTGCGATCCTTTAGCCAGAACAGAATGGGAGCGGTGATGACCGCCAGAAACAGTGAGAGGATGAAAGGAACGACGATTGACTGAGCAGCTTTCAAGCCGGCAACGACAACGACAAATGACGCCAGGGATATGAGAGAAAATGGAATGCCGGCGATATTGTTGTTCGCCGGCACTGGCGTTGAATCACTTGCCTTGTCGTTCACATGAAATCCTTCTTAAAAAGGCCTCACCACAGCATTTTTCAAAAAGCGCAGCGAAAAATGCTTTCGAGCACGGACGCGAGTCCGTGCGGGAGAAGAAAACTAGAGCAGTCGTAGGGTAAAATCGTACCTACTTACCCGAAGGCTGCTCTAGTCGCTTACTGGGCCCGCGGCGATAATCGCGTCACTACAACCCTCTTCAAACTGTTTAAAATTCTCCTGAAATAAGGCTGCAAGCTTCTTAGCCACCTTCTCAAATGCAGCTTTATCCTTCCAGGTATTTTGCGGCGAGAGTATTTCTGCGGGAACACCCTCACACGCTTTCGGCACGTCGAACGTAAACCGAGGATCCTGTTCAAAGTCTTCCTTCGCTAAACTACCGTCGTGAATAGCATCGATGATTGCACGCGTGTAAGCCAGTTTGATACGCGCGCCTTCGCCGTAGGCTCCGCCCGACCAACCGGTGTTTACGAGCCAGGCATGTGTCCCGTGCTTGCGCATTTTCTCAGCAAGCAGTTCTGCGTACACACTCGGGTGCCAGACCATGAACGCAGCACCAAAGCAGGCGGAAAATGTCGCAACCGGCTCGGTGATACCCTGCTCGGTCCCCGCGACCTTTGCCGTATAGCCACTGATAAAATGATACATCGCCTGTTCAGGGGTAAGGCGACTCACCGGAGGCAGCACTCCGAAGGCATCACAGGTCAGAAGAATGATGTTTTCCGGATGCCCGCCGACACAGGGCGTTTTCGCATTGGGAATAAACTCAATCGGGTAAGAAAGTCTGGTGTTCTGCGTTATCGAAGCGTCATCGTAATCAACATCACGAGTGCTCTCATCGTAGACCACATTCTCCAGGAGCGAGCCGAAGCGAATCGCTGAATATATCTCAGGCTCCGTCTCCTCTCGCAATCCGATGCACTTCGCGTAGCATCCCCCTTCAATGTTAAACACGCCCTCATCACTCCAGCAGTGCTCATCATCACCAATCAATGCCCGGCGAGGGTCAGCAGACAAGGTGGTTTTGCCGGTGCCTGAGAGTCCGAAAAACAGGGTTACGTCTTTGTTGTCTCCTTCGTTGGCTGAGCAATGCATCGACAATACCCCTGCCTTCGGCATGAGGTAATTCATCACGGTGAAAACTCCCTTTTTCATCTCACCGGCATACTCGGTTCCGAGGATGATCATCATCTTCTTCTCGAAACTAAGGTCAACGCTTGTTTCCGAAGTCATTTCATCCGTGCAGCGATTCGCCGGGAACGAGCCTGCGTTAAGGACGACAAAATCGGGCTCACCGAAGTTCTCAAGCTCCTCCGCGGTCGGACGGATAAGCATATTGTGCATAAAAAGAGCATGGTAGGCGCGAGTACAGATGATCCGCACCTTGAGTCGATACTTCTCGTCCCAACCCGCAAAACCATCGACCACATACAGCTCGTCTTTAGTATTCAGATAGTCGATAGTTCGTTCGAAGTTTATTCGAAAGACGCGCTCACTGAGCTTGATGTTGACATCTCCCCACCAGATATCATCGACGGTTGATGCCTCTTCGACAATTCTCTTATCCTTGGGGCTGCGTCCGGTTTTTTCACCAGAGGAGACAGCGATTGCTCCCAGACTCGTCAGTGCAGAGCCATTCTCATTCCGCAAAGCCTTTTCATATAATTTGGCAGGAACCAAATTTCGATGAATCTCTTCAACTGCTATTCGACTTGTCTCAAGCGAAAATTTCATGGAACACATCTCTTAAAGGTTTAATTACATCTCTAAAAACGTCTTAGAGCAGCCTCTGCTTTTTGCCTATCCCTGAAGGTAGGGAACTGGGGTTACCCTTAGCATTTATCCCCTATAGTGTAACCAAGGCATTTGCTCTAAGAAACCGCAGAAAACCAGTTTTCTGGCTATCTGCCAGGTAGTCTCTCCGTCACCACTTTGCGACAACAGGTATTACAAAAAAAAGCGCCTGCTCTAGGTGAGCAGCGCGCTTTTTTTCGTTCCTAATCCATCTGCCAAATTTCCGACTATATGGATCCAAATTGAGTCTTTCCGGTAGCACAAAGCTCTTCGATAGCCTGAAGAACTCTTGTCTTCATAGCTTGCTCGGCTTTCTTGAGATAGCTACGTGGATCATAGAGTTTTTTACTGCCGTCACCATCAGCCTGGCGAATCAGCTCGCTGTTATCGCACATGTGCTCAACGATTGGCTGGGTAAAAGCAAACTGAGTCGCAGTATCGACGTTCATCTTAATAACACCGTACTGCAAGGTCTCCCGGATCTGCTCTACAGGTGTTCCCGAACCGCCATGAAATACAAGAGCAAAGGTTTTGTCTTCCCCATACTTCTCGCGAACGGCCGCCTGTCCGTTTTTCAAAATACTGGGATCAAGCTTAACGTTTCCAGGCTTGTAAATTCCGTGAACGTTTCCAAAGGTCGCCGCAAACATGAAGTCACCCTCTTCCGGAAAAAGAGTATCGGCAACGTACAGCATGTCCTCAGGAGAAGTATAGAGCTTGGTGTTGTCGTCAGTCTCTGCGGCACCATCTTCCTCGCCACCGACAATACCCGCTTCAACCTCGAGAACAATTCCGAGCTCACGACACTCGCGAAGCAAGGGAACCGAGAGCTTCATGTTCTCTTCGAGCGGCAAGGCTGAACCGTCGAACATGTGGCCGTTGAAAAGAACAGACTGTCCCGCGGCAACTCTCTTACGGCTCTCTTCAAGCAGACCACGAACGATGTGGAGCTTATCCGCCTGACAATGGTCGGTGTGAAGAGCGATATACACTGGCAGATCTTTGGTCACTCGATGCACGTGCTCGGCAACCGAGGCAGCACCAATGACGGCGTCCTTAACACCGGAGCCCGAAGCAAACTCCGCCCCACCGAGAGAAAGTTGTATTATCCCATCCGCCTTTGCCTCAGCGAAGGCAGCAATCGCGGCATTGGCCGTGATCATGCTCGTTACGTTAATTGCCGGCAGCGCAAAGTTGTTGGCCTTCGCGTTTGCAATAATCTTTTTGTATTGTTCGGGACTTGGAACTGGCATCTGATACTCTCCTAAAGATTTTTACAGGGCCTAATCTAAGGGGCCTTAAAGGGCCTACCTTTAAGTGGTCTACCCTTAGGCGGTCTACACGGTACGGGAAAAGGAGACAGTATCTCGCTTTCCCCGAGCAATACGCGCAGTCGTTCTCGCTCCGTAGTCGATGAGAGGCAGCCGTTGACGTGATTCGGCCGCATGCATCGGGGTCGCTCCGCTGAAAGAGTCACTGCGAGATAAAAATTAAGGCATCTCACTGGTGAACAAAGAGCGAAAGCTCCCGAGTTCATTCAAAAAACTACGGGGCATGAGACTGCCATGCCTACAAGGGGCAGTCAATCCACGTCTGTCTGTCATAGTTGTTTTCACACGCCGATAAGGACAAAAGCTCAAGACTGCTCACGCCGCCAAACGAGCAGGCTCACCGCTGCCCCGGCAAAATAACTCACGACATCAAGCACATCCCCGTACCCCAGCCCCAGCAGTGTGGGACCAAGCACCTCAAAGAGCAGAGACCAGATAATAAGTATGGGTAAAAACTCCGAAAGCTCCGGGGGGCCTTCGATACTGCGAAGCTTTACTAGAGTAAAAAACTCAAAAAGCAGCGGTATTGCGAGGGGGACGAGTAGAAAGTCATTCAGATGCGCACGAAGAAAAGTAAACTGCCCGCCCCAGGCGCCTCGAAACACCAGGGTGTTCAATACATAGAGCAGCAGACAGGACACAAAAAAACGGCTGGAAATCAAACGATGCAGAGATGCCTTGAGGCGCAGCACAAAGCCAATCTGCTCGTACCATCCGGAAGCGAGGCCTGAACCGTACATGAGGGCTTAACAGGCTTTCAAAATAAAAAGACCAAACTCAAGGGCAATAAGGATCTTTATCAAAGAATACATGACATTAACTTCTCCAAATCCAATTTAGAAAAATGAGAAACAGTGTAGCTCTAACGTTATACGCTTAAAGCATCTCAACACACTACTAATACAGAACAATTCAATCGAATCTACGAGAATCCCGCAATTCTCCAGACGACAACCTAAAAACATCAAGCTTAGCGCGATTACACTCGATTACATTAGGGACGTATTTAATAAGCAAAGCGGATTTAAGCATTTCTGGGGTTCTCATGTATCAAATCAAACAGTTACTCGCCTTTATGAAGGAACACGACGCATCCGACCTGTATCTTACCGTAGGTCGCCCGCCCTGTTTCAAAATAAACGGTGTGGTACGCCCTGCCGGCAAGCAGGACCTCGATGAAGCCTCTATGAAAGAGTTAGCCGCCAGCACGATGGATGAGGAACAAGCGCGGGAATTCCACGAATTTAAAGAGCAAAATCTCGCGCTTCACTATGACGACATCGGTCGTTTTCGCGTCAATCTGTTTCGACAGATGGGCAATGTTGCGATGGTTATTAGAAAAATTGAGACCGAGATAAAAACATTAAGTGACCTCAACCTCCCCCCGGTGCTTGCCGACGTCTCCATGGCCAAGCGTGGGCTCGTCCTCGTTGTCGGAGCGACGGGATCCGGAAAATCTACTTCCCTTGCTGCAATGATAGACCACCGGAATCGAACGGAAGCGGGTCATATTATGACTATTGAAGACCCGGTTGAGTTCGTTCATGAACATAAGAAATGCGTAGTCTCTCAAAGAGAAGTCGGCGTTGATACCGAAAGCTTCAAACACGCTTTGAAAAATACGTTGCGACAGGCACCAACGGTAATTCTCATAGGTGAGATTCGAGACGAAGAAACGATGGAGCACGCTATCAGCTTCGCTGAGACGGGACATCTATGTCTGGCCACCCTGCACTCCAACAACGCAAACCAGGCGATGGAACGAGTAATCAACTTCTTTCCACCCGAGAGACATCATCAGATTTATTTACAGCTCAGCCTGAATCTCAAAGCAATCGTCAGTCAGCGTCTTGTTAAGACGGTAGATGGCGGGCGTGCCGCTGCGATAGAAATTCTGCTGAGTAGCTCTCGCATACGTGATCTCATCAAACGAGGTGAAGTCGACTCCATTAAAGAGGCGATGATCGATGGCGCACTGGATGGCATGCAAACCTTCGATCAGGCACTGTTTGACCTGTATCGAGCCGGGCGCATCTCGGCAGAGGAAGCCCTTGGTAACGCAGACAGCGTTACCGACTTAAAGCTGAAAATGAAGCTTGCAGAATCCGGTGAATCGGAAGAGTCGAGTGATGAAAGCGCCGAAGAGAAGCCCCTGTTTGAAATGGACTTTGGAGAAGAAGAGGCCGAGGAGGCTGCAGCTCTGACGCTCTAGCTGGTGACGCTTAGGGGCCGCTGGTCTCCGGCGGTACGCGAACGACAATACCAACGTGCCTGGTATCCAGAACGTTCGATAGCTCCCTTATGAGGCTTTCGTCCTGATCGAAGCTGCCGAATCCCTTCGAGGAGAGCATTTCATAAAACTCATCCATCCGTCCGGCATCAATGCGGCCGATGCCCAGCATTTCTGCTGACTGATCAAGCAGAGACCGGTCGATACGCTTCAGGCTTCCTGTCGCCACGCCCATCTCAGAATCTGAATCTCCCTCAGTGACCTTTTCAAGATTCTCAACAATACTTGGAAGCAGTGTATCGGAAAGGTATGTCGCATATCTCTTCGCGAGGAGACCATCATCGATTGATTGAGACAGTGTGGACATCTTTTTCCGAGCTTCCTGAAGAGTGGCAATCACATCCTGTCTCTCAGCATCGCCATAGAGTAAGGAGGTCATAGTCTTGTGCACTTCGCTTGTTTCGCGAAGCAGGGATATGGTGGCTTCACTCGCGTTTAGCTGCGGGCCACCCTTAGACGGAGCCATGATAAGCGGGAAACGAGAGGTTCCGGAATCCGGAGACGGATTGCTGAGTGCGGTATAGTGCGGAGCGCTTTTCGGTAGTGCACCCGCAACAGACCAGGTTCCGCTTGCCGGATCATACTCGCCACCGCTAAGCGCCGTGCGGCCCCGAAGTGCTCTCGGGAATCCCGGTGGGTGAGCATTGGACAAAGCATTTGACGGAGAATATCCAACGTATGTATGCGTGTTGTCCCCGTTTGGAAT
>JAUIMJ010000076.1 GCA_030433295.1 bacterium | reverse complement strand
TCTTCCGTCCTCTTGCGCGCGTAGGCATTGTGTCCCCACCACTCGTGCACCACGAGAATACCGGGTCGCTTGCCCGTTACGGCATCGTCGTAACTCACATACCCCTTCATGGTGATGCCGTCGGCCTTGTAGCGCACTTCCTTGCTGATGATTTCGGCCTGAGCCGAAGAAAGCAGAAGGAGCGATGCAATAGCAGCAAAGAAGATATGACGTGGAGACATGGGAGCTCTCTCAATGTTCTGAATCTCTAAATACAGCTTCGATACCCGGCTCTGGGTATAACAGTTTTTGGGCCCGGGGCAAAAAATCAAAGTTTCGGCCCGCATTTACTCTGTGTGTAGCTACTCTGTGTGTATTTACTCTCTGCGCCCCGGCGTTATGGAAAGTGAGACTTCAGCCCCGTCTCTACGCACTACGATGGGCACTGCCTTTCCGACTTTAAGTCCTTCAATCGCATACGTGTAGTCGTAGACGTTTTCTATTTTCTTTCCGGCAAGACGTACGATGATGTCACCGGCTTTTACTCCTGCCTGATCTGCCGGGCCGTCTTTTGCTACACCGCTGAGTTTTACTCCCGTCACACCGCTTTCCCCATACTCAGGTATGGTCCCGAGATAGGCCCGCAGGGAGACGCGTTCACCGAAGTGCTTTGGCTTTTTCACTTCCTGATACTCGGGAAGACTCTCGGCCCTGAGTAATCTCTGGCTGATGTCCCTGAGGATATCGAATATTTGCGCCATGCCCTCGTAGTTTAGCTTCTCAGCGGTGTCACCGGGGGAATGGTAATCCTTATGCACGCCGGTGAAGGCACTCAGAATGGGTACCCGTTTCAGATAAAACGCGGTGGCGTCCGTTGGCAGATAGGCGTCCGGCTCAAGTTTCATAGACACGGAGCTCTTACTTGCCGCCATCTCGAGCAGTTCGCCCCAGCGAGCGCTTGAACCGCCGCCCTGGAGCAGGAGGTTTTTTCTCAAACGCCCGACCATATCCATATTGATGTAGGCAGCGTAGCGCGACGAAAGGCTTTGTGTGCCCTGTTCGTTCTTGTGCGCACGCGAGTTTGCAAAATGCGTGGCGCCGATAAGACCGAGTTCCTCTGCTGACCAGAGTCCAATGAGCAAATCGTGCCGTAGTTCCAGAGAGCCTTCTGATTTTGCCTTCGCAATTGCTCGGGCGATCTCAAGGCTAACGGCAACCCCCGAGGCATTGTCGTCTGCGCCCGGATGTATCCTGCCTTTCTGCTCGGGCGTTGCCCGAGAGCTCCCCTGAATTCCCGTGCCCAGGTGATCAATGTGTCCTCCGACCACCAGCGTCTTCGTGTCAGCAGTCTTCTGAGAGGCCGGAAGGAGCGCTAAGACGTTTCGCCCCTCTGCCTTTTCCTGCACGACCTCAATCTTTCCCTCAAGGCGCACATTGCTCAACTCAAATGGCTCAAGGCTTTCACCGTTTTGAAGCGCTGTGGCGATGGCGTTGAAGTCCCGGTCGGAGTCTTCAACCATTTTTGCTGCAAATGCTCGTGTTACCGAGACACTGGCAAGACTGGTGCCGGAGAGAGTTGCATCAGCGTGCAGGGTGACGAGTTCATCCGATGGAGAGTCCTTGGGACTGCTGACTACGATTAAGCCCCGCGCGCCACGATCCCTTGCCGCCATTGCTTTGAAACGCAGCCCGCTGTAGCGACCAAGGTGTCTTCTTTGCTCCTCATCAGCAGTGTTTGGTGCGTTTCTAAACGCCAGAACCCATTTGCCAGTCACATCGACTGCAGCGTACGAATCATATTCGCTCAGGGTAGCTCCACTGGGAGCCGTGCTCTTTGGCGCAACCAGGCCGTAACCGACAAAGACTATCGGTGCTGCTTCAATAGTCCCGCTTTGAGAAAAGGTGAGGGGCCGCCAATCTCTGTCTAACACCGCGTTACTGTCTAACACCGCGTCACTATGTGAGGCGGGCTTGTCCTTAACAATAGTGAGCTGGTTATTTGAACCGAGGGATACTCCGGACGTGAAATCAAAATACTCGAAAAAGGAGTTGTCATCGCCCGCAGGCTGAAAGCCCATGGCGGCTAGTTCTTTTGCGGCATACTCGGTTGCCTTGCGCTCTCCGTCGGTACCGCTCTTTCTTCCTCCAAACGCCGGGCCTGAAAGAATCTCTACGTGACGTTTAAGTCGTTTGATGCGTTCTGCACGTTCAGAATTCGCGTCTTCTGTCTTTACTTCTTTGCCGTTCTTCGGGAGGTCTAAGCCGAGAAGTCGTCGCGCCTCCTGATCGTTCCATTCAGCAAAGAATATCTGAGAATGTTTTCCGTCGGCCCGGGTTGACGTCCAGCTAAGCAGGCTGCCATCAGGGCTGAACACCGGCAGGCCATCAAATCCATCGGTATGCGTCACTCGAGCGGTCTTACCGTCGAGGCCAAGCAGATACAGCTCAAAATTCTTGAAGCCATGGGTGTTGGTGGAAAATATCAGGTAGTCACCAGAGGGGTGGAAAAAGGGCGCCCAGGACATCTTGCCAATCCGGCTCACCTGTTTTTGTTCGCTGCCGTCGACATTCATCACGAAGATTTCAGCGGTGCCTCCGTCTTTTGAAAAGCGGCGCCAGGTAATTTTTTTACCGTCAGCGCTGAAAAACGGACCTCCGTCATACCCCGGTGAGGTGGTCAACTGCGTCACTCCGCTGCCGTCACTGTTCATGATGTAGAGATCAATGAAGAAGGAAGGGTTCTGTTGTAATTGTTTTTGTTCATCTTCGGAAAGGGCTCGTGCGTAGGCCGATCTGTTTGACGCAAAAACTATTTTCGAGCCGTCTGGTGAGTATGCCCCCTCAGCGTCATACCCCCGGCTAAAGGTGAGCTGCCTGAGATCGCCCGTTGAGCGGTTTTTTACAAAGAGGTCATATGAGGGATCGTAGTCCCAGCTGTATCGTTTCTTTTTATGGGACTTTCGAAACTCCAGCTCCTCTTTCTGTCGCTCTGCCGTGAGTGGATCGAGGTGGGTAGAGGCAAAGAGGACGTGATTCTGGTCGGGATGAATCCAGGCACAGGTCGTCTTTCCTTCCCCCGTGGAAATCTGCTCTATACCTCCGTCTACAAGTGAGCGAAGGTAGATCTGATAAAAGGGGTTTGCCTCATCTCGTTCGCTCTGGAAAACCATGAGCTCTCCGCTGCGGTCGAAATAACCTTCCCCCGATCTGCGGCCAACAAATGTCTGTTGTCGTATATTTGAGAGGAGGGCCTGTTCCGGGTTTGATTTTTCCGTAGCCGTGGCTTTGGGATTTGCAAGGGATTTGAGCGCGCTGCAGCCGGAAAGTATCAGCAAAAAGACGATGCCAAGCCGCAATCCTGTTCTTTGTAAGGGCGTTTGTACTTCGGTCTTTGGTCCTTGAATGATGCTTCGCATAAAAATCCCAAGAAATCTGTTGTTGCTATGCCTGCCGCGACATCCTTCGCCACACGTTCTCATCGGGGAATAAGATTAGTGAGAAGAGAGTCACTCTGCAATTCCCTGTTTAGAGAAAACAGAGAGAAAATAGGGAGAAAACAGGGAGAAATGTTGGGAGCGACGTCGTAGTGAGGAAATGTCGTGATTTCTGCTGTGCAGGTGCGGAAAACGGGAGGGGATGAGCAGCCCTGGGCTTCACACATGGACCGAGCGTCTCAGTAGTTTGTCGGAGCTCGGTGGAAAGGCTTTGAAATGGCCTAGAGGATAATTCCGAGTATGAAGAAAATCCCCGAGTAGAGAATACCGGCCCAGTACGCTGCAGCGGTAAGTCTTTCGGCAAAATCTGAGACAGGGCCTCTTCTGGCGTAATGCATCTTTTAGTTCTCTCATGAACGGGCTCAAAGATACGAGCAGAGCCCAGGCTGTTTCTTTATCTGGATAGCAGCTGATATAGCGGATATCATGGCCAAAAATGAGGAGAAGGCGAAATGCGAGCCAGTTCCCGAACTCATTTCGGCTGCTTATTGCTGACGAGTTTTATCATAAAACGAATAAGGGTGCAAATCGTGGATTCGGGATTGCGTATCTGCTGCAGGGGCCTTGCTCGATTACTGTCTGGCCTGAGGTAACACACTTGAAAAAAGAAACTTTTCGCATACTGCTCCTCGATGACGATACTCGACATCTTGACGAAGTCCGCATGTACCTCGAGCGAGAGGGCTATGAGGTCTTTCTCGCCGATACGGTATCTGCTGCGCAGAAGGTTCTTGAAAAACGCGAAGCGGAAAAGCAGGAGGGGGAACAGGCGATTGATTTTGCCATCGTCGATTTGTTTCTTGCAGGGGACGCGGGGGATAACCTCAGCAATGAGTTTATCCGGGATTCACTCATTCCCGCCGGAATTCCGTATGGCCGAATGAGCAGTGCGCCCTATGCCGTTCCGCCAGGCTACAAAGGACTCTGGGTTTTGGATAAGCGCCACTTCTGGCGACAGCCGCAGCTCCTTGGGGACGCGCTTATTGAAACGCTCGCTGAGTTGGGCTGGTAGTCGCGATACGTTGATTGCCGTCTAGTATTCCAGCGCCATGAGCTGAACCTTGCCGCCGGTGTCCGCCTTGAAGATGAGCCGTATCTCCGTCTCCTCCTTGGGCAGATCGTTTACCGTGGTCGTCCAGTCGATGTTGTGCTGCTCTGAAGGCTCCACAGATCGGAAGTGAAACTCAACACTGTCGTCTTCTCTCAGTCCCATCTTGATGACGGCTTTTCCATCGATGTTGGTGGTATCGGTGTCCGTACCCTTTGGTGCTTCAGCAAATACACTTACTGCGCCGACGGCCTGACCGGCAGTGTCGATAAGCGAAACCTTGAGTAAGACATCCCGCATTCCGACGCGCTCAATCCGCTCCGGGCTGCCATATGTAAGGCCCGGGGGAGGGGTGTCGTTATGGCAAGCCTGCAGGGTGCACAGAATGAAACTAAGGAGCAGTGCCCTTGAAATCAGGAAAGTGACGGTATTGTTTTTTAGGGTCATTCTTTGCCTCTCAATCTGGGCCTCTCAATCTGGGCTTCTCATCTGGCTACACTAAACAGGCACACGTATGTTTACGCAAAGTTTCTTCTGGGCTCACGATAGCCCAGCTTCGCAGCTTCGTATAGAGAGAAAAACAGAAGGTATTTGCTCTAGGTTTGTCTCTTGTCCCGAGCACGGATACCAAGATCTTTTAGCGCTTTCTCATATCCTTCGCCGGTCATCTGCCAGTATGGCATCCTCTTCACGCCCAAAAGCTGAGCGGAAGTTCCCGAGGAGTTTTCCCACCTGATGATACGGTGCGGGCTGGCGACTTCGACATAATACGTCCAGGAAACGCCTTTTTCTATCTCGGCTTTGAGGACCTCGACCTCAAATGTGCCGGCACTTGTAGTGATTTTTTCGGGCTTGCTGCTCTTGCTCAGTTTCGCCCCGTGCCAGCGGACGGGATGGTGTTTGAGTCGGGCCGAGGTCAGAGAATCGAGCAGCGAGACCGTCTTGCTCTCACCCGCTTTTAATACCGGCTCAGCCATCCCCCGTGCCCAGATGAGCAGAGTGTCTTCGCTCAGTCCGTCATTCTTAAGTGGGATTTTTTTGTCCTGATCTGCTTCGCCGTCGAAATAGCTGTGCGAGGTGCTGTGGACGCTGTCGCTGTTGAAAAGCAGCTGATGATACACATGGCCACACCATTCCTGACTGCTGAAGGATACCTTGACCGGATAGCCGCGCTTGCGCATTGACTCCACATCCCCCAGAGCCACAAAGCTGCTCGTCATAAGGCTGTAGTCATAGACACCGGTTTGAAAGTCCTCTACCAGGTTGAGTTTCATTACCGGGAAGACATCACTTTCGGGGTGTTTTCCCTGGTCTGCTTTTACTTTAAGGCGCTCAGAGAAATCCTCTTTGACAAAGATGCTTACCGCAAGGCCGTCTCGTTTTTCACCATAGCGCGAGTAGGTGAGGTCGTAGGCAGCGATTTCCGCCTGCCCGTCACTCCATGTTTTCCAAAAGGTCTGATCGTAGTCTATCGCAATGGCCTCTGAGGCAGATACGAGCATGAACAACAGTACGAGGATGCTTTGTTTCATTGATACGCCCTGGGTAAATGATTCTTATCTTGAAATGCGTTCTATCTGTATCACAAATCCACCGGCACGGGCTGGCGGAATGTCGAAGGCGTATTATACGGTCTAAGCGGCATTTTCGAAAAAGCCTTCCTGGGATTTGCGCTTTTTTGGCGCCGAATAGGGGTGTATGTGGTCTAATTGGCAAACTCTGGACTGCCGCGCCAAAGAAAAAGATGGTAAAAGACGATAATACTATAGCTGGAATGAAATACGGTTTCAGGAAAACTACTAACCGAGGATGTAAGGCTTGGCGAAAGATAGCAATTCAGGGGAAGAGGGGGCAATTGTCGCGGCGCTTTGTGTCGAGGTGCCAATCAATGACAAAGTCGATGCCCCTCCGACTACCGGGGTGACCGGAACCCTTGACCTCGGGGATGTGGATTGTGAAGTTTCCTTCGTCGAGGAAATCATTCCGCTTTCAGCAGGGGAGACCTTCAGGGTCGGTCGCTCAGGTGGTAATGACCTGGTTCTAAAGAACACCAGTGTGTCACGCTTTCATGCTATTTTTAGTGCGTCCTCTTCGGGCCTGGTGCTCAGCGACTTGAGTAGTCTCAACGGTACCTTTCATGATGGCCGCCGAATCAGCACACCCGTTAACCTCAGCTCTGGTGATACCGTTCGTATCGGTCATGTGAAGATTCGCATTGATCTGCGCCTCGGGGAGACCAGTGAGGATCGGCTCTCAAACCACGAGACCAAGAGTAACCCGATGATGCGTTCGGGTAAGATAAGTGTTCTCGTCGTAGATATCGCCGGCTTTACTACAAAATCTCAGGCCCTTCCGCCTGAAGATGTTGCGGGTATGCTCGATGATTGGTTCGAGGTGGTTGCCGGCATTGTTTATGAGAAAAAAGGCGAAGTCGACAAGTACATCGGTGATTGCGTGATGGCCCTCTGGTATGCGGATGCCAAGGCAGAGAAGGACACCTCGGTACTGCGTGCCGTGGAAGCCGCCGCTGAGATTGTTCGGAAAACAGAACAGATGGTTGCCGAAGGTCGCTGGCCTCATCAGGCAGAGCACCCCTGGGAGTGTCGAGTGGCCATCAACACGGGGGAAGCGCTCATCGGGACCGTAGGTGGAAAGGGCTCGCGTGATTTCACGGTGCTTGGTGATACGGTCAATGTGGCCTTTCGTCTGGAGAAAGTGGCCAAGCAAAAAGAAGTGCCGATTATTTTTAGCGAGGAAACGTCAAACGACGTCGCTGAAAGTGTTTCCGTCCGTTCCCTGGGGGATGTCACAGTGCCGGGTCGGAGTGAGGCGATAAAGATTTACACCCTCGACTGATCTCTTATTCGGCTCTGTTTTCTCTTTCATACGCAAGAAACTATGAAGCACTCCAAAAGCATTGAGTCTCTTATGCGCGAAGCATGGGACCGGCGGGTGCGCAGCGACTATCGCTACTGGATGAGCGACGGCGTGGATTCCGACGAACATATGTGGGCAACGGGTAAGAGAGACTTCTCACTACTCAGCAGCAGAATTCCCGCGGATTTTTTCCCCGCGGCAAGTGGTCTTGAACTGGGTTGTGGTGTGGGGCGCTTGCTTCGTGCTGCTGCTGAAACGTGCGACAGAGTCTACGGTGTCGATGTGTCCGAAGAGGCGATAGGCCATGCACGTGGCCTTCTCGCAGATGTTGTAAACGTCGAACTCAGGGCATCCGAGAAAGGTCTTGCTGATTTTTCCGACGGAAGCCTGGACTTTGTCTACGCGTTTGCCGTCCTCGGTCATCTTCCGAGCCGCGTGCTTTCTGAATATCTACTTGAAATAAATAGAGTCATGTCCTCAGGCGGCTACGCGGCGCTTCAACTCTACGTAGGGCCTGTGCAGGATACGGTGGTGGAGGATACACTGGTAATTCGCTCGTATCCGAAGACCGCACTTGAGCCTTGTCTGGAGAAAAGCGGATTTGCGCTGGAATCCGTAGATGAGCTTGAGCTTCCCTTCGAGGCCCGCGATCTGGAAAACGATCGCACGCCCTTCATCTATACCCTGAAGAAGGTTTCGTCTCCCATCGCTACTGCGGAGGACTTGTGCAAGCTACTTACGCCCGATGGCGAAGCAGTAGTGGAAGGCTCCTGGCAGGGGTCTGAGTTTGAGTATCGCATGGCAATTACCAGAGTGCAGCAGCTTATCGGCGAAAAGAAATTTCTCGAGGCTGAGGCTGTATTGCGACTTGCCGTGGAACAGTATGCTGCAGCAGAGGAAGGCGCTCGTGCACTTTTAGGAGAGCTGGAGATTACTGTGAAAGCATTGGGGCTCAAAAAGTGAGCCAGGGCATTTTTTGCCTTAGCTGAAGTGCTTGAGTTCAGACCACCAGGCTGAGGGCGACCCTGTCTCCAGCGCGGAAAGCAGCTCCTTTGCCTGCGTCGTCTTTAGTCTTGGGCGGATGTTCTCCAGCCAGTCCTCACAGGCTTTGTAGCCCTGCTCAATGTATTCCCGGGCCGTCAGGGCCTGCTCCAGCAGGTCTGCGTCTTTTGCTATCTGCCCCGCCTCGCTGTCAGCCGACTCGACTTCGAGCCAGCGCGAAAGAATTTCACCTCCGATATCATCGAGGGGAGCCGTCTGCTCCTTAACTACAGAGGCTTCGTCAAATTGCAGGTAGCGGTTGGCAACTTTATGGATGTCGCCGATGCGCGCTTCCGCCATATCGTGGAATACGAGCATGCTCACGATGCGGTCTGCCTGCTCGCATCCTGCAAGGCGAGCGAGGACGTATCCGATCTGTGCAGCACGCAACGAATGAGCGGCTATGGTGTCGGGGCTTTCCACACCGGCAAGTCGCCATCCCTCATGCCGAATGCGCTTTAGCTGTCCGAGCTCAAAAAAGAAATCTACTACTTCCGTACTTTTCATCGTTCCTTCGCTCCAGAAGTTTTCCTGCCTCGGCCGACTGATGTATTGTCAGCGGCGTTTGCGCTACAGTGCAAGCAATAGCGATGATTGGCGCAAGAAGCAAAAGGCACAGGCAATGAAACTTGCAACCCTCTGTTATGTGCAGAGAGCCGGAAAGACCCTCATGTTGGAGCGGGTTAAAAAGGCAAATGATATTCATCAGGGAAAGTGGAATGGCCTGGGAGGAAAGCTCGAGCCCGGAGAGATGCCCGAGGAGTGTGTAACCCGGGAAGTGCTTGAAGAGAGTGGTCTCAGCATCAGGTCCCCGAGACTGCGGGGGCTGCTTACGTTTCCGGAGTTCAAAGACGGAGAGGATTGGTACGTGTACTTGTATACCGCCGATGACTTCGACGGTGAGCTAATCGAATCACCTGAGGGTAATCTCGCCTGGATAGACGACGAGGAGGTTCTCAATCTTCCCCTATGGGAGGGAGATAGCTATTTCATCCCCTGGCTGCGCGATTTGCGTTTTTTCTCCGCCAGGTTTACCTATCGGGACGGCAAATTGCTTTCGCATAAGGTAATTTTCCACGAAAATCTCGACTAACATTTCAGGAAATCGCGACAGAAAGTGATATGCCACTGGAATTATGGAGTTTTTCCACACGCACCTCGGATTGACAAAACCCTACTATAATAGTAAGGTTCTCGGGCGCTGAGAAATCTCGCACGTTCTTTTTAACTTCAGGCAGTGCAGAAGTTACCTGTTCCTGCTCTTTCTAGCCGATTTTCATGTGGCTAGCATGAGCAGAAAGATACGAAAGGCTTTTTACGAGGAATATCCTCGAACCTATTTTCTGAACAGCATCCGCTGAGTTTTCCACCAGATTCAAATTGAGACGATTGATCGTCGCTATCACCACCCTTCGAGCGCAGTTTCCTGTGTTGGAAGGGTAGTGATTTTGACCCCTCATTGACTCTTTTTGGGATTTGCGATGACGAGAATTCGCGGACCGCCGAACTGACCCCCCTTGTTTCTCTCTCCGAAATGATTTTCCGACAACGGTAAGCAAAAGGAAGCGCCATGCCGCGTGCTCCCCCCGGGATGTGAGTTATAGTGAGGGCGGTACTGTGCTTGCGTAAGCATCACAGTATGGGAAACTTTTCCCGGAGAATACGTTCGACCACAACCATTGAGGTTCTCGTCTATTGTACGACGAATGGTTCACGTATCTCTCGCTCTCACATTTCAAAGCGTGGGCGCCCAATTAAGGACGCAGCCCCCAATAGACAGACGCATAGCGCGCAATCCAAAACATCAGTCCAAAAGCAGTATCTTACTAGTCTCTTGAAGCAGCGATGGTGCAAACACTATTTGTTTGTCGGCAGTGACTGTTCTAGTGCAGCTCTTCTGTTATTTCGGAAAGCGGTGCCTCGTCAGGAAGTCCTTCAGTCGCTACAATTTTATTCCAGCCGTCCAGTGCGGCGGTCTTGTAGACGGTCGAAAGCGTGGGGTAATTGAAGACAGCGTTCACCAGGTAGTCGATGCCACCCTGAAAGCCCATTACCGTTTGCCCCATATGCACGAGTTCTGTCGCTCCTTCTCCGATGATGTGTACACCGAGAAGCTGCAGGGTTCCCCGATGGAACAGGAGTTTGAGCACGCCGACTTCATCGCCGATTATTTTCCCTCGCTCTAGCTCGCTGAATCGGGCTATGCCGTACTCGTAGGGTATCTTATCCTTGCGAAGTTCTGCCTCAGTCGCTCCAACCATCGCGATTTCGGGAATTGAGTAGATGCCGTAGGGCAGGGGAATGTCCATACCTACATCCGTGAGTTGAAATGCATGGCAGGAGGCTCTTCGACCCTGTTCCATTGCGGTCGACGCCAGCGCAGGGAATCCGATTATGTCGCCAACTGCATACACGTTCTCAACTGAAGTCTGGTAGTTATCGTTGACTTCGAGAAGTCCCCTCGAATTGGGTTCGATACCGATAGCTTCAAGATTGAGCCCTTCGACATTTCCCACTCTTCCTGCGGAAACGAGCAACTTGGCCGATACGACCCGCCTGCCACTCTCCAGATAGGTGACCGCTCTGCCGTCAGGTGAGGCAGAACAGCTCAATACCTTATCTCCGGTGATGATGCAGGCTTTTTGCCTGCGCAGGTTATAGGTCAGGCAATCGATTAACTCACTGTCGACAAATCCAAGAATCTGGTCCCGCTGCTCGACGATGGTAACCTTTACCCCAAGGGCAGCAAACATTGACCCGTATTCGCAACCGATAACACCACCACCCACGACGGTGAGCGACTTTGGAATCTTATCCATGCGCAGGATGTCATTGCTGTCCATGATGATGTTTCGATCAAAGGCAAAGGTATCCGGCTGCCAGGGTCTGGTTCCAGTGGCGATTACAATCTTGTCAGCAAATAGCGTTCGCTGGGTATGTTCCTGGGTTACTCTGAGCGTGTTTGCATCAACAAAAGACGCGAAGCCAACGATGATATCAGCTCTGTTGCGAAGCAACTGCGAACGGATCGTTTGCTCGATGTCCGATTCAATGGAACCCGTTCGGTCCGTCAAATCTTTCATCAGGATATTTTGCTTTACCCGATAGCCCTGGCCGTAATGCGCACGCTCGCGAAAACCGGAGAGGTGCATGATGGCCTCGCGGAATGACTTGCTGGGAATAGTCCCGTCATGCAGGCAGTTACCGCCGAGCTTTGGATTGGGGTCAACGATAGCAACCCGCTTGCCAAGTTTAAGCGCCTGAATAGCGGCCTTCTGTCCGCCTGGGCCGCTTCCGATAGCTATTAGATCGTATTTGTTGTTTTTGTTCATACATGTGTAATCGACCTGTCTAAATAAAAAATAGAGGAAAAAGTTATAGCTTACGGTAGATTGCGTAGGTGAGGTCGGAGACTGAGAGAGCTGTTGATAGCTCGAGCTAAGCCCCTTGTAATATTACGCTTTATTCCGCGATTGAAAGGATTTCTGAGACGAGAATTCTGTCTAAGTCACTGTGGGAATTGATCAATGACCCTCCGCCGCCGGCCCGAATCGATTGTTGCAGCGACTCGGCAACACTTTGCGCATCGGCGCTGCCGCTTACTCTACCTGCCAGTCCGTCAGCGGCGTTCCTTCCCTCAAGTGAAATTTTGTTCGCGATCCTCAAAGCATCAAGGGCACCTGAAATACCATTCAAATCAGTCTGTATGTCACTCTTCAGCTCTTCGAAGGTATCGTGTGCGAGCGTCGCATTTGCAAGTGTCGACAGGTTTCGATCCAGAGGATTGCTGCTTGTCGTTTCGCTGACTCTGCTTTCCGACGTATCGCGGGGACTAACGAAAACCTCTTCAGATCGAATAGGCTCATAACCGAGTATATCATCAGCACCACCGACGCTCTTCAGTGCCTGCGTAACCTTGTTTGAGGCGTCGGGGTTTATGCCGGCGCCCTGGAGAATTTTCTCTATGGAATCCATGTCGAGAAAATTTTCTTCGCCATCGTCAGCACTATCCAGAATATTCTGAAAGTCCTGAAGCTTCGTTTGAAAGCTGGAGTTAAGGGATCGTCGTTGCTCAGTTGACGCCTGAGGATCTGCTGCGCGCTCAGCGAGGTCGAGAAGCTGCGTAGTGACCGACTGAATGTCTTTTAAAAAGTCTTCCGTTTTCTGGATTGCCCGGACTGCGGTACTGATACGGATGAACGAGTCGTTGAAGGCGTCGCCGATTTTGCCCAGGCTGTCGACAATCACCGCTCCTCCGTCAAAGGAGGAACCGGCACCCAGACCACCGACCGTAGAGCCACCACCACTGGCAGAAGAGGCTGACCCGCCCTGGAGCAGAATTCTGCTATCTATGCGATCAATGAGGCTCATTAGTATTCCCGTCGATATCCGTTCATCAGAGCCTGCGTAGGGCTCTTTCCTGAATCTAATAACGTCAGAATAGAGGAAGGACCTGAGCGGAAAACTGTAAGTTGCCGAAAGTAAACAGTAAAATGACAGAAGCGCGATTTTTGGTTTGGAATGCTGAGCCGTCGGATCTCTAGAAGAGGTCGGGATTCCGGGGAGTGGGGAAGTGGGAAATCAAGCGAGCGAAATAAGGCTTAGGGGAGTGAGGCGTGCTGGGCTCGAACCAGCGACCCACGGCTTAAAAGGCCGTTGCTCTACCAACTGAGCTAACGCCCCCCATTAAGTGCGGCAAAGGGAATATCACAGCAAACGATGGCCGTAAAGGCCGAAAAGCTAAGCGAATGCGTGGGGATATTGCGCCGAGAGGTAAGAACCTAAGGGTATAGCGCAAAAAAGACAAGTACAAAGGACAAATTCCGGGATTTCATCCCTAATTGTCGATAATCGCTCCTGTTCCCGAGTCACTGGTCAACAGTCGCAGGTCTTCAAACTGTCGATTAAACTCGCGCTCGAGCTGCTCGAAGCGTTCCTCACACTCTTTCTTTTCTGCCTCCTCGGTCGCCCGGGCGGCTTTGATCATCAGCCGGGTGTAGAGCTGGCATGTGGCGTCAAAGGCGTTTTTCTCCTCTGAGCCCAGCCGGGCATGAGAAAACTGCTGTTTCCAGTATTCCAGACGCTTCTGTCGTCGAGCCAGGAGGAGAGCTAGTTTAGATTTGTCCATGCTGATACATACCTGCGGTGTATAAAAAGAGGCACGACTCCCGATCACCGCTTTATCTAACGTATTGTCTTCAAGCGTTTCTTGCTCAGCCGCGGTTCCGTGCACGCATACCGCGCGCCTGAGGTGCATTAGAAGCGCCAACATACTATGTATATTGGATAAAATAAATCTAATTTAGTCAAAAAAGGAAAGCCTTTTGAAATCCCAGCTCCGCATAGTGGCAGGCCACCTCAAGGGCCGTCCTATAAAGATGCCTAAGCAGACGTCAACCAGACCCACCAGTGACCGGGTGCGTGAAGCAATGTTCTCTACCCTGAGCACTCTGCTGGACCTCGAAGGAACTGCTGTTCTGGATCTCTACGCCGGTAGCGGCGCCCTGGGTTTTGAAGCCCTGTCGCGCGGCGCCGAATATTTGTGTGCGGTTGAGCGTGCCCGGGTGCAGCTTGAGTCGATCAGAGCCAGTGCTGCGGATTTTGGCGTGGATGTGGATCTCCTGTCAGCGGATGTGCTGAGTTCATTCTCTCGTTTGCCACAGAGGGCGTTTGATGTGGTTTTTGCCGATCCGCCCTATGCTGACCGGAGCTTTGATTCTATCGTCGATGGGCTCCTGACTCATTGCCTGGTGAAAGAGGGGAGTCTCTTCGTTTTTGAGTGTGATGTGCTACCCGAAGTAAATCCTCGGTTTGAGAATCAAGTTAGCCTGATTAAGGACAAGAAATACGGGAGCACATTGGTGCAGTATTACCGCTTTTGCCCCAAAAATGCCGGGTAACATTACCCTGGGAATGCTATTCTTTGCGTGCTTGTGTGCGCTTTTCTGTCTTGGACAGGAGAGCGGCTAATAGGAGAACATCATGCCAACATCCTCTGCTTCCATAGCCGTCTATGCGGGGACCTTTGATCCCATCACTAACGGCCATAAAGATATCGTGGAGCGCGGTCTCGCGGTGTTCGACGGAATTCATGTGGCGGTGGCTGACAGCACATCGAAGCAGGTGCGTTTTTCTACAGAGGAGCGGGTTGAGCTCGTTCGTGGTGCCTTACGAGGCATTGAGGGAGAAGAGCGCCTGAAAGTGGAGTCCTTCACCGGCCTGCTTGTCGACTATGTGGCCTCCATTAATGCCTCCGTAATCGTCCGTGGATTGCGTGCGGTCTCCGATTACGAGTATGAGGCACAGATGGCGCATATCAATCGCCACCTCATGGGCAGCATAGAAACCGTATTTCTAGTGACCTCCGAAGAGAACTCCTTCATCAGTTCCAGCATCGTCAAAAACATTGCCTCAGTCGGCGGTGATATCAGCCGTCTTGTTCCCCCAAACGTGGCCAAAGCGCTCTCTGAAAAGCAGGCATAGAAGCAGGACAGGGAAAGCGCCCTGGAAGTCTCGGTTCCTTAGTGATTTCCTAAGTAAACCTTTTGTTGACACAAGGCCCAATAGTAACTAGTAATGCTCATCTCAATCGCGAGCGATTCGCAGATTCCTCTGCGGGTGTAGTTCAGTGGCTAGAACGCCTGCTTGCCAAGCAGGAGGTCGCGGGTTCGATCCCCGCCACCCGCTCCATGCGTTTTATACCCTCTCCCCGTTCGGGGGCGCTCAAACGCCGCGCAGGCTTATTGACTGTGGCGGGGAGCGAACCCTATGAGGCGCGCAAAGCGTGCCGGGAGACAGGGCGATCCCCGGGGATTTACGGAGTAAATCCCCGTCACCCGCTCCATCTTTTCAGGCACTTAGACAGCTGCCTTCGATACCTCCCCACGAATCGGATTCATATCGGATCCAAAAGACATGAACTCAGTCCACGTCCTTGGTGCGTTTTTGGATTTCTGATGCCGTAGATGCTACTGGTTTTACCTTAGAAGACTATTCCTCGGAACACTGACAGTGTTCTCTTCAAAAGAGTAATCCAATGAGTTCATCCGCTGAACGAAGCCCATCGTGCGCGACAAGATTGTCTTCAGGTCGTCCAGAGTCCGTTCGAAACAAACTAAACTTTCTGTTTTTGCCCCTGCTGTTTTCTATCACCGTCCAGGTTGCATACGCACAAGGTCGCCCAGAACTGATACCTGAAACGTGCGACCCAATACCAGGAGAGGTCTTGATTGAATTTGCAGGACAAGGCCGATTGGCCGGACTTCACGGGGATAGTAGACAGGGCGAGATCTCGGCGATCATCCGTAATCTTGGAGCAAACCTTGTAGAGCGCTTTGCGCCATTGTTGCCGGATCTATATCACATTAGAGCAAAGGCCGCTGACGGGACATTCGATCAAAGGCTTGCAGAAAAACTTGTTGCAGATGGAACAATAAAATCGTTGAAACCAAATTGCCGGATTGAGCAAATTGTTCCTCCCAAGCCAAAGTCAAATCTTCCCCCTAAGAAATTTTTCGACCCTGAGAAGGTGTCAGGGCCTACACGACAGTTTCGGACTGATGCTGGAGATCCCTTTTTTGAATTTTTGTGGGGCTTGGAAAATTTGGGTCAGTACGGGGGTACCGCCAATGTCGATATGGATGCTCCGCAAGCCTGGGACGTAACGACAGGGGCGCCGAGCGTTGTTGTCGCTATAATGGATGGCGGGCACTACCTAATCCACCAAGACCTCATTCCCAATATATGGATCAATCCCTTCGAGATTGTTTCGAA
>JAUIMJ010000405.1 GCA_030433295.1 bacterium | reverse complement strand
ATGCGCAGCAGCCTCAGTGGTTTTCCCAGAGGCTTCCCTGGATGCATCCCGTTCGCTGTGCCCGGATTGTTGTCGAGAATGTGCTTTGCGGAGTCGTTGCTGAGGTTCATCCTGAGTTTGCGGACCTCGACGACAGTAGTCGCCTCGTTCTCGTTGAGATTGATTTGGATTTGCTTCTTTCTGCGTCGGCAGATCTTACGCACTTTAAGCCCCTGCCAAAGTATCCGGACTCATTATTTGAAGTCTCAGTAGTAACCCCAATTGACTGTGAATATCGTGAGGTACGACGGCTTATTGAATCCAGTGTCGAGTCGACAATGCTTCGATCAATTGAAGCCGTGTCGGTATACACGGGCGCACCTCTGGCCGCCTCGGAAAAGAGCGTTTCGATCAAATTGGCCTTTGGTTCCGATGAGCGTACCCTTTCTCCGGATGAGCTAAAAGCTCTGCAGGATGGAGTAATGAAGGGAATCGCCGCGTCTCCGTATTCTCTCCGCAGCTAGAGCCTCGTTCACAGACTTTCCCTGCTTGATTCCGCTTTTGCGTTTCTGTCCTGGTGGTTTTGAGGAGCAGTTCTGCGTAGAGGTTCCGCCGAGTGAACTTCAAGCGTCTGCTTGGACAGTGGATTTGGTCCGTGTTTCCATGGTATTCTCATGGAGTTTGCCGCGCCGGAAAACGTATTTCGTGTAGTATTCCGTGTAGTATTTCGTGTGGCGCGAATGAGCCCAGGGCTGAGAGCTGTGGTTTCGCAGGCATTCGGGCTTAGCAAACCTCGTACTGGATATTCCCGCCGCTACTTTTAGCCGCTACTTTTAGCCGGTACTTTCAGCCGGTACTTTCAGGATGGGGGGTATTCGTAATGGCAAATGCCCGGTGGGCTTCGCACATTCGCCAGGTGTTATGATACGAGAATTGGGAACTTGCTTCTACCATGCTCGAAAAGAGAACGGCCGATACCACGCACGCCTTAGCCTCAGATCCCTCTGAAGAGGCCGGGACGGGATCCATCTCCCCCGTATCTCCCTTGACTCGCGAATTTTCTGGCTCCGGTAGTTTATCCGGACTGGAGGTGGTTCCCCTTGAGGCGGATCGCATGGAAGAGGCGGCTGACCTCGAGCAGCGCTGCTATCCGCATCCATGGAGCAGAGCTTTGGTCAGAGGGGAATTCCAAAAAGACATATCTGCGAGATTCGGTGCAATTCTGGATACACGTCTGGTTGCCTATTGCTTTACGTATATCATTCCTGAAGAAATGCACATTCTCAATCTCGCAGTTGCTCCGGAGTGTCGGGGGCATGGCATTGCGCGTCGCGTCTTGTGTCATAGTCTGGTGTCAGGGATTCATCGAGGTGTTCGTTCGGTAAGTTTGGAAGTTCGCCCCAGTAACAAAAGCGCGATTTCTCTCTACGCAAGCCTGGGATTTAAGAGAGTTGCCGTCAGGCTTAACTACTATCGCGATAACGGTGAAGACGCATTGCTCCTCGAAAGAAAACTCTCACTTCAAGACCTTTCTTCCCTGAAGAAACGTTGTTGATAATGGCCGCCCGCTGTTGTTCGCGGGCAGACATTTATGCGGAACAGAGCCGCGACAGGCCTCTGTGGGGACCGGAGTTTCGCCCGGGAATTCGACGAGATATCCGGATACTGGGCGTATTATCCTTATTTTTAGGGGCCTTAAAGGCTGTCTGAGGGGAGGAGCCTATTTGACTTTTGAGCTCCCTATCTATATACTGTGTTTTGCTTTGTTGGAGAGATCCGAACTTTTCTACGATTCGGTCACTATGCCTCTCCTTTCTGTCTGCGGACTATTCTTTCGAAGAGAAAGGGGCGGGTCTTTTGGAGAGAAGGAACAGGTCTTTTCGAAAGAAGAAACGAGCACGAAAAGAAGCCAAATCAGTGACAGCCCCACGCGATTGTTTCTTACTGGGGTACTCGCTACTGGGTGATTTCCTTATGGGTAATTCCCTGATGGACTGTTCTTTTTGGCTTGCTCTGACTTCTGGCACTGAGCTTCCCCGCGGCAACATGCTTCGGACTAGTGAGGGCCTCTAGAAATCTCCATCGGGCATCAGGCAATTCTTTTTTGGGGTGGCATGACACTTAGAGATGTCGACACCCTCTCCGGTTTTCCTCGTGTTTTTCACTCAGGTTTGTGTGTGGAGTCCGTCTCGCGCGTGCGACGACGGCCCTTGTGGTGGCAGCGGATATTCGCGGTTACCTGTATCGTGATATTAGAACGAATAGAGGAGACGACATTGGGCAACAAATTGACGTTTAAGCAAGGTGATAAGGTCGTCTATCCAGCACAGGGTGTTGGCGAGATAGAAGCCATTCAATCTCGATCGATTTCCGGCACGAAACAAGAATTCTTCGTAATCAGAATCATGGAAACCGGCGCCAAGATCATGGTGCCTACTCATCAAATCGACGTAGTCGGTTTGAGGAAGGTCGTTGGCTCAAAGATGGTCGACGAAGTCTACAAAATTCTTCGAGATCGCTCGGTTGCCATCGACAACCAGACCTGGAACAGAAGGTATCGAGAGTACCACCAGAAGATTAAGACTGGTTCGGTCCTGGAGATCGCCAGCGTGATTCGCGATCTATCTGTTTTGAAAAGCGATAAGGAGCTTTCCTTCGGTGAGCGTCGTATGCTCGATACTGCTCAGGGACTGCTCGTAAAAGAAATCTCAATCGCAAAGTCCAGTCCCGAGGATACGGTTAAGGCTGAGCTTGAAGAAATCTGCGAGGTAGCCGCGTAGTTCCCAGAAAGCTTCAGGTCTGAAGAGTATCTGAAATGAGAGCAATCATCCCCGCCGCAGGTCTTGGCCAGCGTATGCAAGCGGTCTCGGCGGGGCGCTCCAAACTTGCTCTGGAGCTAAACGGTATTCCCATTCTTGAGTATACGCTCAAGAGCCTTTCTCTTTCATCGCTGATACGTCATTTCACCATTGCGGCCTCAGGCGACGAGGCATCCTGGGTTGAGGACGTCGCCGACCGCGT
>JAUIMJ010000404.1 GCA_030433295.1 bacterium | reverse complement strand
GATATCGTTCACTTCTTCATTCTCAACGAGAGTGGAAAGTACGTCGTAGTGCTCAAGTGAAGCGCTGAGACTGGCAACGACTGAAGTTCGCTCACGTTCTGACAGTTCTTCACCCTCGGTGAGTTCGACGTGACGCACCAGACGCAGCAAGACGTCTTCATCCAGCTCAAGCGGCTCATCGAAGGCAGAACGCTCACTCATGCGCTTTCGCGCCTCTGCGGCGACATACTTTGCAGATGGAGTAAGATTTTCCCGTACCTTCCGCAGAGGTTCCACCATTCTTGGCACGAGTGACTTGCCGAAGTAAGTGTTCTTTATCTGCTCTCTGGTTAGCTCGCTCAGACTTTCCGCACGCTTCATTCTATTGTGTCTCCGTCGAAAGCTGTGCGCGACTTCGCGTGCTGCTCACTGAAGCATCAGAGAGTCCCTCGCCCGATTGAATCCAGCGAGAGTCCTTGCCAAGAACAAACTTTCTGCCGTTGGGGCCAATTGCCGTTCCGCGGTAGGATCTTCTTTTCGGGAAATACGTCTTCGCCTCTTGCAACAAGGTTTTTTGAGACATTGCGGTAGCCAGCGTTGGGGCCTCGTCGTCGAAACCGCGCAAAGAAAAGGTAAGCTTGCCGACAGATGCGGCGGTCTTAACCTTAAGCGCGTCTTCCTGCGAAGTCAGCAGTGTAACGGTTGCAGGTGCGGAAGGGGCTGACGCTTGTCCCGCAAGCGGTTCCGTGGACCTCCCCGCAGACAAGATCCGTACATTCTCCGCTATAACTTTGGCTTCAATCCCAACACCACTCTTCTTTGACTGCCTGAGTACAATCACATCGACAAAGTTTCCTGAGCGCGCCCAGCCCTCAACCGCAGACTCTGCATCCACCCGAACGGTAATTGCTCGCATACCTTCGGGAATCCCGTCGACAACGGCGTTTGATTCAACCGCATTCTTTGAGATTCCGGCGAGGGGAATAGGCAAATTCGCCGGTAAGGTCGTGGTCGCAACCGAGTCCTCGTGTTCCTTTATATTGGTGACATACGGAGTGCTCGAGTCATCATTAGGCCACTTTATCTGACGAAGCGGCACCTTCGACAGGCGCTCTCCCCGAGCGACGGTTCGTACCGGCACTGGGATCATCAGCGTATCAAAGCTCGTTACCACTTTCACTGCCGTCGTGTTGGCTTCGGCACGCTCTTCGTTGGCGGCTCTTGGACCCGCAAAGGCTACTGCAAAACAAAGCAGCAACATGCTCACACCGACAAAGTAGAGCGCGTAGGAGATGCGAGTCTGCCTCACCCGTCTCGGTCGTCGCTTCGAGGAACCAGGCAGTATGGACTTATTCTTCATAAGGCGTTCCCTGCTTCCAATGGTCTAGTTACTCGATTGCGATCCGATATTTGTGGGAGCGGTCGAGAATCCAACACTGCTGAAATAGGTCGAAAGATTATCGTAGAATACGAATAACCCTGCAGACAGTGCGACGATAGCTCCAATGAAAAGGATCTGCTCTAGCGCAAGGCTTCCTTCTTCTCTCTCGCTACCGTTGTGAAATTGAACTACTGATTTCAATACGCGTTTCATTTTTTTATTCTCCTTTTTCTTCACCCGAAAGTTTTGGGGGTTCGTACATTTGTCCTGAAAGAAGTGAAAATCCGCTCCCGTCCATGGGACACGTCTCACTTCGCTGGGTCGTGGTTGGTATACTTGTTACACAGAGTTCAGAGCGTAATGCTGCTCTCTCGTTCTCTGCTGATGCATGAGAACCTTTATTCTCAGCATGCAGCGGCATGGGCAGAAGTCTGGGAACTGAAGTAGCCTTTTTGGTAAAAGCCGCAGCACCCGAAAGAATCTGGACTTTTTTCCGCAAGGCGAGAAAAATACTGTCCTGATTGTCCATGGGAAGCACTACCGCCTCTCCCAAGAGTTTCTTCAGGATAGACTCCAGGAGAACTTGCAGCTCTTTCGGTGCTTCCGTGTAAAAACTGTTGCCGGTGCCAATCCAGTTTCTGGCCCTCTTGTCGAAGGGAAGCGAGTCTAGATCCGCCATATCTTCGGAAAAGTGCTCATTATAGTAGAGAAAATCGAGCACATCTTCTCGAGTCAGTCCTTTCTCCAACAAGGTGTTGATGAGGACATAGGCAGAACCATCTCCCGGAGTCTCCACAATTTTCGAGAGTTTTGTGGCAAGCAGGTGAACTGACGCGGGATCATTAGACGTTATCAATAGTTTCGCAAATGCCCGGCACTGCAGCGCAAAACTAAGCACTCCCTCCGCTCCAGCCATATCGACCAGAACGAGATCATACAGTTCCTGTAGTATCTCAATCGCTGACAAGGTGATTTCAAAGCGATCCGAACTTCGCAACCAAAGTTCACGGACATCGGTCCCGCCCGAGGGTGGAAGAAACAAACTGATTCCGTTTGGTGCCGTCGTGATACATTTTTCTATAAGTGCTCTATCCGGCGAAATGCCATCAACCACAGCGGCAGCAAAGTCCGAGGACTGCCAGCGACTGGATGCCATGTAATGAGAAAACGAAGCACTTTCTGAGAGGTCGATAACGATGGAAGTCTTTCCCAGTGCTTCGGCTGCATGGGCTAAGCCGGATACTATCGACGTTGCCCCAACACCCCCTTTTACCCCGGAGACACATATGAGCTTCCCGCGGATCTTTTGCACGGTTTCTCGAGCGATGGAATTTAACTTATGAACGACTCGAACCGCTTCATCCCCAATAGAGAAAATCTCGTCGCTGACCCGCTCCAATCGACGCATAGTGCGAAGGGAGTACGCCTCCGGCTTTAAAAAAACGACAATGGGTGTATCCGGAAAGGCTTCACGAAGATCACGACAGGTGTTGAAGGAAGCCTCTATCGAATAGGCAGGACCCACGGCAATGATGTCCGGAGCACTGCTTACCAGCAGCTCTTCCTTCGAGGCAGGGATGGTATCCACCAGGTCCAGATGACCCAGGGCGTCCCGACAAGCGGCATACAGGGAATCAAAGTG
>JAUIMJ010000075.1 GCA_030433295.1 bacterium | reverse complement strand
CCGGTGATCGTGTATTACGATGCGAGTAACAAAGTTCCCAGAGTTGCTCACGAAGTAAGCGCCGGCTCCTGGACAAAAGAAACTATCCCTACTCTGAACCGCGAAGCCGGTATGCATCCCAGTATCGCAATTGACTCCGCTAATACCTATCACATTTCATTTTCGCGGCTTCTCTCAGCCCAGACTGCGGTCGACACCGAATTACTCTATGGCCAAAAGCAGTCTGGTGGCTCCTGGAACGTCGCGGTAGCAGCTGACGACTACGCGGGAGGCAGAAGTAAGATTCTCATCGCCGGCAACGGTCTGCCAAGCATTCTGCATCGCTACAAACGCACGAGCTCGAGTGCGGGGAGTCACGTCACTGCTGCCCTCGTCGGTTTGCAGGCGAGCGGCCAATGGATGCGTGAAGAACTGGCCCCAAAACTCGGCGGTGCCGGAGGACACTACAGTATTGATTATGTAAGCGCCGCCTTTGATACTGGAACGGGAATTGTTGCAAGTTATCGCTTCTCTCGCGGCGTGGTTTCAGGCTCCCCGGCCCTTGCCAGCTACAGGGTATTCGCAACCGATATCACCGGATTCGATGGGGGAAGCTCAGTCGGTTCCTCCAGTAGTTCCTCCAGTAGCTCATCATCAAGCACGTCTTCAAGTTCATCCTCGAGCTCCTCATCCAGCAGCTCATCTTCCAGTAGTTCATCTTCGAGCAGTTCAGCTTCGAGTAGCTCGTCCAGTAGCTCTTCCTCCAGCAGCTCTGGCGGTTTTACCCCAACACCGCGAGATGGTGATGATGACAGCGACGGCGATGGCTTAAGCGACGAAGAAGAAACACGCCTGGGAACAGATCCGGATGATGCCGACTCCGATAACGACGGCGTTCTCGACGGACAGGAAGTTGTCGATGGCAGCGACCCCCTCGACGGCGGTTCTGCACGCCCTGTTCTCGAAACAACCCAGTGTCAGGAGTGGAACGGCGGATTCAACGGACAACTGTGGAATGTCGTTGAAAGTGTCAATATGAGCAATCGGCAACTCGACGTATCGACCGTATTGTATGACTTCCTCGGGCAAGCGGTTGAGAAAATGTCATTCAGCATTGCACCGGGGGCACAGTTTGACGCACTCGTTCACGCGATGTCCGGAAGGGCCGCAAATTCCTATGGAAAACTCTGCTCGACCCATAATGGAAATCCGGGAGATCTCGATGGGCGAATGGTGTACTACAAGCAACCGGCAGCCGCAGCACAGGCAAGAAGCAACAAAGACTTTGAGTTTGCTATCGCCTTCCCAATGACTAACGGTAAAACAGGTCGCCAGTTCCTGACCTACAACACCTTTTACCCCGGAACCTCTCCCACGCTGGCCCGCGGAGGCGCACAACCACTGGCTGCAAACTGGATCCAGCTCACCAATCTGAGCAATAGCATAGGTCGAGGAACTCTGAGGTTTCTGGATCTTGCAGGCATAGAGCTCGCTTCCCTTGTCGTAGAGCTTGCCGCCGGGGCAAGAAGCGATTTCTCAGCGCATCAGTTTGGACACAACCGGGCCGGCTCCGTTGTCTGGGAACCGGCAGACAATGCGCGATATCAGGTGAGAAACGTTCGCTACTTCTACGATAATGAAGGGGTGGAAAACAGCTTTCGCTCGGCCTTTCAAATGGAAGGTATGGTAGGTAGCGGCACTCTGCTCGCCGTCCCCTTTGCCACCACCGATGGTGAGCTTTCGGTCCTCGAGGTAGGAAACGCCGCAGATACCTGGAGCACAATAGATGTCGAGTTAAGGGCAAGTGACTTTGCCACCGTGCAGCTGAGTATCCCTCTGGCCCCTCGGGCTACAAAACACATCATCGTAAACGAGCACTTCCCTGCGGGTATACGAGGAGCTGCTTTTATTAAAGGTAGTCAGCGAGGCAGTGCTACTGCCGTTGCTATGCAATACTCTTTTGATGAGCACGGAATTCTTCGCTACATCTATGGCATCCCTGCAACAGAGGCATTGGGGAGTGTTTTCAAAAGCTCATTTAATACCTATATCGGACAAAGGACACTGGCAGTTGTTGTAAACCATAGCGACACCCTGGAAATAGCAAGTCTTAACGTCGTGCGAAATTCCGGAGTTCGCATATCTCATCCCTTGATCGATGCTGCGCTCCGTATACCGGCAAAAAGCGCCGTGGTGATCGACATTACCGATGCCGTTGGGCCTAATGATTACGGGGTAATCACCGTAATGCCCACGAGACCAAACACCATTTCCGGTAGCGTTTTGCGCGTCAAAGAGGGGAATTACGTCCTCGCCACCCCGCTGCGCTAAAACCCCCGCTAAAACCCCCCTTACGCATTGTAAGCGCAGGATATTTTCGCTAGATTCTGTTGATCAAAACGCGTAGCAAAAAGTGCTTCAGTGCACGGACCCAAGTCCGTGAGGGAAAGAGAAACTGATTTTCAGAATGCAACTATTCCAAGACATTTACGTACCCGCCCTGAACTTTGTCGCGCGGGAGAACTTAGATCCCCTGTTGTACTTTGCATTACACTGGCTGGTCTCTGGAAATGAGCCGCTTGCGATTATGCTGAACGCCCTGGGGCAGTCTGTTATTTTTGGCTTCGGCGTATACCTTCTTGCCACTTCGTCAGACAGCTCAGCCTTGTCATATCGGGATAAGGCTGCTTCTGGTCCCAATGCTCTGGCTATTATCTTTGCGCTTCTGTCTCTGGTCTGGTGTTGTGCAAGCCCCTGGCTCATGAAGCTGCATTGGTTTCCCATGCTACTTGCCATGGCCTATCGTCTTGAGTTCAGCTCCGTAGACAGGCGACTGAGTGTTAGCTCGCATCTTGCGTTTATCACTGTCCTGGCTATGTGGATCTGGACTGCGGGAAGTCTGGCTATTCTGGGTTGCGTACTTGCGGCAATCTGGCTTCCCCTGCGTCGCTACCTCGGCGCTCTCGGCTCCTATCGCATTCCGGCTTCCTATGTTCCTCTTTTACTCATTGGATCCTGCGTCTCCATCCTCGTCACACCGCAGTACCCAATGCCTGAATATCCACCTGGGGCAAGAGTTACTCCGATCTCATATCTCCAACTCTCTCCCCGCCCGCTTTTGGGACAGTGGCTTGAGCCAAACCCATTGTTGCTTGAGACCTATGAACAGTTTCGCCTTAGCAGCTTGTTCGGCTTTTCCCTGCTGCTTGGATTTTTTGCCCTGAGTATCGCTGCCATCGCGCTTTCTCGGCAGTCCTACCTGGGGCCGGCCAGACAGTGGCAGAATTTTTACGGCAGCAATCGCGTATTGTTGCGGGCTATGCTTGCCGTTTCCCTGTGTGCAATCCTTCTCGGTGGCTGGAGAAGCGTCTTTTCCTGTTTCTATCCGGCACTGCTTGAATACGACCCACTCGCTACCGTGTATAGAATCGTGCCGGGTTTTGCTCTGAGCCCCTTCTCCTTTTGGATTTTCTACTTCGCCTATATTCTGCTCATCGATTTGTTCCTTGAAATTTTCGACGCCGAATCAGGCTCTGTGCGCAGCATTGCAAACCTTGGCATCTTCGCAGCAATCGGAATCTACTTCTTACTCGAAGCGCAGCCGCTGTATAATGACATTCAGGCAAAAGTGATCACGAAAGAGAACGCTATTGTACACTCTCCCTCGGGTGCCATAGTTCGCTTCCATGGACCCTGGGCCGCTGAAGCGGGAGTAGCAAAGAAACGTGCCTTCGAAAATCTGCGTCGTTTGAAGTCTGGTGAAGACTTTATTGCGGTGGCTACTGCGCATCCAAACAATGAGGAAGCCGGACTGGCTCTTGACGGACAGCACGGCACTCGCTGGCGTACCGCAGGCCCCCAGAGTAAAGGTGATTTCTTTCAGATAAACTTTACGGAAGAAGTCAGCATCCTTCGCGCGGTTTTTTCAATTCAACACACACCTACGGATTTTCCCAGAGCGTTCAAGGTCAGCACCGCTGCGGGAAAAGATCTTCGGCAAACCTATTATACCGACTGGCCCGGAGCCTTACACTGGAGCCCTGATGGCTATCCCTACTACGGGCCGCAGAGCGAAGTCGTGATCGATTTCTCAAAAAGCCGCTCCCTTTCGCAATTGAGACTCGAGCTCATCTCCGGAAACGAAACCTTCGACTGGTCAATTGCAGAGATAAAACTGTATGCCGAATAGCCCGCAACGGTCCGGCTGAGAATCACCACAGGAGTAAAGACATGCTTACCGGAAGACAAAGAAAACCTTCTCTGCTTATGCGCGCGCTTTTGTTCTTTTGCCTGCTCCCACTATTGGCTTCCTGTCGCGCCAAACCCAGCGGACCTGGCATCGACGGACTACCCTGCTTTCCCCGGCTCGGCAATTGCGTGAAGATACATTTCGGAGAAGTTCCGGTTGAGCGACTCGATAAAGGAGAAATCAACCCTCTGGTATTGTCTATGATTCCCTCGTCCGCAGATGTGGGCTGGATGCTTGCAGGAACGGCCGACCCGAAAGTCAATATACGAGTGCAACCAACTCCCGGGTCCGAGGTGTTTTTTGGCGATACCTATCGCCCGATTGTTAAGATAACGCCGCTAAGCGGACAGCAGATTGAAACCAGACGCAAAGGCGTCATTTCCGATGACGTAAGGGCCGATGGTAAACCTCTTGCCGGCATGGCCAACGTGATGAAAGGCAATGCCTACGTTCCGGGCATCTATATCTTCTCGATTCGCATCCAGGGAACAAAGAACTGGGATGAAGCAAACGTAGTGGTAATTATCGAGTAGGAAAACTCCATGCTTGAAGCAGTACTTTTTGATTTAGACGGCACGGTGTATCGCGGAACAGAAGAGGTTCCGGGGGCAGCAGATGCCATTTCCATGCTTGCGCGCCGCGGCATTCCTTATCGATTCGTCACAAATCGATCCAGCAGAACTCAAGACACCATTCTGAGGCACCTGCAAAGTCTCGGCGTTCCCTGTGAGCTTGAGCATGTTATGACTACCGCCCAGGCTACCGCCCGGTATCTCTGCTCCCAGGCGAAGGAGCTCGCGCGAGAGCAAAATTCGATGCGCGCCTACGTTATCGGAGAGGAAGGGCTGAGGCTCGCTCTTGGTGAGACCGATATTGTGCTCGCAGAAGACAAGGTCGATTGGGTGGTAGTCGGCTATGATGCAGACTTCAGCTACGAGAAAATGGAGCGAGCCTGCCTGCTTATACGAGAGGGTGCTCAGCTCATCGGGACTAATCCCGACCCCTTCTTTCATACCGATAAAGGGCTCTCCCCGGAAACCGGAGCAATGGTCGCAGCGATTGAAGCTGGTTCAGAATGTAAAGCACTCTATGTTGGAAAGCCTCAGCCGCTTCTTTTGCAGGTGTGCCTGGACCAAATGAACGTACGCGCCGAGCATACACTGATGATTGGAGATAACCTTTACACGGATATCCCCGCAGGCGCCTCCGCGGGAACAAAGACCGCTTTAATCCTTACCGGGGTATGCACCGAGGAGGAAGCGCAAAGCGCTCCAACTCCGCCGGATTACATCGTTGCGGACTACGATGCCTTCAACCGGGTGGTTGAGGAACTCTGTCAGGCATAGTTTGCCGGACTCAACTCACTCTCGCATTGTTAAAAAAACGTCGCGAAAAAGGCTTATAAGCACGGACCTGAGTCCGTGCACTGCTCTAGAGACTTTTTGCCGCCTCGCACATGTTCTTCAGCTTCTGCACCACGAGTTCACGAGGAAGCATTGCCAGCCCGCAATCGGGAGCCGCTATCAGGCGATCTGCATCGATGTGCTCCAGCGCCTGCGAGAGTCGCTCTCTAATCTCATCGACCGTCTCCACACGAGTGTTTGCGATGTGGACCACACCGAAAAGAATGGTAGTGTTTTTGAATTTCTCGAGCAGACTCAGGTCGTTATGACGATGCGCGTCTTCGATAGACAGGGCGTTTATTGATGAAGAATCAATGCCTTCTGCGAGTTGGAAATAGGCGTTGCGATCGGCTTTTGGGTAATCATCGTAATTCAACTTTGACGGATAGCCACAGCACATGTGCATGACGCGTGTTACCGAATCAGGAACCCCGTGAAAGCAGCGCTCTACCGCCTCAAAGCCCCAATCCATGGCAAGCTCGGGTTTACGGGCAAACACCGGCTCGTCTACCTGTATGTACTGGCATCCGGCTTCTGCCAAACGCTTAATCTCAACGTTGAGGGCGTCGGCCAGATCCATGCACAGTGACTTCTCGTCCGGGTAATACTCATTGGCCGTGGTGCCGGTGATAGTAAAAGGCCCCGGGACAGTCATTTTCACCGGCGACTTCGTCGCGCTCTGCGCGATCTTCCAGTCATGCGCAAGAAAGGGTCCTGCAGCTTCTATCTTTTGTCTGGCGCAGGGAACCAGTGCCTGCCAGGAATCACCGCGCATGTTTCGCGTGGCAAGGTTCTCGAAGTCATATCCCTTGATTTGACGCAGATGGTAGTAGATGTAGTGCTCGCGTGGTGCTTCACCATCGGTCGGAATATCAACTCCGCAGGTGCACTGCTCAGAAACGATTTCTTTGGTGCCTTCCACAACCCGCTGCAGATCTTCCTCAGTCCGCGTCTTAAGCCATTCGGAGTATCGAGCAGTTGGATTGGGGTGCTTTGCAATAAAGCCGGGTACGGTCATGAACTCCGGCTTGGGATAACTACCAATTGTTGTTGTCAGCATGCGTCACCATAAGGAATTTTCGTTTCCATCGATCCCGAGACCCTCGTCCCCGCTGATTCTCCTTTGTTTCTGGGAAATCCCCTGTTTCCGGGAAATCCCCAGAAAAATCAGCAGGCTATACTACTACGGTAGTACAGGCAGGTCGCCGGGCTATGGGCGCTCTTTTACAGAATTGCCCTTGTTATCGCAATCGGCTGTCCGGAATGGGGTTAAATCCTTAGTGTTTTTCCCCAGTTGCTTTATTAATTCTTTGTTAAATCATGTTCATTCTCTTGAGCTGGACCTTTGAATCCCCTATCGTCTCCCTCGGCTCTCTCACATGGTTAGCTCGGCTTTGCCGAGCACAGCAAAACGAGTAAATCGTTGAACAAGGAGGTTCTCAGGCGTGTAGAACAATCCATATGCTACCCAAGGGGCAGACGTGCTGCTCCACAAGCAAATCCCACTTTTAAAAGGTTTTTTTACTTTGACTACTTCCCACGAAACGGACGTCACCGCCGTATCCGCCACACCTGCATCCGGTGTGAACTCGCACTATTTCAAAGACGGGCAATACGACGGCAACACGTATCACACTCAGCGCATGGCGCGCTGCGGCGAAAAGCAACTCGATGCCTTCCTCAAGGCTGCGATGCACCTCGATCTCAGCCCCGATCAGATGACGGGTCTTTGCCTTGGTGCGGGAACCGGCGCTCCCCCACTCGCCATCTGCGAGGGGCTCAAGGCGCGCGGTGAAACCAGCTTTCCGAACTTCCATCTGCTCGATTTTTCTGTCGGACAGCTCGAAGTCGCGAAGACGGCTCTGGGCGAATACGACGCAGTCGCTTCGTGCCAGCAGTGGAATCTGATCGACGATCGGGAACTGCCGTACGAGGATGAGTCGATCGACTTTGCCGAGTGCACACACGTGCTGCACCATCTGACACATGGTGATCTGCACGCGCACAATATCCGCAAGGTCTTCGACAAAACCCGACGGGTCATGAAGCCGAACGGACGCTTTTGTGTCGTCACCATGAGTCCGAAAGTGTGCCGCCTCAGCCGCTGGTTCGCTTTGCTCGGACAAATCGCGACGATGGACCAAAGCATGGATCCCGGATACAGCTACGGCGCGGAGTGTCCCGACACGGACATCGTGCTTGCGCATCTGGCCGATGCTGGCTTCGAGGTGAAAAAGGTCGAACCCATTCGCACCCCGCTCGTCGTCGAAGAGCTCTACTACAATCCGAAGAAGCTGATCGACCTCGTGCGAAACGGCGACTATGCCGCCAGCTCGTTTTTCTCGCATGCGAATGATCGAGGACTGCTCGAGGACTGGCTCGCTCAGGCGGACCGCATGGTCGAAAACGGCGAAATCGAAACGGTCATTGAACGTGCGGATTCCTGGCGGAATCTCATCGGTCAAGCCACCATCTTTGTCGCCAAGGTTGTCTAGCATTTGTCTAAGTCATCAACTTCGGCGCTGTCTTTCAGGCATAATCGAAGGTAGTGACTCGGGCGTGTATGACATTGATTTCTGACACCCTGACTCCCATTAAACCCTAGCGTTTTTCAGGAGTCATCCCGACGAGGATTGGTTCTGCCAGTCCTCGTCTTTCCATTTCTCCCTTGCATAATACTTTAGAAATGCAGGGCTAATACTTCCTTAACTCAACGACGTTACTCAATGCTCGCCATGTTGAAGATACGGCACGCACTGCCAGCGCAAAGCAGGCGCGGATTCCGTAACAAAGCCTGGATTACAGACGGTACAATGTGTGAAAAGAAAATGCCCAATTTGAAGGTATCCAGTTTCGATATTCGCATAGCCCTCATCGCCGACACACACTTCGGTGCGGTTAAGGAAGGTCGCGGCAGAAAGTGCAGTGAGTATGCTGCACAGTACTTAAAGAATTTTTCCAGAAACCTGAAGAGCGCTGACTTTGGCGTTCAGCTTGGCGATTTGATTCAGGACGCCGGCCCGGAACGAGCGCGAAGAAATCTGCTTCAGGCGCTCGCTCTCCTCGATCAGAACGACACGCCCTTATATCACCTCTTAGGTAACCACGACTCCCGACACATTCCGCCCATGGAACTGCGCCAGCTTCTGGGGCTCGAACGCTTGTCGTATCACTTCGACCATGGAGGCTTCCGCTTCATCTTTTTGCATAACACGGTTGTCGATCTCGTAAGTCACAGTGCCTGTGTCTCGCGTAAGGATCTCAACTGGCTCAAGAGTGCACTCACTACGCCGCTTCCCTGCATCGTTTTTAGCCACTACCCCCTGGCGGATCAGGATCTGAGCGAGAACCGCTGGTTCTGTGATCGTCCCAATTCCTGCCTGCTGAGTAACAGAAAGAAAATTCGGGAGGTGCTTGAGAACTCCGGCAGGGTGCTCGCCGCCATAAACGGACATGCCCACTGGAACAACATTACCGTGCATCGCGGAATTTCCTATTTGAGCATTCAGTCAGCGGTAGAAGGTGTCGGGGAAGAGCTTTTGCCGGCAAACGCTCGTGGAGAGTTACTGCTTGCTGAGAATGAAATGTGCCTGCGCGTGTTCGGGAGGGACCCAATGCTGTTTAGTAAGAAATTTCTTCGAGACAGCCTGGTATTTGATTTCCACACTACCTGCTAAGAAGCAGGCTCCGATTGTCCGAAAGCTCCCTGAACTACACTGCTGAAACCATCGTCAGTGGATTGTCTTCCGCCAGGGTAACCACCGCCTTGCGGTCACTGGCAAAGTTTAATCTCCATTCGGTATCGATGCGGATTTGACCGTCGAAGGTCCCCGAGATAACCACCATCTCCTCTCCGGCGCGCAGTGCGCCGAACATGCCGGATGCTTCTATCTGCTCCACGGAAAAATTATCGGCCATATCCATTTCGCCGACGAAGGGCTCCTGCACAACAAAGTGTGCAATCGGAGATGTTCTCATCCATCGCCCGGAAATTTCTTCTCTGAGTTTTTTTGGAACAAAGAGGCAGGCTGATTTGAAGTGCCCGGTTTTACCCGCGGGTGCAGCCAAAATAAATCCGGTCGACGGAGGCGGCTCGCGCCGGGGTCCCTCATCGATCTGATAATGTAATCGCGTGGTCCTATCGGGGTCCAGGCCGACAAAGCGCAACTGCGAAAGGGCGTACATGGGCAGCTTACCCTCAACTTCGACCTTGAGTCGAGGCCACTCCTCGAGCTGATACGTTCCGGCTTCCAGTGAATCAATAAGAACTGGAAGCTCTTCCGGCTTGTAATAGAGAAGCCCTCCGTGACTCCCCCCGGCATGCGCATCGCTGTTGACTCCGATAACCGGAATTCCACGGGGAATATACTGGGCAACAAACTGCAGATGATTGTCTCCCCCTGCAACCAGAACGGCATCGTACGAGGTTACCAGGTCCGGGGTCAGCCATTCCCGGGCAGGCATTTGCTCAACGCTGAAGAGACCTCGAAGAATATCCCATGTCTCCTCCTGCCGATCATGGCTTTCAACTTTGCTGCTAGGATTTCGCCCCGCGTTTAGCTCCTCAAGCATCAATGCTTCCGCGCTTCTGACACGACGATGCTGCAGAAGATCCCAGAGCGAACGCTTTGGCAGGACAAGGATACGCTCCCGGGCGATTCGTTTCATTACTGCTCTCCATTCGAACACATACGTAGTCAGAGGTAGAGAGGTTACGATAGCGCGTAATGCGCTTTGATGAAAATACGCAGTAGAGATCTCACGGCGAGCGCGCCGCGAAGGCACAGACGAGTGTACGACATCGGCAATCGTCGGATCCTGGCGGATAGCAATTCGGGGACAGTTTATTGTAGTATCGGAAGCTTGCAGAGCTTTTGCAAAGTAGAGTTCTTCTTCACTTCGCCGTGTGCTTTCCAGAGAAGCTGTTTGTTTACCTGCCCTTTACATCCGCTGCAGGAAAAGGAATCCCAGTTAAGTGCCGCTGCCGTGGAAAGACAGGTGCCGTAATACGGACAGCCGTAGTTTCGCTCAGGACCCATGTTATTGACGTCGACTCGAGCATCGTCATTAGCAATGCGCGCCTCGGCGACCTGCATGTAAACGACCTTGTTTTCTTCAACAGGAGTGAAGGGGAAATCTATGATGGCATCTGGGGAAGAAGCTTGCGCTTCCTCTACCTCTTCAATATCCAGATCCTCAGCAGAAAAATCAGTACCAGAAAAATCACTGGCGACGCCAATCCTTCCCGCAATCACAGACTCCGCAGAAGGCTTATCGCCCAGTTCAAATGGTCCAAATCGACGTGACACTATACCACCCTTATTTCAAATCTCCTGGCGTGTATTGCGAAATGAAATACTCGCCCCTGTTGTCTAAAAACACTGTTCTGTAAAAATACAGTTGTGTAAAAACACAAAGGAGAAGTGAAGCGTTTACTGAGACATGCTCAGAAACAACACATTCAACAACCCAACATCCCCGTATCAGCTACCCGACGTAAATTACTTCACTTTTCGCTGTGTCACAGGCACCCTCATGGGTGATTTCGCTCCTGTGCGCAGCGGATCGGATATATCCTTGCCATACCAAGCAACAACTCAGAGGTCCTCTCTGAGCATTCTGCCCTTCACATAAGGACAGAAACAGACCAGCTGCCACTGATTCGAACACCACCCAATTAGAAGGGAGGCATCGCGCGACACACTTCGATTAAGCAATTGAAATGCACCACAAACTACAGTAGCCTTGGTCGCCCGCAGTATACTTCGGGCGAATTAATCGCGCAAATCAATAGGTAATAAGCAGCCTCGCTCGCAGCATCCCCGCATGGAAATCAACCTGCACATCGTCGACTCAAGTAGCCCAAACAACACAGCATTGTTGTTTATTCCGGGTCAGCCCTACACCGATGCTCAGATTGAAGCGCTCAGCAGCTCGCTCTCTTCTCATTTCAAAGTTCTCACGCTTCGTAACGATTTACCCACATCGATGCAGGTCTTCACCTTTGCCGATGCCCTTGATGCCGAGCTTAAAAAACAACGAATTAAGACCTGCACCGTGCTGGGAGTCGGGTCGGGAACGAGTCTCGCTCAGGCGATATCCATACGGTATCCAAAGCGCATTCGAAGGGTCGCCCTGGTCGATGCCATACCAAGAGTTGCGCCGACCGCGCTGATGAAACTTATCGATCGCATAGAAGGCCTGCTGCCCCTCGGACTTCCCTTTCGATCGCTTTCAGACGACTTCGACTCCCGACCCATGCTGCACCGCATACACTGTCCCTGCCTGATTGCCCTCTCGCCGAGCGCCGACAGCTACACAAAAGAACAAAGCACCATGCTCGGAAAAAGAATTCCAAACTCCTGGTCGCATGTTCTGGGAAATGAGGTGTTTGACGCAACTTCCGGCACACTGGCTTTTACCAATGAGTTCGAAAAGCTTCTGCTGGAATTCATGGAAGTTCCCGCGAAGAGACCGCAGAAGAATATTGCGCGGGCATAAGGCAGGCTCGGAAAAATAAACTCAAAAATAAACTCAATTGTCGAGCCAAAAGACCACTCTTATATGCTCGGGCGCGCCATAAGGAGCGATCTCCTTGATTAATTTTCTGAGGGGAACATGGACATAGTCAACTAGTTCGCTCTCATACTGCTCAAGATAAGAATAGATTTCGCTCAGCAGTAACCAGCTCGCATAAAACCGTGGCCTGTAATCTTCAGAGCGATATAGCTCCATCAACTGCGGACAGGAGTCATTCGGAAGTCCTCTTTCCTCAGCGATCGGCGGCGCAACTTGTTGCTCGGGCTTCCTCGCACACCCGAGCATGTTGAATAGCTCATGATTACAACCCGGGTCCCAATCTAGTGGGCGCACGACCTTTCGGTACGACGGAGCTGTCGACTGCCATCTGCCGTCTCTAAAGACCTCACAAAATGCGTCAATTTCTGCGCTCATCCTCTACTACTCTGAATTGTTCAATCATCGGAAGACACTTCAATGAAAACCGCACCTTTGCCGGCATACCAGGTCTTTAAAAAAGAAACGCTTCTTTCCTTGTACACAGCGGTCTGAACAATCGCCTGTGCTTCTGCCAGGGAGCATGGTGTTTGCGCATCGCCATGTAGGAGCAGCACACCGGACGCCTCATACTGGCTAAGCTCATCCCAGAGCGCAATCCATCGCATTTCTGTTTCAACAGTCATCAGGCTCCGGCATCAGACGCATTCCTAAAGAATCTCGCTACCGCGGTGTGCCGGGATGTGACAGCGATGTTCTCCACATGATTCGCCACAGCAGGCTCTAATCTGGCAAGAAGGCGGTCATACACATCCTGTTCGACGGTGAACATAGAAGAGTAGCAACGCTCTCGTACGATTTTTAATAGTTGCTCCCGGGTGAAATGCTGAATCCATGATACCCCTTCGGAGAAAACTTCGCTCCATTTGTTATCATTGAGGAAGGAAGCTACCTCGCTGTTTTCAAGGTCCCAGCGACACCCGATTTGAGAGGCTTCTGTTGAGGGTGCTCCGACAGATTCTCGTATCTCGCGATACAGGCGCCAAAAAAGGCTTAGATTGGAATCCACATCCCCGTTTGTTTTTCGTCCGAGCACTTCGTCGTACAGGTCAGCAGTATCTCCGATAAGGCAAAAGAGTCCTCCCGGCTTCAAGCGATGCAACAGAATGCGCACGGCATTCTCCCAATCCGGGACTACGTGCAATAGAGAGCTTACGATGAGGAGGTCAAAGGCCCGAGCTGGCGGCTCATCCATCAACGTTCCTTCAAACAAATGTACATTGTGAAGTTCTTGTTCATCGCACTTTCTGCGAAAGACCTGCAGAACGACCTCTGAGGAATCAGAGCCAACAAAAGACCAATCCGGACGACGGGACGCCAGGGCGCCGAGTATCCTTCCAGTCCCGCAGCCCGGTTCAAATACCGAGAGTCGTTGAGACGGGGACAGCCTGCGCTCCGGAAACAGCTGAACTACCTGCTCGGGAGGAAACGGTCGGCCAAAATCGTAGAGTTCGGGTTTTGGGGTCCAGGTCTTCATAATTGATTATTTGAAGTTCGGAACACCTTTTGGATCTATACCGGAAATACCAAGAGAAAAAGACCGAAGAGAACCAGTCAATTGATTTAGGACGAGAGCAGGCGCTCTCGTCTGTAGGACAAACTCGAGCTAATCGACGTAACTACCGTGGTAGACGTAGCTTCCAATTAAGACGTGATCCGGCTTTCGAACCGAAATCACTGGGGCGATTTGCCGGTACGCCCCGCAGGAGGAACGCGCAGATTGTGCGGCACTCTCAGTATGCGCGGACAGGCAGCTAACGCATAGCTGCTCGGGGTCTGCGCGAAGCCGCTTACCGCATCCGAGACACATCAAGGTCCCGATCCCGCCAAAAGAATCACTGCTCACAAAAAAACCTCCTTCCGATGAATTTAGTCTAAAACGTTGGATCTGGTCCCCTTCGCTCCACCAGGGTGAAGCCACCGAGACTCAGTCTCTCTTACCCGAGCAGATTCTAGCATCACTTTAGTAGCAAAACAACAAGCAGACGTATCTCCACTACTAGACAAGCTTACTCACTCAATTGATTCCCGCCTGGCCACCTACAAGGCGCCACACTCCTTGCTCATCCGCACTTGGGACGCTCCGGCCTTTTTCAAGCTGCAGTAACAGCGAGCCTTTTGGGGATCGTGCTTCTTCACGCCGCTAATCGCAATCATCGATGCGAGGCAGCTCACATCGCATTCTTTTTCAGGATCGCCCTTCTCCTTCTTTACGCGACAAAAGCAGCGGGTGAGTTCTTCATCTGCGGCAAATATCGGCTCGACGAAAGCCATGGATAAGACACAGGTTCCATCGCAATGCTTCGTAATGCTCCCTCCCGCGCCATCCACATCTTTCTCACACATGCAGCGCCTGACGTTTGGAAACTTAGAAAACACAGACATATGAGCTTCGAGGTTTCGTTCACACTCCAAAATGCGGGTCGAGCGGGAAGGAGCGCAACTCGAGAGCAAAAGAACTACGAACGTCAGCACGAGGAGTCCACTAAGGCGATTCTTTCGATTATTCATTGCCGGCCCTTGCCGCTTCGATTTTCTCTATTCGAGCAATTTCAAAAATAATGATTATCTGTGCAACAAATACTCCCGAGTGCTGCAACACCAGCGGCCATGCATCTTCAATTCCCAGAGTAAAGGCAAAGGCAACCATGCTCAGTTCTTTGATGAGAAAAAAACTGATACATCAGCTTCGACCCCCCCCCAACAACAGCAGTGCGCCGCAGAATGACCACCTGATGCACGTAGCCCTGCAGGAGGAAAAAAAGAGAAAACACGATCCAGGCTTTTGCATAGGGAAGAAACATCGACAAAAGCTCTGGAAAGAAAAGTATCGTTGATACCGCTGCAGTCCACAGCGCGATCGCAGCCAGCAAACAAAGAGACGACCAGAAATTCTTTCTCTCGATCCAGATCTCACCCAGCGTGAGAATAATGAGTATCAGCGCAAAGGAACGGGTGCTCACGAGATACCAGTCAAAATGAGGCAGACTCATTCCAAGAAAAAAATTGCCAAAAAAAGCAGCGAAACTACTGAAGGTTCTGTTCACCGAAATCGATGCACAGGGGCCCTCGTTCTGCAGCCTGCCCTCAGCAGCAAGCGACTTGCGTTCATAGATTCGTCGAAGCTGAATCCACAAGCCGTAGAGCGTGAGACCAAAGAAGAGAGAACTTAAAACTCCCCAGATGTGATAGTTAGTGTGCATTTCTTGACTGTATCTTTCACATCTCCACGCAAATACCCCTGGAGGATGCTAATCTGACACTGTTTCTCCATCCAAACTGCGCACTGACTTGTTTGCCAGATACGAACCCAGTAACACCAGGCCACAAGCCACCCAGAGAAGCCAGCTTGCACGAAGATCCAGAAACACCCAACTCATCACCGTGGCAATAACAGGGGTAAAAAAGGAAAGAGAGGCCACGAGAATCATATTTCCTTTCTTCATCGCGGAATCCCAGAGAACATATGCGAGGAACGTTGGCACGAGAGCCATGTAGATAAGCTGCAGGAAGGCTTCCAGTGTAAAGTTACTTTGCTCTTCGAAGAAAAATCTAAACGGCAGAGAGCAAACACCCGTAGCGATCATAAACACACAAACAAGCTCCGACCCGGCCTCGCTCCCCCAAAGGCGACTGAGATTTGAGTGCAGCGCCCAAAGGACAGAAGCTGAGAGAGCAACGGCGTACGCTAAAAAATCCTTTTTCACATTCCCCAGCACCAGATCCGGCGAGAAGGTACCTCCCTGAACCATCGACAGGGCAACACCGGAGAACGCCAGCACAAGTCCAATTGGCAAAAAGACAGTAGCTTTTCGTTTAAAAAGGGGCAGTGAGAAGGCAACCAGCAGCCCGGGCCAAAGATAATTCAACAGAGCAATCTCAATTACCTGCTGTCGAGTCGAAACCATCCCAATGGCTAAATACACAAAGAGAGTGTAGACGACGAAAGTTCCGCCGCAAACCAGAAGATAACGAAGGGACTGTCGACGGATACTGGCTAGTATGTTGCCGGACCGTGAGTAATACAGAAGTCCGACTAATCCGCCGAGGGTGTACATCAGGGTAGTGGACGTAAAAACGCCGACGGCCTCCGTTAGCGGACGTCCTACCGCAAACGTACTGGCCCAACAGAAAATCGCAAGTGCGCCTCCGAGGGTCTTACTATTTTTCTGCACAAATTCTCCGACCGGCTATGCTCCATACTTTTCAACACCATCAGACCC
>JAUIMJ010000403.1 GCA_030433295.1 bacterium | reverse complement strand
AAAGAGTCTTGCCTCTGGAGGTTGTCGTAAAGTTCGCGGCGGATTGCACAATTACAATCCCAAAGCGGACTATATGAACCGCACAACCAATCCCTATAAGCAGGCCCTAAAGTCGGGAAGCGGTGTGGGCGGTGGTGGCTATACGCCAAACAAAGGGCCAGCAAAGCTGTTTGGCAGGCCGTCGTTTGAGCGACCGGGCAGTGTCTTGGGGCGCGAAGGGGGCGATCGCTGGGTCAGGCAGCGTCAGACCCGTGGTGCTTCCTTTTCCAAAAATCCCAGGGCGAACATTAATTTCGGTAAATAATCAGTAATTTAAAATACTTATGTTCTCGCTGCAGTGCGGGATATAAAAAACAAATAATAAAGTGAAGCAAAGTGCTTCTGACCCGGATACTAGGACGGGTTGCTGCTTGTGTTGTGGGGATGTGGGGATAGGTTTTCTACACGCGGAGCAAAAGGGTTATGCCATTTCAAAATTTCTTAAAGCAATCACGTACGTTCCATTCTCTTTTTTCAATCTTCTCGATGTGTTGTCTGATGACTTTCGCACCGTCGCTGTGTGAGGCTCAGCTTTCTCAGCTCGGATTTGACGACACCGATATATCAGCCCGTGATCAGATCATTAGCTCTCTCGTCGGTGACGACGGCTCCATTGATGAGGCTCTTGAAGTGAAGCAACCCGGAATACATACCCGGGCCCGTCTCGGTGGGGCGATCCTCAGCATCCCTGAGAAGAAAGCGGCGAAAGAAGAGCGACCAGCTCTCGGTATTGAACGGCACGATGTAATGAGGAAGGATATCGTATCAGGTCTTTCCATCGTTCTTCCGCGCTTTGAGGGACCGTTCACGGATCCGAACAACAACAAGACGATCACTTCGCGAACCGCATGGAATCAATCCTCAGATGGTAGCTGTGCCAGATTTGAGGATGCGATTCAGGTCGAGGAAAAGAGTAAGGCGATCGAAGAAATACTTTTTCGTTTTACCGGCACTGATGATTACTACAGTTCTGTGAAGAACGACGTGTGTAGAACCCGATGTGGGAGCAGCTCGGAAAAACCTGTCCTTTCGGGTTTGAGCTTTGATGCTGCCGCGGCGACCAGTTTTCGAATCGAGGAGATTGGCGGGCGCTGCGTCTATCAGCTGGAATCGAGTAAGTCCGAAGCATGGGATATTCTCGAGGTAAAGCGGGTCGTTTGTAGCTGTCTGCCTACGGTGTGATCCCGTATCAGTTCTCGTTAATTCGCATTGTATTTTTTTCAGTTCCTCCGGGCCGTTTGCGCAGTAGTGCCTGTGAAGGAATGAAACACGCCTTTCAAAGTGCTTGATTCAGCGGACACTTAGTTGCATTCTTGCTATATGTGCGGTCACCTCAGCGTAAAGGTGAGCGCGTGGCGATGACCCCAGGTGTAGTCAGGCAGATAATGGCAAACGGCGAAATTCAACTTGCGGTAGAAGACGGTATTGCGCGTCTTTGCTTTTCTCATCCCAAGGCAAACAGTCTGCCTGCTTCATTACTTAGTACTTTTGCTGAAAGCATACGGAAACTCGACAAGGATGACAGTGTCCGCGTGATTCTCATCGAAAGCGCCGGGGATGGCGCTTTTTGCGCCGGGGCATCTTTTGAGGAGTTTAAAAAAATCTCCACGAAAGAGGAGGGGACGCAATTCTTTATGGGATTCGCCCGCGTACTTCTCGCGATTCGTGCGTGCACCTGCTTTGTGGTTACTCGTGTTCAGGGAAAAGTCGTCGGTGGCGGAGTCGGCATAGTGGCAGCCAGTGATTATTCCCTTGCGGTTCCTGCTGCCGAAATAAAGTTAAGTGAGTTTGCACTGGGCATTGGTCCTTTCACCATAGGTCCGGCCGTAGAAAGAAAGATTGGAGCCGCGGCATTCAGCCAGATGTCTATAGATACAGAATGGCGCAGCGCTTCCTGGGGGCTGCAACGTGGTCTATACGCCAGGCTCTGTGAAGACCGTGAGCAGCTCGATGCTTCAGTTGACGAACTTTTGAGCACACTGGCTGCTTCTTCCGCTCAAGCGACTGCCGCGATGCGCGCTATGTTTTGGGAAGGCACTGAAAATTGGGATTCTATGTTGCCGGCTCGCGCCAGAGTCAGCGGTGAGCTCTTGGCGGCAGGAAAAAGCGCCCCCGAGGCTTAATACCGTAAGGGACGTCTCCCGCGCTAACATCAAGTATCAGCTTATTTCGCATATTTAGTATCACTACAGCGTATCTTGTTTGTGAAGTCGACGGAGCAGATACTTCTTCGGCCAAGATCGAAGCAAGCGTGCTACGCATGAACTCGGTTTCGGTTCGAATTTCGGAATTTTTATCGATTTTTTTGAACTTCGTACGAGCGCTGACGCGACGTATGTCTAGGAGAACGTCGTGGGCTGAGAAGAGAGCGAGATTTCGAGAAAAGGTATTCCCTAAGGAGGGCCACAAGCCCTTTCCCTGAGCAAGCCATGATACCGAGGATGCCTGTGCGCTGGTGGTCTATAGGTATACTCAGGAAACTCAGTATCCCACTCGCCCGAGCGATACTTTATAGAGGCTAAGGTATACGCCTCTCTTCGTGCCTTTTCATCCTTTCTGAATGCTTGTATCGTCTCCGGACATTTACTGAAGCAGCTCGGTCGAGGTGAGCGCTTTACCGTTCTTGGTCGACTTCCAAATGCTTGCCGCAGCAGTTTCTTCTTTCCAAGAAAACCGGTTTCGTTCTCCCTTGCGGTACTTACGATTTGCTCAGTGCGCTCTTCAATCAAGGCGTTTAGCTTAGCGACTCTCTCTGCCGGAGAGAGTTCCTCAAACATGGGAAGGGGAGAAATCTTTAAGGTATGCGTCGTCTGAAAGTTACTTATTTTTACCTTCTTACCCTTACTTCGCGCTCTGGCGAGGTTTAGCGCTGTGTAGTTTGTAAAGCGGTAGCTTCTGTCCTTAGCACCAAGAGTTTGCCAGTAGGAGTTTAAACCTGGCCAAAGACGCGGGTGATTAACTAAGCCGTGATGGACAGGGTTAGTTACCACATAGAGGAG
>JAUIMJ010000402.1 GCA_030433295.1 bacterium | reverse complement strand
CAGCCGGTTAAGGTGGAGTCGGCTTGAGATTTGAAAGGAACCCAGATGGCAAAACAAGTTTCCCCTGACCGGGCTGGGACTCGAACCCAGGACCAGCGGCTTACCGATTCGCTGCACTCAATGCGCGTCCGATTCCAACAATCTTTTGAATCCCTCACATGGCTTTACCCCGCACGCCCGACACCACCCAATGAACTCATCCACGTCCACCCGGGTGTTACCCTTCTCCCGTAGATACACCCAATTCTGGCTCACCCCCAACCGTTTCGCCAAAACGCGCTGACTCAGCTTTGCTTCCAAGCGCATCGACCGCAGCACGGCCGCAACAGCAGCCATGGAGGGCGCGGATAACGATTTGGAGGTCTGCCCCCAGTTCATAGGTGAACACGCTAAAACGATGCTGATTACGTGTCAAGCTGAGAGGCTACATTAAAAGCAGCAGGACGGCTCCTGTGCCATTTCAGACATGAGAGCTAGACCTTGATACCCATCAGCTTCAACAGCCTATTGAGGGCAATCCGAGGGCTGATTTCGCAGGCTTGTGCCCAAATAATAAGCTCTGTGATGTCCAGCCTGCGAGAGCCAGTTTCACAGTTCTGAATCCAGCTCTGGGGTTTCTTCAGAATCGCGCCCAAATCTCTCTGGGTTAAGCCAGCTTCTTCCCTCAGTGTCCGCAGTAGGGGTGGCAGGTGGCGGTATGTCTTGGCGTGCTGAGCTCGGGTGCGGGTCTTCATGATAACATTATTTTAGGTTCTATCTTCCTTGACACGTCTTAAGTGTCTATAGAGAATGGGGTCCCCTCTCATAAGGGTCTGGGGGCAGGGGCAAAGACAGGTGCCATGACGCATCTTCTCGGCCTGCCCCCTTTTTGCGCGGGGAAAAACAATCTCCCGCCTATGAACCAAGACTGACACACGGGGCATATCCCCTTACCGGAGCAACTTAATGAAACAACCATCTACCAGTCGTCGAGCGTTCACTTTGATCGAGCTTTTGGTCGTCATCTCGATCATCAGCCTGCTCATCAGCATCCTGCTACCCGCCCTGAGTTCTGCCCGCGAAGCGGCGAGGTCGGTGCAATGTTTGAGCGGCCTGCGTCAGCTTGGGTTTGCATTGGAGATGTACGCCGACGCCAACGGCGGACAGGTACCACCGAAGGGTGTGCCGCATCCAAGTGGAACCGGGACTCGCTCGTCGGTTTACCTTTGGTTTGGCGACGGGGGGACGGGTAGCGTTGGAACCTTGACCTACGGTGATTACACCGCAGCCGACAGGCCGCTTAACGAGTACATCAGCGCCGAGGACGGCGGCAACGCGATTGAAGTAACCTACTGCTCCAGCGATTCGGAGCTCTACACGTTTACAGGTACTTCATACAACTCGAATACCGCAACCATGGACGACGACAGTGACGGTAACCAGGATGAAGGCAATTTACTGTCGCCTGACGGGCCGGATTCCGCCGTCAAGCGCGAAAGTATCCGTCAACCTTCAAGGTTCGTCACCCTGTGCGAGCCCGGGCTTCGGATATCGATGTATGACCCCGATCCTCCCAATCATACGCAAGGCGGCATCGGCATCGACAGTTTTGCGGAGCTGTTCTGGCATGGTAACGAGCGGGTGTGGAATGCGGCGTTCGGAGACGGGCACGCTTCCGCTGCGCGGGTAGACGATTACTGGTCAAACACCGGTAGTCGCGCAGGCGACGGGTACACGCTTGATTGGAGGGAATGACCAATGGAATTCTTGAATACGTTAATACATGAATTCAATGCACGTTTCGCCATCGACGCAAAACTCGACGCGGTCAAAGAATGGCTCAAGCGCGACGAATACAAGATGCAGCGACGGCTGACGCTTGCAGTTTCAACTTTCGTATTGGCGGCGATTGTGCTATTGCTTACCAATTGTTCGGGCGGGCCGCAGATTAATCCGTAGCTCTTGCTTGTTTCGCTACAAGGACGTCGATATCATTGACGCGTCCGCTCCGAAGTCTCCTTGGCGCATGAAGTGTCGAGGAGACTTTTTCTTTGCGCCGTAATCTCCTGAGTCTGTTTCTGCTAAAGGAGTATCGGCATGGATAAACGCTTACTCATTGTCAATCTTCTCGGCCCATTACTCTTCCTCAGCGGCTTGGTTGCCTACGGTTACCATGCAGGCGGACTCGCAGGTCTCATGGTGATGAGTATCTTTGCGAGTTTCCTCATTCACGCCACACTCGTCGGCATGACGCGGGGCTGGGAACACGTCTGGTGGATTGGGATTAAATGGTTCGTTCTCTTTTTAGCTTTGAATTTCATCATCTTCTGTTCCAACGAAACGCTTGCAGCAGAAATGTTGATCTTTATCGATTCAACCTTTGTCACAATTCAAGCCATGGACCAAAAAGTCAGCGCAGAAGCAAGGCTCGTATTTCTTTTCGGCGCAGTCATTGTGAGTTTTATCAGTTTGATCATACTGAGTAATCGCTGATTGAACGTTTCACTTCTTTTCACAATTTTCGCATGAAAAGATAATTTTTTAAAAAGTAAATATTGATTTGGGATGTGCGAAGCATTTGCGCACACTGTGCCGCAGTAATACAAAACTGCGACATAGGAGTTGCAAAATGCTTTCCATTTTTCGTTACCCAGGGGGAAAATCAAAAGTCCGTTCACGCATCTTGAAATATTCACCCTCAAGCTATTTAGAGTATCGAGAACCATTCGTCGGTGGCGGCGGTATTTTCTTCGGGACGCCGCCCGTCCAGCGCTGGATAAACGATATGCACTCGGGTGTCGTTGCTGTCTATACGGCGCTGCGAGACCGGCCTGACGAATTCATCGACGCCTGTAGAAGAATTCCATACGCCACAAAATGCGCCCCCGGACTTGGTAAAGGCCATAGATACCAATGGCTAGGCCCAGAGATTGAAAAATTCTTCCATCAGTGCGTAGTTTCAGAAGAAATCGACGAAGCTTTACGGTATTTCATGCTGCAACGATGCTCGTTCATGGGACGCGTGGTCTACGGAGATGCTAAGCGTACCTGTTGCTCTTGC
>JAUIMJ010000074.1 GCA_030433295.1 bacterium | reverse complement strand
GCCCCTCAAAGACTTGGCGGATAAAACCATCAGTACCCATCAGCCCTGCTGCTGAGAAAGTTCATGGTATTTCTATGGACGACCTGAGAGATTGCCCTTCGTTTGCCGATGTGGCCAATGAAATTCGCGAGTATTTCGAGAAAGCAGAGGTCATCATTGGCTATAACGTCGAGTTTGATATCAGTTTTCTCCAGGCTGAACTACAGCGAGTAGATCAGCCCCCGGTGCTCTTCAATAAAAAATCTGTGGTTGACCCCTATGTCATCTGGCGGAAATCTGAGCCACGCAACCTTTCTTCCGCATACGAACGTTTTGTCGGGAAAACCATGAGTAACGCACATGCCGCAGAGGACGACGTCGCTGCAACGGGAGAAGTGCTCCAGGGCATGCTGGAGTCATTCAATCTGAAAGATTTGTCCTGGGAAAAACTGGGGCAGTTCTGTCAGTCCAGTCGTTCCCAGTGGATCGGACCGACGTATCACCTGCAATGGAAGGAAAACAGCGTAGTGTTCGGCTTCGGAAAGCACAAGGATCGCCCCCTTCGTGAGGTGCTGGAGGAAGATGACGGAGGGTATGCAGCATGGCTGATGAGGAGCGATTTTCCCAGTCATGTGAAGGCAATCATACAGGAGACACCCCGGCGCAGCCAGTCAGAGCTCAAAACCTGGATCGAAGAACAATTCGGGAATGCCTGAACCTCTCTGGTACACTAGCCGTAGAAAGCTACTCCCAGCTGAATTTTTGCACGGCTTTATTAGCTTCAGGTGTTCCAATCAACTCAAGGGCAACGCCGGCGGCCAGTCGCACCTCCTTGTGCTCATCCTTCAGCTTTTTAATCAGGCGCACGACCGCAACTTCCGCGCCGGGGCCTATTTTACCCAGCGCGTGAGCAGCAGCAGCGCGGACCTTCTCGTGGTCATCCTTTAGGGCCTTCTTTAGTGCTTTGGATGCCCCTTCTGCCTTTGGCCCAATCTTAGCGATAGACTCTGCAACGGCAACGCGAATCTTCCAGAGCTGGTCTTTTAGACCTTCTTTTATTTTAGGCAGATGCTCTGCATCATCTTCACCGATGATTTTGATCAGACCCTCCGCGGCATCCAGGCGAATCGTTTTATCATCGTTAAACAACTGCTTCACCAGGTCAGGAACGCTTGGCTTACTTTCAAACGCCTTCCAGGCATCCATCGCCTCCTCGGTTCCGATCTTGCGCAAAGCTTCGGCGGAGGCCCAGCGGACATCGGGGTCTTTATCTTCGAGCAACTGTATCAGGTCACCAACGGCCTGCTCACTTTCCTTGGCCGCACGAAGATTCCCGATGGACTTCGCTGAGTTGTATCGAACGTCGGTATTTTCGTCAGTAAGACATTGTATCATGTCTCCAAGTGCCGAAATCGCATTAGGGCCGATATTTCCCAACGCATACATACAACCCGAGCGTACGTTGGGATTTTCGTGGCTTAGATTTTTCTGCAGATGCGGAACAGCTTCCGGCCCGATGATACCGAGAGACCAGGCAACGGCTTTTCGTACTTCCGGATCAGAATCCTCAAGTAATTTTATTAATTCCGGAACCGAAGGAAGTGACTTCGCCCCAATCTTCCCAAGCGAGTATGCCGCCGATCGGCGCATCTGCTTATCTTCGTGGGTAAGCGTTCTGGTGAGAACATCAATGGAGTCGCTGGCCTGAGGACCGATATCGCCCAGGGCTGGCACCGCTGCTTTCGCAACATACTCATTCACATCGTCGATCGCCTTTATCAGGGCGGGAACTGCAGCAGCGATCATCTCTGAAGTTTTGCGCTGTTTTCCGAGCTTGCCCGCCGCCTTGAGGCGAACCTGCCAGTCCTCATCTTTTAAATCCTCAACAAGCGCCAACATTTCCTGCAATTCACGCTTTGCGCGTAATTTGCGAATTTCCGCCTCACTCATGGTTCCCAGCTACTCCACAATGAATTCTGATACGATATGCAGCTCCTGCCGGCTAGTACGGCAGCAAGCTAAGGATGAACACACCCAAATGTTCCGGGGCAGAAGCACCAGGTCCCAGGGGGTTCATCCAGACTCCCTAGTCTGTTATGAGGCCACTCCCCCCTTAGTGAATCATTAAGAAAAGATTTTTTCTTGTTTTATTGCAGGAGCTTAGTCGATAAACGAAGGTAAAGTGACCCGGGTCCGCTAATTTTCATTTTTCCATCACTTCAAAGTCGTGCGATTCTGACGCTCTGGCTTGGGCTCAGCGACAAGCTATGCTATTGAGGGCTTTGATTTTTACCGCGCTGAACCACGCGTCACTGCGAACAAAGGCTAACACCCATTTACCCTATGAAAACTCAGGTATTCGATCGATTATTCTCCTCAATCCAAAGGTTATCGGATGCGATCGTTACCGCGAGAAACGCTGCTGAATCTATGTCAGAGGATCAGAGAGTTCCCCTTCTCCAGCGTCTGGATAGCTATCAGGAAATGCTCGACAAACAGGAGGCTTCCGCCTTCGAACTGTATCGCAACGCCTCGCGTGGACGCTGGACCGAAGTCAGTCGCCACATCAAAATCATAAATGCTCTATCCTCAATGATTCGTGATGATGCCCGAGAAATAATCCTTTCCGCAAAAGACGGCACGGATGGAAAAGTGAGTAGCAGAGAGCTTCTCCAGTAACACATCTGGCTACTATGTTGGCCCGGATTTTGGCAGGTTGGAGTTTGGCAGGTCGGAGTATGTCACGCGAAGTATGGATTGAGCATTGGAAACGTTCTTAGACGCAATTCGCAAAGAAAAGCACATCGAGGTTGCCGCTCGCAGGAAACTCGCCAGCGAGGAGGAATTGCGTGAAAAAATAGCGTCACTTCCACCCACCCTGGATTTTATTTCTGCCCTTGGTAGACGTAGTGAGAACACTCCCGGCCTCATCGCTGAGGTAAAGTTGAAGGCGCCCGGAGTGCAGAACATCGAGGATTTGCAACTGGCTTCTCTCTTGAAAGCCTATGCAAACGGCGGCGCCACAGCCATTTCTGTGCTTACCGATGCCAGACATTTTGGCGGTTCCCTGGGAATCCTGCAGGAAGCCCGAGAAGAGACCACACTACCCATTCTTCAGAAAGAGTTTATTGTTGAGCCATATCAGTTAATCGAGGGTCGCGTTGCTGGTGCTGATGCCGCACTGTTGCTGGTTCATTACTTTTCCCAGGCTGAGCTACGGGACATGATCGACCATTGTCTCGAACTTGGTATCACTCCCGTGGTAGAGTGCTCCCGCGACGAGGAAGTTGCGAGAGCTATTGCCTGCAATCCGCAGGTGCTGCTGCTGAACAACCGACCAATTTCTTCAATCCCCGCTAACCCCAAAGAAACATACTCCATGGGCTCAATAGAAAATGCTCATCTCTTTTGGGACAAACATGCCTCTATTCGCCGCTGGAAGGAGCAGGCGGACAGACGGATGATCAGTGCCAGCTGCATCTCAAGCGCTGAGGATATCACCAATATTCTATCCAGACCCTACGACACTGTTCTCGTCGGTAATGCCGCAGCGAGCAATGAGAACCCGGAGAACTTTCTCAGGGACCTTCTCGGACTCCCCCAAATATAGCTTAGCGAGTTAGGGTTTCGGAGCGCGTTAACAGGCCGGATACGCCCTGCTGTTTGGAGCACTGCGATATTATTCCCTTGTCGGGCACCCATAAAAGACGATAGTTTTTATGTTAGATACATACCTATCAACGCCTTAGCACAGCGAAAACGTTTGGAAGAAGAAGAAAAATTCGCCTCATCCCGTCAATCTGCACACGATCAGACTATTCAGGGGCAGACTATTCAGGGGCAGACTATTCAGGGGCAGACTATTCAGGATGAGACTGCTGTGGCTCAATCCCTCCCGGGGCAAAAAGCTGAGAGCCACGCTCGCGATACGTATTTTGAATTTGAGTTGCCGGGCAGGCCCTCACATTCACCGCTTCCGGGCGAGGTGATTGATGAGGTCCGCGGAATCCACAGCCGACTACTCATCGAGGTTATCGAAAGCTACATCCGCTACTACGCCGCCGGTGATGGTCACACCGCTCGCGCAAAGAGATACGACCTGCAATATTTTCTCGAGTTCCATGCTGCCAGCTTCAGGGGCAAAAATGTTGCTGCGGTACTGGTTTCTGACTGGACTCTGCAAAGCACGAAGGACTACATTGACGATCGCCTTTCTCGTGGCGAAGCGGCCTCTACAGTGAGCCGTCGACTGGCCACGATCAAACACTTTGGTCGAACGCTTGCGGAACGAGTCCCGGGCTTTGTAAATCCTGCGCGTGAAGTGAAATCACCCTCCATTGCTACCTCTCGCCCCCAGGGCCTGACAGAAGAAGAGATTAGTTTACTCCGGGCCGCGGCGGAACAGAGCCTTAGGGATTCAAACGGAAGCTTCGCGAGCAAACGTAACTACGTTCTCTTGAACACCCTTCTCGCAACGGGACTAAGGGCTGATGAAGTGCGTCTTCTCTTTCGCTCACAACTGGACGCAAACTACGAATGGTTTAAGAATGTAAAAACGAAAGGCCGGAAATTCCGGAATGTATATATAAGCTCTGAGCTCAGACCCCTTTTGGAGTCCTACATACAAGAGTGTGATGAGGAACTGGCAAAAAAATTCCCCGCCTATACGAGTCTGAGTGGGACAATGCGTGGATCGATGCAAAAAGGTCTTCCCGTGTTTCTCAGCTTTTATCGCGCCGATATCGAAAAGCCCAAAAGCCTATCGGTGAACCCTAAAACGATCTGGAGGATTATCAATGGATTTGGCAAGATGGCCTGTGCGCTTTCCCCGCAGCCTATGCCGAATCTCCATCCGCACAAACTAAGACACACCTTTGCCCACGGTCTTTTGGATTCTTCGAAAGACGTGAGGCTGGTCGCGCAGGCGCTGGGCCACAGTGATGTACGCACGACCATGCGCTACACCGAGCGCACCGAGGAGCAACTCGCTGCCGCTATCGAAGCAAGCAAGGATTAGATAGCCTGGCGGCCCTGGGCGAACCTTGCGACTATCGATTTACTTTTCGCTGTTTCCCCAAATGCGATCTACGCGATCAGGGTCATTGTGATCTATCTGACGAGGCGGCTCACCGGCAACGGTTTGCTTACTACGCATGTCGACAGCCCATATCCACAACTCATCGCCATCCCCCTGAGCATCAATGAGATATCGCCCATCCGCGTCAACACTGAACTCCAGCGTTTTGTCTGCTCTGACGACGTAACTGCTGTCGGGGTCCTCCGGATCCTGCCGCTGGAGTTCAACCTCCACCTGAAAGCGATGTCTTCCCGGTGAAACAATAGCCTTAGTCTCAAGGAAGGTTGGCTCCTGACCATCAATCGTCTTGATTACAATCAGGTCCTTCCCATTCCTGAAGACGGGACTGGGGGTCTGCACAAGGGCCGAGCGAATATGCTCCGGCGGAAGATTATTTGGCTCCAGAAGGCCTCGAGACGGCATGCAGGCCAAAGTAACGAGCAGCAAAGAAAAAAGCAGAGTAGCACGAAAGACGGTCCGAAATCTCCCGGCCAAATATCCTGACGCAGAACTATCCACCGACCGAGCACCAGGCTCCACAGCCAGGCCGGATCGATCCACCGCACTATATTTTTTAACTAGCATTTGAAGACACCTAAACAGGACGCATATATCGTCAGTGAACCAAGCATAAGAGCGTTATGCGCGATGCGTCAACACAATTGCTCTTCAGAGATAGCATCGAGCCCCTGAGGGGAGGAAAACTCCCGTAGATTCGAAGACCTTGCCCCTCTTGCACTTCCCTTCCCGTAAATGTATTTACAGATAAGCATCAGAATTTCTAATAATTGCTAAACTGCCTAAAACGACCATTGGAGCATGCATGGAGATCCAACAACTTAAGGGCTTTCAGGCCGTCGCGAAGTTTCGCAACTTCACCATCGCCGCACAGAAAACCGGCCGAACGCAGCCCACAATCAGCCTCCAGGTCAAGGCGCTCGAGGAAGAACTCGGCGTTAAGCTCTTTGAGCGGCTCGGGCCAAAGAAAGTGCGCATCACTCCAGAGGGAAAAATTCTGCAGGAGCTCTCCGCACCCCTTCTTCAGGAATTCGGCAATCTTCACATGCGTTTCAATGAGGCTCGGGGAATTTACAACACGAGCAGCCTCACGCTCGTCACGCATAGCTCCGTGATGATCTACCTGCTTCCGAGGATCGTGAAACTATTCAAGGCACGCTACCCGGACTGCCATTTATGCATTCTGAACCGTAGTCAGAAAGAAATAGCGAGTATGCTGGAGCTTGGCGAAGCAGATTTTGGCATCACCTCGCTCAATAACGTTTCACCGAGCCTGGAGTATAAAGTGTTCTCAAGGTTCAATAGAATCCTGATCGCCCAAAAAGAGCACCCGCTCGCAAAGAAAGGAACGATAACTCTGGAGGACATTGCAAGTTATCCACTCGTGCTCCCGACACGGGATTCGAACACCCGGAAGATCATCGACCAGAGATTCGAGGAAAAGGGCCTGGAATACGAACTCGCCATGGAGATCGTGGGACGAACCGCAATAAAAACCTATGTGGGTATGAACCTCGGAATATCGATCATTAATGAGTACTATGTGACCGAAGAGGACAAGAGTAAGCTGTACGTGAAAAACATGAGCAGGCATTTCGGCAAAGCCGAAACCGGAATTGTCGTGAGGAAAGAGAAATCTCTCTCTCAGCCGGCGAAAGAACTGATCAAGATGATCAAAGAGTGAGCGCAAGACACCCTATACGCATCGCAATCGCAACGAAAACACATCGCAGCGAAAAAGGGCAATAAACAGAGACGTGGAACGCAGAATTTTAGTGCGGGGGCATTACGCCCGTGCATGCGACCATCGCTAGTTTCGCATTGCAATCCGGGCAATAGACCTCAGTGAATCCATCGAGGCGAAGTTCGGGCTTGTCCTCAATAGAACCGAACCAATGACAATGGGGACAGGTCAGAGACTCCTTCCTGCCGTCGTCAAAATACTTAACAACTATTCGATCTCGATACTCATACGCTTTTACGGAGGGCATGGTCTTTTCCTCAATACTGCAAGCTATCAACGAGGGAGCAAAACAGCTTGCGACATGATTATAAGCGTCGAACGCGAATCGACTTACGTAATCTCCAAACCTCCAGCCAACCTCGGGGGACGAGTAACCAGGGATACTTCGCAAAACGCGCGAAAGTCCGGTCTTTGTGATACCACATTGACCGATAATCGGTTAATTTTTATGCCGACAGAGCCTGTCATCCACATCGACAATAGCAGGATATCCCCCTAAACCTAGGCATAATTTACGACAGAAACATCCGCCAGTATTATTCCCGGGACCCGGAAGATTCGGTATGACGAAACTCTGAAAATATACGAGTTAAATAGTAGAATTTACGTGGCGCACTTAGCTTGAACAGGGAGCATCTCCCCAGGGGCGAGTTCGAGGAGGTGTAAGCGCTGCAGAAAGCACGAAAGCAGAATGTTTTTAGACCGCTCGCGTACGACAAAAAACCAATACGCCGACTTGATATAGGCATCAGCAGGACGCTGCATATCTTGTTGATGGCACGACCTCCAGCATGACACTATGAAAGCCTCCTCGTTTCATTTTGTCACCTGAAGCGCGAGATTAAGACCATGTGCTGAGCCCGTGAGTCACGGGGGCGGTATTTCGTAGATGTAGACAGGAAGAGGGATACAAAACATGTCTCAACAGGTCGGTGAATACAGAATGTCTCTCGTCGTATTTCTATCGGGGGCATCTGTGATGGCACTTGAGCTGGCCGGTTCGCGCATCGTGGCTCCCTTCCTCGGTTCCTCTATTGTCACCTGGACCAGTTTAATCGGAGTCATTCTTGCCGCCCTGAGCATTGGCTACAGCCTGGGTGGTACCGCCGCAGACAAAAACCCGAGCACCACCCCGCTCAGTAAAATTATGTTGCTTGCCGCCGTACTGGTTGCCCTGGTCGGGCCGCTCCACTACCCGCTCCTGGCCATGATAGGCACAAGCTCGATGAGCCTACTGTGGGGCACACTACTTGCCACCTGCCTTTTGTTTGTGCCTGCGAGCGTGCTTCTCGGAATGGTCACACCCTTCGCACTTCGTCTCACCATCGATGATGTCGAGCATAGTGGCAGAACCGCAGGCCGTATCTACGCAGCCTCCACCATCGGAAGTCTTTTCGGCACCTTTTCAACCGGCTTCATCCTTTTTAGCTACCTTGGCAGCGGAACCCTGCTTTTTGTATTGGCAACTACGCTTTGGCTGGCCTCACTTCTCGTCAATCCGCGCGAGCTGCTCCCGCTGAGAGTCAGTGTGCTGATTGCCATAAGCGTGCTTTATGTCGCTTATCTTGGGTTCACCGACGGACTTGAGAAGCACGGCCTGTTGACCCTTGATACGCAATACCATCGGGTGATGGTCGCCGAGAGAGAAGAGAATGGTACAAACCGCAAAGTACGTCTCTTGCTGACCGATCCTCTCGGCGCTCAGTCGACCATGTATGTCGATTCACCGGATCAAATTAGCAGTGGCTACGCAAAGTTTTTTGACCTCGCGTTCACCTTCAATCCGGCAAGCACGACGACCCTGATGCTCGGCGGTGGCGCCTACTCGTATCCCAAGCATTTCGCAAGAAACTATCCCGACCTGTTCATGGACGTAGTCGAACTTGACCCGGGCATGACCGAGATCGCTCGCTCTCATTTTGCGTTAAAAGACTCTGAGAAGCGCAACATCTACCATGCAGACGCACGTCGCTTTCTTTCGAGAAACAACTCCTCGGACAGTAAGAAAAAATACGACGCTATCTTTATAGATGTCTTTTCTTCATCGCCGAACATCCCCTTTCATGTCGCAACAAAGGAGTTTGCGGAAGAGCTGCGATCGAGTCTCGCCGTCGGCGGTGTCGTCGTTGCCAATACTATCACCGGAATCGAAGGAGAGGCTTCCCGTTTCTTCTCGGCATACGTGCACACCTTGCGCTCAGTCTTTTCAGAGGTTTTCATTTATCCGGTTTCTCCGGAGCGAAACAAGAGCGAAGCCCAAAACGTTATCATTGTAGCCATGAGCGACTCTTCTGCGCTGGAACACGCAAGTCCGCAGCTTCAGAAACTCATCAACAAGAGTATTTCCTATCCTGAAAATGAATACTCCTTTGTGCTGACTGACAATTACGCCCCGGTCGAGAACCTGGTTTTGCCTATCTTTGCGTCACTGCAGAAACTTGACGAATAGCTCAGACAGAGGGAAAGAAATGATAGCTCTTGATTTTGACGGTGTGATGATGAACTCCTCCATCGAAATCGCCGTCACCGCAGCCCGGGCCCTGGGCCTAACTTCGGTAGAATCAACAGACGCTCTTCCAAAAGGATACCTGGAACGCTTCACCCGCAACCACTGCCGCGCCTCAAGAGCCGGCGACATGATTGTTCTGGGGAGGTGGGCACTATCCGCGTCAGCGGATAGTGCAGCGACAGCGGCCTCAAAAGCGTCAGCGGATAGGGCAGCGACAGCGGCCCCAGGAGCGTCAGCAGCCGTGTTGAACGAGGGCGAATTTCGGCACCTGGTCGTGACCGACCCCATGGGTCTGCCCGAGAGAGAGGAGTTGTTTTTCTCAACAAGAATGGACTTTATTTCCGCTGCCAGAGAGAAATGGCTCAGTCTCAACACCCCCTTCGAGCCCCTGTGGCAAACAATTCTGAGCTATTCGAGGAAACCACTGATAATAATCACCCGTAAAAACAAGGCTGCGGTTCTGGAACTCTGCGGGCACTTTGGACTGAGCATTGCGCCTGAGCATATCTACGCCGGCGACGAGGGCACGGCAAAGAGTGTGCATTTGGAAAATGTATTAGCTGCGTTCCCTGGTGAAACATTCTTGTTTGTTGACGACTCTCTTCACAACTTACGAGAGCTGCAGGAGTCGCACGGAAAACTAGATACCATTGAACTCGCCTTCGCGCTCTGGGGTTTTGTAACACCTGAGGAACCGGAGCAGGCGCGCTCCCAGGGTCTGTGCTGCCTCACACAGAATCAACTCATCGAACGAATGTCTGAAGAGTAATCTTCGCTACTCGAAATCCGAAGTAGACACACAGCTACAAATCAAATTTCGGTCCCCGTAGGTATTGTCGACGCGAGCCACCGGTGGCCAGAACTTAGATTCCCGAACATACGGCAGAGGATATGCAGCCTCCTGCCGACTATACGGGTAGTCCCAATCATCAGAGCACACGCGCTGTGCCGTATGCGGCGCGTTTTTCAGGAGATTGTTCAGTTTATCGGCACGGCCTTCCTCTACCGCACGAATCTCTTCCCGAATAGAAATCATAGCATCGCAGAATCGATCGAGTTCTTCCCGGGACTCACTCTCAGTCGGCTCGACCATCAGTGTTTCTACCACGGGGAAAGAAACCGTAGGTGCATGGAAGCCGTAATCCATGAGCCGTTTTGCGACATCCGCGACCTCAATGCCAATTTCCCGCTTGAAGTTACGCAAATCGAGTATGCACTCATGAGCGACCATTCCTCTGGCGCCACGGTAGAGAACGGGATAGCTATCCTCGAGACGCTTAGCCATGTAATTGGCGTTGAGAATTGCGACCTTCGTCGCCTCGGTCAGCCCATCGCCTCCCATCATACGAATGTACATCCACGGAATCGGAAGTATGCTGCTCGAACCAAAGGGTGCCGAAGAGACAGGCCCCACACCACCCTCGGCACGTTCTGCAAGGGCATGCGCAGGCAAATATGCCTGCAGGTGTTCTCTTACGGCAATGGGACCGACTCCAGGTCCCCCGCCCCCATGGGGAATACAAAAGGTCTTGTGAAGATTCAGATGACACACGTCGATCCCGAAGTCGCCGGGCCGGCACACGCCGACCTGAGCATTCATGTTTGCGCCATCCATATAAACCTGCCCGCCGTTTCCATGGATAACTTCACAAATTTCAACGATGGACTCCTCAAAAACGCCATGCGTTGACGGATAGGTCACCATCAGACAGGAAAGCTGGGAACCGGCCGCTTCAGCTTTCTCTCGGAGATCCGCAAGATCTATGTTTCCATTCTCATCGCAGCGAACGATGACAACCTTCATTCCCGCCATAACCGCGCTGGCCGGATTTGTACCGTGAGCGGACTGAGGAATCAGACATACCGTACGCTCTTCCTGACCGGCAGCCCGGTGATACGCAGCAATTGCAAGCAGACCTGCATACTCCCCCTGCGAACCGGCATTTGGCTGCAAAGAGACCGCAGCCATTCCCGTAATTTCTGCGAGTAAGGACTCCAGTTCGTCGATCATCTGCTTGTACCCCTCTGCCTGATCCGCGGGCGCGAAGGGGTGCAAACGGCCCATAGAATCCCAGGTTACCGGAATCATCTCGGCGGTGGCATTGAGCTTCATCGTACAGGAGCCCAGCGGAATCATCGACGTCGTTAAAGACAGATCCTTTGACTGCAAACGATGGATGTAGCGCAGCAATAATGTTTCAGAATGGTAGGTATTGAATACCTCATGCTGGAGGTACTGAGATGTTCGTGCAATACCACTTTCGTACCCGGCACTCGTCGTAGCCCAGATACTCTGGACGTCGATTGCGCTTACATCAACGCCGGGCAATACGGAGAAGGCATCAAGGATGGCTGGAATATCCTCAAGGCTTACCGTCTCATCGAGCGTGATGCCGAGCCGACCGTCGCCGAAATAGCGAAAGTTAAACCCGTTCGCCAGCGCACGCTTCCGTACCGCGTCCTCGTGCTCGCCGAGGTTTCCGCTCGTAATGGTATCGAAAATCGAGCCCTCCAGAATCTCCACCCCGGAGGTAAGAAGCGACGTCCGCAGCGTCGCTGTCAGTCTTCGGACTTTCTCCGCGATCGCTCGGATACCTTGCGGACCATGGTAGACCGCATACATGCTGGCCATAATCGCAAGAAGAACCTGCGCAGTACAAATGTTACTCGTCGCCTTTTCTCTCCGGATATGCTGCTCACGCGTTTGCAGGGCCAGCCGATAGGCCGCTTGCCCCTCCGCGTCCTTAGAGATTCCGATAATCCGTCCAGGGATCTCACGTTTGAACGACTCTTTCGTCGAAAGAAAGGCAGCATGCGGTCCGCCATAGCCAAGCGGAACGCCAAAGCGTTGGCTGGAGCCAACAGCCATATCCGCGCCCCACTCACCCGGAGGGCGTAGCAGGGCCAGCGAAAGAATGTCGCAAGCCGCAATTACCAGGGCGTTTGACTGCTTCGCACGCGTCGTGAAAGCCTCATAATCAAAGATTCGGCCGTCACTGGCAGGATACTGCAGTAAACAACCAAAATACGTATCGTCAATCTCGATATCATTGTGCGAACCGACAACGACTTCGAAGCCAAGGGGCGTCGCTCGAGTCTGCACCACCTCAAGAGTATGGGGATGCACGAGCTCGGACACGAAGAACTTATTGCGCTGCGCACCTTTGCTCACGCGAGAGCAAATGGTCATAGCTTCCGCTGCGGCCGTCCCCTCGTCCAGCAAGGATGAGTTAGCAAGCTCAAGTCCCGTAAGATCACAAACCATGGTCTGGAAGTTGACCAGAGCCTCCAATCTCCCCTGGGCGATTTCAGCCTGATAGGGTGTGTACTGCGTATACCATCCCGGGTTCTCCATGACGTTCCGGAGAATCACCGGCGGGGTGATGGTATCCTGATACCCCAGCCCAATTAAACTTCGGCGTATGGAGTTATGCTGGGCAATCGAACGGGCTTCGCCCAGCATTTCGAATTCACTTCTGGCGCAGGGAATATCGAGGCGTCCCTTCATGCGAATTGCATCCGGAACCGTCTTATCGACGAGCTCATCAAGAGATGACAAACCCAGGTACGCAAGCATCTCCGCAATATCTTCCTTTCGCGGGCCAATGTGACGTGAAACAAACTCATCGGTATACAAGCGGGAAGAGGAGTCGTTCTGTTTGAGCATCGCCGTATCCTGCTTATCGATATTCTCAAGCTGTGCATTCATTCTTGGAAACCTCTCCCTTTTGTAATGAAATCTGTTTGTTTCTACTTCCCTGGCCTGGCTACTTGGACACTTCAGCCACAAATGCGGTGTATGCTTCGGCCGACATCAGGCTTTCCAGCTGACTGCTATCAGAAGGCGCAATGGTCACCATCCAGCCCGCTCCGTACGGTTCCTGGTTGATAGTTTCCGGTGCGTCAGCGAGAGCATCGTTTACGGCAACTATCTCCCCATCGACGGGAGCGTATATTTCACTCACCGCTTTTACCGATTCGACCGTAGCGAACGAATCTCCCTTAGTCACGGTGGCGCCTACTTCCGGCAGTTCAACAAAAACCACATCACCAAGCTCTTGCTGCGCGTAGTCAGTGATTCCGACGTTTAGTCCGGCATTCACCGACTGTGTCCACTCATGTTCTTCTGTGTACTGTAGGTCAGCGGGGATACTCATTCTGCTCTATCACTCCTGGTTTACTCACATACTGTTTATGGAACGCTGTTACACCGAGGTAATCTCTCTATGGTGCACAGCTCACTTACTCTTAAGAAATGGAAGCGGCACTACTTCAACACGCAAACGACGCCCGCGCACTTCCGCTTCAAGCATCGTCCCCTGTTTGGAGAACTCTTTCTCAACAAAACCCAGGGCAACTGCCTTACCAAGCGTGGGCGTCTGCGTCCCGCTGGTCGAAAAGCCAACCTTTCGATCTTCGCTAAACAAGGGAGCGTCCGCTCGAACAATTCCCTTGTCTTTCACTTCAAATCCAACAAGTCTGGGCACCGCGGCTCCGGATTCCCGCAGGTTTTCAAGTGCGTCTTTTCCTATGAACCCGCCTTTCGCAAACTTGATAACCCAGGAGACCCTGCAACTGGTCGCAGGGATATCATCTCTGAGTTCATGCCCGTGCAATGGGTAGCAGACCTCGAGCCTCAGCGTATCCCGAGCACCAAGGCCGGCAGGTTTCACGCCGAATTCTTCTCCCTCTTCAGCAAGTCTGGTCCATAGCTGCACCGCGGCATCAGGAGTGCAAAATATCTCAAAACCGTCCTCGCCCGTGTACCCCGTACAGGCGATTATCACATCGCTTGAGGCAGCAAAGGTGCTTTCAACAAAAGTAAACGGGATAAGACTATCCGCCGAAAAATCTATATCGCTTTCCGCAAAGACACGCGCTACGATCTCACGAGCCCGGGGCCCCTGAATTGCGATCTGGGCAAATTCGCCGGAGACGTCTTCAAGCGTAGCACTCGTTGCATTGTTCTTTTGAAGCCAGGCAAAATCCTTGTCGGAGTTCGCCGCATTGACGCAGAGAAGATACCGTGAATCAGCAAGCATGTAGATGATGATGTCATCGACGACCCCTCCATCTTCATTTAACAGAAGGCTGTACTGGGCTTTTCCGGGAGAAAGCTTCGCGACGTCATTAGACGTGACGTACTGAAGAAAGGGCAAAGCATCATCGCCGGACACGATAAACTCCCCCATGTGGCTTACGTCAAAAAGCCCGGCCGCTTCCCGAACGGTCTTATGCTCATCACTCAAACCGGAGTAGCTGACCGGCATCTCCCAGCCACCAAATCCTGTGAACTTGGCGCCGAGTTCGGAATGTAATGAATATAAAGGGGTTCTTTTTAACTCGAGGGTCTGCGCTACTTCTGTTGCCATATTCTCCGGATCCTTCCCGAGGGAAAGTAATTCAATGCAGTACCAAAAAACAGCTCTTCCAGCGAATCCGTCCCGGCAAGCCCGACGACGTGGTGAGATATCTGGAGGAGTGGGCTAAAGGTAGCAGTTTTAAGCGATTAAGTCATACACCGGGGAACACCTGAGACCGAATCCTGGCCCACTCTTTCTCCGGGTGCAGACGGCCTTAAAAACACTTAAACACTCGGTCTCTGCAGACCGCTCAACTATGTTTCCAGGCTTTGATAACATTCCCTAGTAGCATGGTGACAGTTAACGGACCTACTCCTCCCGGCACCGGAGAGCGGACTGCAGCAAGACCTTCAATCCCACTGACATCGACATCTCCACAAACGCTGCCGTCATCCTGCCAGTGCATACCCACATCGATGACGATCGCATCTTTTTTGATGTGCTTCTCTCCAAGCAGTGACTGGACTCCGCAGGCGACAACGAGAATATCCGCCGATTTGCAATGCTTCTCAATTGAGCGAGACTTTGAATGCAGCAGGGTTACACTGGCATTTTCGTGAGTGAACAGCATTGCGGTGGGTTTTCCGACCAGCAGCGAACGCCCAACTACTACGACATGAAGACCGCTTAAATCTGAACTTTCGCTGAGTAGTGTACGGGCTTCCCTGGCCAACAAGACACATGCCTGAGGAGTAGGAGGACTAAGGCATGGCAAGCCGGCACACAAATAGCCGAGATTGAGGGGGTGCAATCCATCCACGTCTTTTGCCGGATCAATTTTCGACAACAGCGCCTGAGCGTCCAAATGCTCAGGAAGGGGCAACTGCAGCAGAATTCCGTCAACTTCCGGGTCGGTATTAAGCTGCGCAATACCATCGATAATGCGCTCAGCCTCTGCATCCGCGTCGAAGGCCAGCTCTCTCACCGCGATACCGATTTTTCGCGCTCGACTGCGCTTTATCTTAAGATAACTTGCCGACTCGGGATTCTTACCCACTTCGATCAACGCGAGCGCAGGCGGGCGTCCCAGGTTTTCTGCTAAGGCTTCGACCTCAGCCGCAAACTGTGTCTCCAGCTCTTTGGAGATCGCTTTACCATCAATGATTCGCGTAGACACGACAATGGCCTCCCTTGGTAGTATGCCGCAAAGAGTATCTGCAATTGCGGGGTCTTGTCTAGCAATCACACCCGCGCTACATTCATCTCATGGATCAAATACGCAGGTAGCCGAAGGCACCAGGTGATATTCCGCTCGAGTATCCGCCCTTGTTACATGCGCTTACTGTCTGCCGTTCGGGCTCATCAAAAAGAAGGAGAATGCTTTGAAAATCGGCGTCCCAAGAGAGAGGAAGCAGGGTGAGTCACGAGTCGGTATTACCCCTGATGGCACCGCAGAACTGGTGAGCGCCGGACATGAAGTACTCATAGAAACCCGCGCTGGAATACTCAGTGGATTCAGCGACGATGAGTATCAGCTGGCGGGAGGAAAGATCCAGTCGACACTCGCTGACGTCTGGCGGAATTGTGACATACTGGTGAAAGTCAAAGAACCCGATCCGGAGGAATACCAGTATTTTCGAGAGAACCTGAGCATCTTTTGCTTTCTCCATCCCGCAGCATGCAAAGACCTCACGAGTGCGCTTGTTTCATCCGGTGTGGTTGCCCTGGACTACGACTTACTGACAACCGATAGTGCACGCCTCCCCCTGCTCGAACCCATGAGCGAAATCGCCGGAAAACTTGCTATTCAATGCGGGGCGTATGCCATGCAAACACACTCCGGAGGACCCGGACTTCTGCTCGGAGGGGCTATCGGCGTACCATCTGCTCATGTCGTCGTCGTTGGTGCGGGTGTTGCCGGAAGTAACGCCGCTCGTGTTGCCCTTGGTATGGGGGCAGACGTTACCATCATGGACATTAATCCCGATCGCCTTGCTCCCTTCAGCAATGCCGATCGGAGAGCGCGCACGGTGTTTTCCAGCGAGCGCGCTCTGAAGCGAGAAATTGCCACAGCGGATCTGGTGATCGGTGCGGTGCTTGTTCCGGGTGATGTCGCGCCAAAATTAATCACAAAAGCCATGCTCGGCAGCATGAAAGAAAAGTCGGTCATTGTTGACATATGT